>MFQN01000010.1 GCA_001783065.1 Candidatus Magasanikbacteria bacterium RIFCSPLOWO2_12_FULL_43_12
TCCCGGAAGCAAAAGTATTGCCGGAAGAATCAATATACAATCTTTGAGTGTTGTTGGTCCATATTTGCAACTGGTTCGCGCCATCAGCGGCCAATCTTAAATTACCCGCGGTAGAAGAAACAACTCCCAATGATCCGGCGAATGCTAAATTATTCGCTGTCAAAGTTGATAACGAGGTGCCGCCGGCGCCAGTATAAATAGTGCTGGAAGCAAATAGATTATTCCATCCTAACCCATTCCTGCCCAAATCAAACAAACCGGTATGACTCGGACTAATATGTCCACCGGCGATTATTGCTCCAGTTGTTCCGTTGCCTACAATTAAAGAATACGTGGTTCCAGCCGCAGTGGAAGTCGCGACATAAGTATTATTGCCATTAACAAACAAATTATCCGTGCCAGCCGCGGTGCCGACCAAGAGAGTGGAGGAGGCCTGAACAGCGCCGTCAAAATAGGCAATGCCGTTGACACCTATCTTGTCGTGGAAATAAGTGTCGTTGCCATTAAAAATAAATCCTGGGTCAGCAATTGATTCAGTAGAGGCGCCGATGAGCAGATCATTATACAAAGTAGTAGTATTTGTAACTTGCAAAGTGCCGGAGACGTTGGAATTTCCACTGTTGGTAATAGAACTGATTGTCAAACCGCCGAAACTGCCAGAACCTGACGCGGTGATGTTGCCGCCGGCAGTTAGATTTCTGGTGGCGGTAATGTCGCCGCTGGTGGAGTCTGAACTTTTGCCAACGCTTAAATTAGTGCCCACGGAAAAACCATGCGACACGCCGCCGCCGGCGCCGGAGATCATTGTCCATTCTTCATTTTTCTTGTCTTTTTCATTATAAACCACTATTGACGGCGACGGACTGGAAGAATAATTATTCACTACTGTCTGTTGCAGGCCGGCGACTTTCGCTTCAGAAAAATCAATCGTGCCGATTATTTTGACGTTTTGCAATGTCGTTATTTCATTTGAAGCCCCGGAGGATGTTTTTGTTTCAGAAGAGGCGGTATCGGTTTTTGTCGTTTCTGCTTTTGTATTCTTACTATTATTATCAGTCTGCGGGGTTAAAATTTTTACAACGGCTTTTTTACTGTCCGAGTTGGAGTAAACAGTCAACTGCGGTTTGGAAATAACCATTGACGTGGTTTTAGCCGTTGGATTTTTTTTAGTCTGAACAGTGGACGGGGTTGATTTTTCAGTCGCGTTGATTCCTGATTCCTGATTCCTAATTCCTAATTCCATCTTCGGCCCAACGATCACACCGGATTTTATCTCTGTATTTTTAACCGTGGTTTGTTCATCAACGGGCGGACTTGTTTTATTGGCGAGTTGTCCGATTTTGTTTTGCGCCGCATCCACTAATTCAACAACACCGTCTGTTCCTTGTTTTATGGTTGACTCAAATGTCGTTCCGATCGAATCCATCGTATTGCCGACAGTCGCGCTGAAATCTTTTATATCATGTGATAAGGTTTGGCCGAAGTTCGCGCCAGCGTCAACCGTTTTTTTACCAATGCCTTTAATTTTATCCAAACTGTCCCGCAAGAATGACGCAGTTACTTGGGTTTTGGCGACAGCTTTTGTTTCAGCAGTTTTTGCTTTTAGAGTATCTTCTTCTTTCTGATCAGCGCGGACCGGCGTTGCGGTTTTCACGCTGATTTTTCCGATTTTTTCTTTTACAGTTTTCTGTGTTAAGTTGAACAAGCCGGCGATATTATCTTCCCCTTCTTTTATTGTTGATTCAAACGTTGAGCCAACATCACCCATCGTTTCGCCAACCGTCGCACCGAAGTCTTTTATGTCGCTGACAAGTGTCTTGCCGAAATTGGCGCTGACGCGAATAGTGTTTTCGCCGAATGATTGTATTTGTTGAAAAATGGATTTTTTAGAAACAACGGTTTTTTGTTGGTTTGGTCTGTTGGCTTTTATATCAGACAACAAACTCGCCTTCGCTGATGGAGCCAGCAAGAAGAAAAAAACAATACAAAAAATACTCCAATAAAACAGATTCCAAAGAGGAAATTTCGTTTTTCGACCCATAGAAACAGACTCATTTTTTATATATAAAATATTATACCACAAATAAATATTCATTAAAACTGTTTTTTGGCTTGCTTTTGGTATTTTTAGGCGAGTTATCCACAGTGTAGTAGAATCTGCGGATTCACTACACTGCAAGCAGTCCACAGTTGTTCTCTTGACGAATATGGGTAGTTTGTTATATAATGCTGGCGTTGCCGGATAGTGTTGAACTGTCTGGTTGATAATTATTTTTTAAATAATTTAAGTAAGAAACCCGTTGGATAAAAAATCTGTTCCGACCACTCGGGATAGTGCGGGAAATTTGTTACGTATGGCAGATTTTCAAAGAACCAAGCCACACGTGAACGTTGGTACCATCGGCCATGTTGATCATGGCAAGACAACTTTAACCGCGGCAATGCTGAAAGTCGCGGCCGCTCACGGCATGAATGCCGACATCAAGGAAATTGAAGACCTTGATAAAGCGCCGGAGTCAAAATCTCGCGGTATCACTATTGCCACAGCCCATGTGGAATATGAGACCGCCAATCGCCATTACGCGCACGTTGATTGTCCTGGTCATGCCGACTATATTAAAAACATGATCACTGGCGCGGCGCAGATGGATGGCGCGGTTTTGGTTGTTTCAGCCGCGGATGGCCCAATGCCGCAGACCCGTGAGCACATTTTGCTCGCTCGTCAGGTCGGAGTCCCGTACATTGTCGTATTTTTAAATAAAGTTGATCAAGTTTCTGATCCCGAGCTGATTGACTTGGTAGAAGCCGAGGTTAGGGATTTGTTGAAGAAATATGAATTCCCCGGCGATACCACTCCGATTATTCGCGGTTCAGCTTTGAAAGCTTTGGAGAATCCAAGCGATGAGGCGGCCGCGAAACCGATTTTAGAGCTCTTGAAGACATTGGATGAATATATCCCGGAACCGAAGCGCGACTTAGATAAAGCCTTCTTAATGCCGGTTGAAGATGTGTTTTCAATTGAAGGCCGAGGTACGGTTGTTACCGGCCGCATTGAGAGAGGTATTGTGAAGATTGGCGATGAGATTGAGATAGTCGGCGTCCGCGATACCCAGAAAACAACTGTCACCGGCGTAGAAATGTTCAATAAGACTTTACAGCAAGGCCAAGCCGGCGATAACGCGGGTATTCTTCTGCGTGGCACAAAGAAAGAAGATGTAGAGCGCGGTATGGTTTTGGCCAAGATTGGCAGTATCAAACCACATACTGAATTTGAAGCCAAGGTTTATTGTCTGACCAAAGAAGAGGGTGGCCGACATAAACCATTCTTTAATGGCTACAAACCGCAGTTCTATATCAGAACTACTGATGTGACCGGAGATGTCACTTTGCCGGCCGGAACTGAAATGGTTATGCCTGGTGACACGGTTGATATCAAGATTAAACTGATCACTCCGGTGGCTATGGAAGAACAAGTGCGTTTTGCTATTCGCGAAGGCGGTCGCACAGTCGGCGCCGGCGCGGTAACCAAGATTATTAACTGAAAATGAGCGACCCCGCTCCGATGTTACATCGGAGCGGGGATTCGTTTAAATAGCTCTTTATTTATGACCGTTAAAACCGCAGACAAAGAGGGGAAAGATGAGAAAAAAGAAGTTAGTCAAAAGATCCGCGTCAAGATCAAGGCGTACGACAGCAAGATTGTGGATAAAGCCGCTAAGACAATTATAGACACGGCTGAGCGCAATAATGCTATTGTGGTAGGGCCGGTGCCGTTGCCGACCGAGATAAACAAGTATAGCGTTGGTCGTTCCACTTTTGTCCACAAGACCGCGTCCGAGCAGTATGAAATGCGCGTCCACAAGCGTTTGCTTGACATTTTGAATCCGAATCCGCGCGTAATTGACGCTTTGATGAACTTGAATTTGCCGGCAGGTGTGGATATTGAGATCAAGATGAGCTGAAAAGATTTATACACAGCTACGCTCTTGACATTTATTTGGAATTTTAATAAAATAGCGCCATTAAAAAATCCAATTAATTTAGCCAAAAATGGCTAGAAGCCGTGGACACGAATCAAAACCTGAGCCAAAGGCTCATAAGATGAATTAGTGTTTTGGGCTTCTAGTTTTTTATATGAAATTTATTTTGGGGAAAAAACTGAACATGCTGCAAGTTTTTAGAGAAGACGGAACAGTGGTGCCTGTAACAAAGGTGGAAGCTGGTCCTTGTGTTGTGACACAGATAAAAACTGCTGATAAAAATGGAGTTTCGGCTGTGCAGATCGGTTTTGGCGCGCAAAAACGTTTTCGTTTGAATAAGCCCGCTTTAGGCCATTTGAAAGGTATCAATGTTAATGGCGACGAAACAATAACAGTGCGCATGTTGCGCGATCAGCGCGTTAATGAAAGTACTGATTTAAAGCGCGGAGATGTTTTCAGTGTTAAGATTTTTACACCGGGAGAAAAAGTACAAGTCATTGGCACATCAAAAGGCAAGGGTTTCCAGGGTGTAGTCAAACGTCACGGTTTTCATGGCGGCCCGGCTACGCACGGCCATAAAGACAACTCGCGCGCGCCCGGCAGTATCGGCGCTGGCGGCGTGCAAAGAGTTTTTAAAGGGATGCGCATGGCCGGACATATGGGCGACGCTCGTATTACAGTGAAGAATTTGGAGATTGTGAGTGTCCATCCGGAAACTAATGAAGTTTTGATAAAAGGAGCCTTGCCCGGAGCGCGCGGCGGTATAGTGTTGATTTCTACTAATGAAGGAAAAATTGAAATTGAGAAGTTTGCGGAACCGGCTGCGGTTGAATCAGTGGTTGAACAAGCGCCGGAAGTAAATCCAACAAGCAATTGAGTATGTCACAGATAAAGGTTTACAATCAAACTGGCAGTGAATCCGGAACTCTGGAATTGAAAGAGGCGGTATTTGGAATTAAGCCGAAAAAATCCGTGGTGCATCAAGTTTTTACGGCTTTGATGGCTAACGCGCGCGAACCGTGGGCCCACACTAAAAACAAAGGCGAAGTGCGCGGCGGCGGCAAAAAACCATGGAAACAAAAAGGCACCGGACGCGCTCGCCACGGTTCAATTCGTTCGCCATTATGGAAAGGCGGCGGCGTCACTTTCGGTCCGCTTAAGACGCGTAATTTTAAACAAAAAATTAATAAAAAGATGAACCAACTGGCGACAAAAATGTGTTTGTCAGACAAGGTATTTGATAGTAAGCTGGTGGTATTGGAAGATTTTGCTTATGATGGCAAGACCAAGTTTGTGGCGAATTTACGTAAGATCTTACCCGGTTTTGGCCATTCAACTCTTTGGCTCATGCCGAAAAAAGATGAAAAATTTGTCAAAGCGGCGCATAACGTAACAAAGGTTGATTTGAAAATGGCGAAGGACGTAAGTGTAAAAGATTTGTTGAATCACCAATATATTATTGTTACAAAGAAAGGGATTGAACAGATAGAAAAGAGATTATCGCGATAATTGAAAATTAATCGGTAATATGGGATTTTTTGATAAATTCACCAAAGCAAGAAAAAAACCAGAGCTTGAAAAAACAAAGCCGCAGGTTAAGGTTGGAAAAGAAATTAAAGAAGAAAAGAAAGAAGAAGTAAAAAAAGTTACGCCGGTTAAAGTGAAAAAAAATTTGGTGAATAGCAACGCGCACCGTGTTTTACAGCATCCTTTGGTGAGTGAGAAAGCGGCAGTGGCGGAAGCGAACAGCGTCTATACTTTTGTGATCAATCGCAAGGCGTCAAAAGATGCGGTCAGACAAGCGATTAAAGATATTTATGGAGTATCGCCGGATAGAGTCAGAATGATAAATGTGGAAGGCAAGAAAGCGCGCCACGGACGCTCGTTAGGCCGCCGCGGCGATTGGAGGAAAGCGTTAGTTACTTTACCGAAAGGGCAAACAATCAGCGCGCATGAAGGCGTTTAAAATTATTTATGCCGATTAAGATTTACAAACCAACTACCGCTGCCAGACGCAAATCAAGTGTTAAGGATTTTTCTGATATTACCAAAGTTGAACCGGAAAAATCGTTAGTCGTAAATTTGCAAAGAAAATCCGGCCGCAATAACACCGGCAAGATTACCGTGCGCCACCAAGGCGGGGGAGTTAAACGTTTGTATCGGCTGGTTGATTTTAAACAACATTCATTTGATTTGCCGGCGGAAGTGAAGGCGATTGAATATGATCCGAACCGCGGGGCTAGAATCATGCTGGTTGAATATGCTGACAAGGAGAAAAGTTATCTTTTAGCTCCGCAAGGAATCAAAATCGGCGAAACTATAATGTCCAGCCGGAAAAAAATTGAAGCGAAAGTCGGCAACCGCATGCCATTAGAAGAAATTCCGGTCGGTTTGTTTGTATACAATGTTGAATTGACTCCGGGAAAGGGCGGACAAATCGTGCGCGGCGCCGGCAATGGCGCGCAATTTCAAGTGATTGAAGGGGAATACGCCCAGCTTAAATTACCGTCAGGAGAGGTTAGAATGGTTCAAAAAAATTGTTTGGCGACTATTGGGCAGGTAAGCAATCCTGATTATAATTTGATTAGATGGGGCAAGGCGGGTCGCATTAGAAAGCGCGGCATCCGGCCAACGGTTAAAGGCAAGAATATGAATCCGGTTGATCACCCGCACGGCGGCGGCGAGGGCCATAGCCCGATTGGTTTGAAAGGCGGACCGAAGACAATGTGGGGAAAGAAAGCCAGAGGCGTGAAGACCAGAAAGCCGCAAAAATGGAGCGATAAGTTTGTTTTAAAAAAAAGAAAAGGAACTGTTAAATAAATAAATTATGCCAAGAAGTTTGAAAAAAGGGCCGTTTGTTGATCCAAACGTGTTGAGCAAGGTCATGAAAGCGAAAGCAACAAAAAGCCACAAGCCGATTAAAACTTGGGCTAGAGCTTGCACGATTACTCCGGACATGATCGGGATGACTTTTCAGGTTCATAATGGCAAAAATTTTTTGGATGTGTTTGTTGAAGAAAATAAAGTCGGACATAAATTAGGAGAGTTTTCTCCAACACGCAAGTTTACCGTTCATGGCGGCAAGATGGCGAAAGATCAAGCAAAAGCGGGAGAGGCCGCGGCGGCTCCGGCCGCACCAGCGCCGGCAGCCGCTAAAGCGAAATAAATGAGATATGGCAAAAGTTGAAATGAAAGCAAAATTGAGATATTTACGAATGGCTCCTCGCAAGGTCAGAATCCTAGCCGATTTGTTGATCGGGAAAAGCGCGGCCGAAGCGATTGTTCAATTGGAACAAAGCCGCCGGACAGCGGCCAGACCGTTGTTGAAATTATTGCAATCCGCGATTGCCAATGCCAAGCACAATTATGAGTCAGATGAGTCAAGCCTAATGGTGAAACAGATAACAGTTGATGGCGGACCAATATTATACCGATGGATGCCGCGAGCTATGGGTCGGGCGACCCCAATCCGCAAACGCACCGCGCATATTGTTTTGACTCTTACCGGCGAAGTGAAAGAAAAGAAAACAGAAAAAGCGGAAAAGAAAGCACTTAAAAAATAATCACTATGGGTCACAAGGTTCAACCAACAATTCATCGCATGCAAGTAATTTACACCTGGGATTCCAAGTGGTGTACTGGCAAGAATTACGCGAAACATGTTGAACAGGATATAAAGATCCGCGAATTTTTATTTAAAAAGTTTAAAGACGCGCACGTTGACGCTGTTGGCATTGAACGCGGTCCGAAAGAAGTAAGAATAACGATTTTGGCCGCGAAACCGGGCATGGTAATCGGCCGCGGCGGGCAGGGTATTGATGATTTGCGCAAAATGATTGAGCGAAAGTTTTTGCAAATGTCGTTAAAGGCCAAGTTGAGCATTAAAGAAATAAAAAATCCGGCTCTGTCAGCGCAGGTAGTGGGCCAGTCAATGGTCGCGGAAATTGAACGCCGCATTCCTTTCCGCCGCGTGATGAAACAGTCAATTGAACGGGTAATGAAAGCCGGCGCGAAAGGCGTGAAAATTGCCATGGCCGGCAGATTGAATGGGGTGGAAATCGCTCGCCGCGAAAAGTTGGCGGCCGGCACTGTGCCGTTGATAACTTTGCGCAGCGATGTGGATTACGCTTTGGTTGAGGCCCAAACAATTTACGGCAAGATTGGAATTAAAGTTTGGATTTGCCACGGAAAAATATTCGGCCGCAAAGACAAGTTTGCCGAATTGGAAACAAATGAGAAAAAGACGACTGAAAAACCATTAGGCAAAGAAGCTGGCGTCAGGCCAACTTCTCGTCAATTAAAAATTATCCCGCCACAGCGGGATCCCGCTCGCAGCGGGAAAAATTGAAAATTTGAAATTGCTGGTTATGTTGTTACCAAAAAAAGTCAAGCATAGAAAGTGGCACAAGCCGGGTCGGCGCAACCTTGGGGTTGCTTCTCGTTTGACCACTGTGGCTTTTGGCGGTTTTGGTTTGATTGCCGAAGAGTATGCTTGGATCAGTTCGCGCCAGATAGAATCTGTGCGTCGCGTTTTGACTCGCTATATTAGACGCGGCGGCAAGATTTGGATTAGAATTTTTCCTGACCGACCGGTTACTAAAAAAGGCAGTGAAGTACCAATGGGCGGCGGTAAAGGCTCTCCGGATTATTACGCGGCAACGGTTCGTCCCGGCACCGTGATGTTTGAGATGGGCGGTATCAGCGAAGAATCGGCGCGCGAGGCATTGGAAGCCGGAGCGCATAAATTGCCGGTGAAGTCCAGATTTATCAAAAAAATATAAAAGATATGGAATTTTCCGATTTGAAAAATAAAAGCGAGAAAGAATTGCGTGAGCTATTGGCGGAACAACGCGATGAGTTGAGAGAACTCCGCTTTAAGGCATCGGAAAAACAGTTAAAAAACGTGCAAGCGATTCCAAAATGCAGAAAAACCGTTGCCAGAATTTTAACACTTTTGATTGTTAAGTAATATGGAAAACATTGGAAATATAAAAGCAAAAGTCACCCGCCGCAGTTTTGAGGGCAAAGTTTTGGTGGCGCGCGGCGACAAAACAATAAATGTGCTGGTTGAAAGCAAAATAATGCATCCAAAATATCGCAAGCAGTATTTACAGTCGCGAAAATATTTGGTGCATGATGAAAAAAATCTTGCGAAAGTGGGCGGTAAAGTTTTATTTGAAGAATGCCGGCCGTTGAGCAAAACCAAGCGTTGGAGATTAGTCAAGGTGTTAAGCTAATATGATTCAACATCGATCAATGTTAAAAGTTGCTGATAACAGCGGCGCGAAAAAGCTGATGTGTATTAGAGTTTTGGGAGGATACAAAAAACGTTACGCGCGGCTTGGCGACATTATCACTTGCGCGGTAAAAGAAGCATCGCCTCATTCTTTGATTAAGAAGGGCGAAGTGGCGCACGCGGTAATTGTTCGCCAGAGAAAAGAGACGCGCCGTAAAGACGGCTCCTATATCCGTTTTGATGAAAACGCCGCCGTGGTGATTGACCAAAAAAGCAAAGAACCGAAAGGTACGCGTATTTTTGGGCCGGTGGCCAGAGAATTGCGCGGGGCGGGTTTTCAAAAAATAATTTCGTTAGCCCCGGAAGTTTTATAGCCCACTAATTTGCGACCACTAATTACACCAATATGAGAATAAAGACCGGTGATAAAGTAAAAGTGCTAAGCGGAAAGAGCCGAGGCAAAATCGGCAAGGTGGTTCAGGTTTTGGAAAATAAAGAAAAGCGCCGGATTTATGTTGTTGTTGAAGGCGCGAATATGTTAAAAAAACATTTGCGTCCGAGAAAGCAGGGCGAGAAAGGACAGACAATTGAATTGTCGGCCCCATTGCATATCAGCAAAGTGATGTTGATTGATCCGAAATCCGGAAAGCCGACGCGGGTTGGTTTTAAGAAAGAAGGCGATGAGAAAAAGAGAATAGCAAAAATCAGCGGCGAATTCGTAGATTAACATACGAATATACTAATGTACTAATGATACTAATGTATACTAAATACCCTCTGATGCTAAATATTCGTATTCATTAGTATCATTAGTACTCTATTCGTATATTAGTATCTTAAATTATTATGGAATCAAGATTGCAGAAAAAATATAAAACCGAAGTGGTTCCGGCCTTGAAAGAGCGGCTGGGTTTGCGCAATGTAATGCAAGCGCCGAAGTTGACCAAAGTGGTGATAAATGTCGGTTATGGCCGTTTTGTCAAAGAGACCGCCCTAATTGACGTGATAGACGGCACTTTGAAAGCAATCAGCGGCCAGAAGCCGGTTCATAATAAATCACGCAAATCAATTTCCAATTTTAAGATCAGAGAAGGAATGAATATCGGCGCTTCAGTCACTTTGCGCGGCAAAAAGATGTATGATTTTGTGGATAAGCTGATTAGCATTACCTTGCCTCGCGTCAGAGATTTCCGCGGTTTGAGCCGCAAGAGTTTTGATCAGCGCGGGAATTATTGCGTCGGTTTCAAAGAGCATAACGCTTTTCCGGAAGTTAAAATTGAGTCAATGGATAAATTGCACGGCTTAGAAGTTGTGATTGGCGCCAGCGCGAAGAGCAAAGAGGCGGGGATGGCGCTTTTGGAACAACTGGGTTTCCCTTTTAAAACCAACGAAAAAGAATAATTGTTAAAAAGATTATGGCTACACAAGCGCAAATCGCTAAATCAAATAAAAAACCGAAATATAGCACGCGTTTGGTTTTTCGTTGCTGGCGCTGTGGCCGTAAGCGCAGTTTTATGCGTAAATTCAAACTGTGCCGCATTTGTTTCCGAGAGTTGGCTAATCAGGGCAAGCTCCCCGGCGTGCGTAAATCCAGCTGGTAATTAAATATATTTTCTTATGATGACGGATCCAATTGCTGACATGTTAACTCGTTTGCGAAATGCCCAAAATTCCAGATTGGGTAAGGTTGAAATGCCATATTCTAAATTGAAGAAGGCGGTTTTGGATATTTTGCAAGCGGAGAATTATTTGAATAAAGTTGAAGTTATTGATGTGGAAGGCAAAAAAAAGATTTCTGTTGATTTAAAATATGACGGCAAACAACCGGCGATTCGTTCCATTACGCGCGAAAGCAAGCCTGGTCGGCGCGTTTATTGCAAGAAAGGCGATTTACCGCAGGTTTTGAATGGTTATGGCATCGCGATTTTATCCACTCCTAAGGGCTTAATGACTAACAAGAAAGCTAAATCGGTCGGATTGGGCGGCGAATTAATTTGTTCAATTTATTAAGTTTTATGTCTCGTATCGGTAAACTGCAATTAACCATACCAGTCGGAGTTATTGTGACAACAGGGGATCAGGTCGTGACAGTAAAAGGTCCGAAAGGCGAACTGAAGCGTATTTTTCCACGCGAGGTTAAGATTGTAATAGTTGATAATACTGTTTCTGTGGATGTTGTTAACAAAGAGGAAAAGAAAGAAAGAGCTTTGTGGGGGACATTTGCCGCCCATATCAAAAATATGGTAACCGGCGTAACCGTTGGTTTTAAAAAAGAATTGGAAATTAATGGCGTTGGTTTTCGCGTTGCCATGCAAGGTAAAGATCTAAAGATGGAAGTTGGTTTTTCACATTCGGTTATTTATAAAGTCCCGGCCGGAGCGGTGGTATCAGTGGAAAAAAATGTAATTAAAATTGAAAGTTTTGATATTGAGTTGTTGGGCAAAGTTGCGGCGGAAATCCGCGGCATCAAGCGCCCGGAGCCGTACAAAGGCAAGGGTATAAGGTATGTCGGCGAGGTTGTCCACCACAAGGCTGGCAAAGCCGCTGCCAAAGCCGCCGCCTAACCAACTCTAAATCAGCCTAAATCAATGTTATGAAATTAGTTAATAAACAAAAACGCAGAGCCAGACGCCAGCAGAGAGTGCGAGCGAGAGTTTTTGGCACCGCGGCAAAACCAAGATTGAATGTTTTTCGAGGTTCGCTTGGCACATACGCGCAATTGGTTGATGATTCAGCCGGTAAAACTTTGGCCGCGGTTCATAGCAAGAAAGTTGAAGTAAAAAAAGCTGACGTTGGCGAGCGTAAAGCAAAAGTCGCGACAGCTTATTTGGTTGGCAAAATATTGGCGGAAAAAGCCAAAGCGCTTGGTATTATTAAAGCGGTTTTTGATCGCGGCGGTTATAAATATCACGGCAGAGTCGCGGCCGTGGCCGAGGGCGCGCGCGATGGTGGATTAGAATTTTAATTTGTTAGCAGAAAATATTATTATTTTTTCGCTGCGGAACTCCTCGCTTAAGCTCGTCAAACAGTCCTCGCTTCAAAAATAATAATATTTTCCGCATTTTCTACCAGTTATCAAAATTATATGGCAAAAGGTAAAGATAAAAATAGATCTAGCAGGCCAAAAGCGGAGAAACCGGAATTTGATCAGCAAATTCTTGATTTGGCGCGGGTTACTCGCGTTACCAAAGGCGGCAAGCAAATGAGTTTTCGCGCCACGGTTTTGATCGGCGATCATCGCGGACGCGTCGGTTATGGCGTTGATAAAGGCAAAGACGTGCAAATGGCGGTTAATAAAGCGGTTAACCAAGCGCACAAGACAATATTTAATGTGCCGATTATCCGCGATACCATTCCCCACGCGGTAATGGCCAAATATGGAGCGGCAAAGGTTCTTATTCAACCCGCCCCTCGCGGTTCCGGCATTATCGCCGGCGGCGCGGTTCGGGTTGTTTTGGAAATCGCCGGCGTGCCAAACGCGTCAGCGAAAATTTTAGGCCGTACCGGAAACAAAATGAACAATATCAAAGCGACTTTTGACGCCCTGCATGCTTTTAAAGTGAAAGCCAAAGTGTTTGTTAAGCCAGCGGAAAAGAAAGAGGCGGTTGTCAGTGTTGAGGAAAAGAAAATGGTAAAATAAGTATTTGAATATTGGAAATTTGATATTAGATATTTTATTAGGTGAATTAGGTGAATTTTTTTATGTCTCTCACTCCAGCAACAATTAAAC
>MFQN01000011.1:0-60829 GCA_001783065.1 Candidatus Magasanikbacteria bacterium RIFCSPLOWO2_12_FULL_43_12
CTTTTTGGGATTTAATTGACGACGCCGTCAACGGATACAGGGCCAGTTTAATTAAAACCGTGATAATCAAAATAACCACGCCGACATCGGGAATTAAATTATACAGACCGACAAAAGCGTTGAACATCGGCTGGGTTAAAACCACTTGAAACAATTCGCGCATAAGTAATAAATAAGAATAGCCAAAGTATAACATCAATCCGCCAAAGTATCAATACTTCTCTTATCCCTCCCCCTTCAATAGGGGGAGGTGCAGGAGGGGGTCTCGCTCGCAACAAATTAAAAAACACCACCCAAAGTGGCGCCTTTTATGTAGCAGCGAGGAGGAAGCCTCAATACCATTGGTGATGTAAAGGCCCTCTGCCGCTACGGAGATAATATAGCAGATGAGGGCAAAAATGACAAGAATATGATGTGTGATATAATATAAAAAAAGGTAATATTTAACCGCAAACTTAACAGAAATACTTTTATGAAAATAATAAAGATAAGCGTGCAAGAACCATATTTTAGTTATATTATGTCTGGTGAAAAAACCGTTGAAGGCCGTTTAAACAAAGACAAATTTTTGGAGTTGGAAGTTGGCGACATTTTGGAGATCAACGGCCAAGCAAATTT
This sequence comes from Candidatus Magasanikbacteria bacterium RIFCSPLOWO2_12_FULL_43_12, assembly GCA_001783065.1. Taxonomy (GTDB): domain Bacteria; phylum Patescibacteriota; class Patescibacteriia; order Magasanikbacterales; family UBA922; genus 2-12-FULL-43-12. The sequence goes on from MFQN01000011.1 coordinate 619, forward strand.
TAAAATAATTAAAAAAAATACCTACAAAAATTTTCGAGAGATGATAATGGTAGAAGGTGTAAATAATGTTTTACCTGACAAAAACAATATTGATGAGGCTGTGGATGTCTATTACAGATTTTATAGCAAACAAGACGAAACTGCGTATGGCGTGGTTGGAATAATACTAAAAAAAATATAACTCGAACACAAAACCTCCAGTTGCTGCATGTATTACTTCACAAAGAACATTTCTGGTGAGCAAAAAAAGAAAGACCTCCATCTCGCGATTGAGGTCTTCCTTAGGTCTTGAACACTTCCTTACCTATACATCACTGTATATATAGTACCAGAATAGTTGGATCTTGTCAATAGCTTGTATAGATCAAAGATCATCGACATCCCGCAAAAAACTCCCGGGCTTAAATTGCCGTTTTGGTTTTTCTTCGTCAATATAAATAATTTCTTCCAGCTCGTTGTCATTAAACACCGCGCCGCGCAGATCCGCGTCAACCAAATTTTTATTGATTTCATTGACAAACAAACTTGGTCCGCCGATTGAACCGCCGAAACTTCCAGACATTAAATAACTGATTTGCAGATGTTTTTTCGCGCGCGTTACCGCCACGTAAAATAATCGCCGCTCTTCTTCTATTCCATTATCCTCGCGCGCCGCGCGATCATTCGGAAATTGACCATTGGAAACATTAATAATAAATACTGCCTGCCACTCCAAACCTTTGGCTTGATGAATGGTGGAAAGAACTATCTTGGACTTCAGACTTCTGTCTTCAGTCTTCGGTTGTCCGTCTGGGGCTGAAGTCTGAAGTCTGAAGTCTGAAGTCTGAAACCCCTCTTGCAAACTTGACTCGGCTAAGAATTGATCTAAATCCTCGGCTTGATCCGCGAATTTCGCCAACTGTTCCAAATCCTGCAGCCGCTCCCGATAATCAGGATATTCATTTTCTAAATATTCGGCGTATTTACTTTCCATAATAATCCGAATCTTACCACCAACGCCAACATCAACCGTGTTTTGCAGAGGCTGAAAAACCTGCAAAAAATCATTCCACCCGACACTGGCTCTCGCCGGTAAATATTCAATCATCCGTCCTATGTCATACGTCCTAAGTCTCTCTAAAATCACTTCAATCGTCGCCTCTCCAATCCCCACCTGCATATTTAAAACTCTCTGCCACGCGACCGTATCTGTGGAATTATTTAATATCCGCAAATAGGCCAAAACATCTTTGACATGCGCGCGTTCAAAAAACCGCACGCCGCCGCGATAATCATAAGCGATGCCGTGTTTTATCAGTTCCATTTCCAGCGCTTGCGAATGATGCGCGGCGCGGAATAAAACCGCGATATCTTTCGGCTCCACCCTCTCGCCAAACAACTCCTCTACCCGGCTGACGATGGCAACAGCTTCCTCGTCATTGGTATCAAACGAGTGGACTTCCGGCCGAACAAATTTTTCCCGCACGCTCTTCAATTCTTTTTGGTATTGGTTGATGTTGTTGGAAATTATGTTATTCGCCAAATTCAAAATCTCCGGCGTGGAGCGATAATTGGTTTCCAGACGAAAAATCTTCGCGTCAGGATATTCTTTTTCAAAATCCAAAATATTTTTAACCTCCGCCGCGCGGAAACTGTAAATGCTCTGCGCGTCGTCGCCGACAACCAGCAAATTGCGATGTTTGGCGGCGATCAAACGGATAATTGACGCTTGAATTTTGTTAGTATCCTGATATTCATCAACTAAAATATATTGAAACTGCTCTTGGTATTTTTGCCGAATCTTTTCCGATTGTTGCAGCAATTTTAACCAATTAACCAACAAATCATCAAAATCCATTACATTCGCGGCTAATTTTCTTTTTTCATAATTCACCGCGATGCTTTTAATGCTGTCGGCTAACGGCAAAAAATGCTGGTACTTTAGATTCAAAACATCTTCTGTTGTCGTCTCGGAATTCCGCGCGTAGCTGACGATTGACTGCAAAACCGCCGGCGATGGAAAACGCCGCTGTGTCCGATCCACGCCTTCGTCTTTCAAGCATTGTTTAATTAAATTTGAACTATCATCGCTGTCCAAAACAGAAAAATTATTTTTATACCCCAAAAACGAACAATACTTTTTTAACACCCGATAGGCAATATGATGAAATGTCCCGGACCACGGCAAAACGGCGAGTTGGCGAACCACCTCTCTGCCCCGCCACGCCGTGGCATCTCCCCTTGTTAAGGGGAGAGGTTCGATACCCCCCGCCTTAACAAGGAGGGGTGCCCCGATTCGCATCGGGGCGGGGAGGGGGTTCACAAGCGTGGCCACCCTCTCAATCATCTCTCTCGCCGCTTTATTCGTAAAAGTTACCAACAAAATATTTTCCGGATTAATGCCTTGCTCCAGCAAATACGCCACGCGGTAAGTGATCGTCCGCGTCTTACCTGACCCAGCGCCAGCCAAAACCAAACACGGCCCGTCGGCATTCCGTACCGCGTTTAACTGTTCTTGATTTAATTCAGCTTCGTAATTTGGCATAAATAACACTTTCAATTTGCTTAAAGCTCTTAATTTGTGGTAGGATTATATCATAAAAAAATTTAATATGATAAAAACCGCCATTGATTTCATTCTCCACTTTGACACCTACCTCACCGCGTTGGTAGCGACCTACGGCAGTCTTGTCTATTTATTTCTGTTTCTGATTATTTTCGTGGAAACCGGATTGGTAATTATGCCATTTCTCCCGGGCGATTCTTTAATATTTATCGCTGGAACTCTCGCCGCGGCCGGCGCTCTGAACCCATACATCCTATTTATACTGCTCACCGTAGCCGCAATCTTGGGCGACACGGTGAATTATTGGCTCGGACGCTATTTAGGAGAAAAAATCTTCGATAGATTCATCAACCCCGCGCATATAGAAAAAACAAAATCGTTTTTTACTCGTTATGGTAAAAAAACAATCGTCTTAGCAAGATTTGTCCCGATTGTCAGGACTTTCGCCCCGTTCGTTGCCGGTATTGGAAAAATGGATTACTTTAGTTTTTTAAGCTACAACATCATCGGCGGAATATTTTGGATTGCCATCTTTGTTTTTTCCGGTTATTATTTCGGCAATATCCAATTTGTCAAAGATAATCTAACGGCGATTGTTCTTCTGATTATAATTATTTCTATTATTCCAGCGGTGTGGGAATATATCAAACACAAACGCGCGAGGTTGTGACCACGCCGTGGATTGCTTCGCCTGCGAAGGCTCGCAATGACAGAGCTGTCATTCCACCACCAATACCGCTCGCTTTCCATTTTTTACATCTCCGCCGTTCCAATCATGAATGGCGTTTAATAAATCTTTGTATTTGTATTTAAATCCTCTGCCGAATTGCGTTCCTGGGTCGTTTGTAATAAATTCGGTTTCCGTGTACCCGCGGATAATCAATGCGTGATAAACCGGTCCGCCGTTTCTAAAATGCGGATTCGGCAAAACCTTTCCATCCGCGACCACCAACACCGGTTGTCCGTTAGCGACAAATTTTTTAATATTCTCCACAGTCGGATCATTCACAATTCGCGCGTGATGTAGTGATGTGGTGATGGTGTGATTCAGTAACACAAATCGCTCTACCAACTCTCTCACCTTCTCAATCTCAATACTGCTTCCCCAACCTCTCTCTTCCTCCCATTTAATAATTTTCAAAATTTCATCTTTCGCGAACAGCGGACTCAAATTATAATTTTTATAATACGCGTCTAACATCAATACCGCCGCCTCCTCGCACGCGTCCTGCCACGGCTGTTCCCAATTTTTCTCCGGCGCTTGGGAAGTGAAAGGAACGGAAATAAAATATTGCGGCGGCAATGCCGCATTAACACGCGCGACATTATTTTCCATTTTGATTTTTACATTTTCAATTTTACTATTCGCTATTCTTAATTCCGCTTCATAATCTATCTCATCCGTCCCCCTCCACACCCACACCATCCCAAATAAAAAACCCGCGCTCAAAACAATACAGATTAAATTTATCAGCCAATATCTTTTCATATACATCTATATTAAAATATCTTGATTTTTTAGTCAAAGACTGATAAGCTGTTTGCATCCTACATCCTATATCCTATGTCCTACGCCCTAAATGCTATGTCTTTCTTCACCATCACCCACCAAGACAAACACTCCCTCGCGCGAACCGGAGTAATCCACACCGCTCACGGCGACATTGAAACGCCGGTTTTTATGCCGGTCGGCACGCAGGCGACAGTTAAAAGTTTGGACAGCGCCGATCTGGAAAATCTTGACGCGCAAATTATTTTGGCAAACACCTATCATCTGCATCTCCGCCCCGGAGAAGATATAATCAACGACTGCGGCGGCCTTCATAAATTCATGAACTGGAATCGCCCGATTTTAACCGACAGCGGCGGATTCCAGGTTTTTAGTCTGTCAAAAAATATCTGTAAATCTGGATTATCCGGAAATCCGGATTATTATAAGGATCAAGGAAAATTGGCATTAATTGATGACGAGGGAGTTACTTTCACTTCTCACTTGGATGGAAGCACGCATCGCTTCACTCCCGAATCCGCGATTGAAATTCAACACAAACTCGGCGCGGATATTATCATGGCTTTTGACGAATGCACTCCGGATGACGCTGATGAAAAATACACCCGCGAGGCAATGGAGCGCACGCACAAATGGGCCGAACGCTGTCTCACATATCATAAAAACATTAAAACATTAAAACACCTGCCCGACATGCCTGACGGCAAGTCATGGCAGGCGGGTAAAAACAAACAATTTTTGTTTGGTATAATTCAGGGGGCAAATCACAAAGAACTTCGCGAAGAATCCGCCCGCGCCATTTCGGCAATGGACTTTGACGGCATCGCCATCGGCGGCGAATCAGTCGGTTTTAATATGGACGCGACAAAAAAAATATTGGACTGGGTCAATCCAATAATTCCCAAAAACAAGCCGCACTACACCATGGGGGTCGGTTTTTCCCCGTCTGATTTATTTGAAGTCGTTGAACGCGGCGTTGATATGTTTGACTGCGTCGCGCCCACTCGCATGGCGCGGAATGGAGCGCTCTTCTGTCATTGCGAGGAGCGAGGGACGAGCGACGAAGCAATCCAGTTTGGATCGCCACGCCTCTTCGAGGCTCGCGATAACGGCAACAAACATCGTATCAACATAAACAACGCAAAATACCGCGATGACAAATCTCCAATCGATCCACTCTGCACCTGCTCAACTTGTAAAAATTACACCCGCGCCTATCTCCACCACCTCTTCAAAGCCGAAGAGCTCCTCGCCTACCGCCTCGCCACGATTCACAACCTGCATTTCTTTTTAAACCTAATGCGAGAAATTAGACAAGCAATCAAAGATAATAAATTTTTAGAATTAAAAAAAGAGTGGATTTAACTGACGATAAAAAATTCAGACTTAAATCTAAATTAATTTTCTAAGCTGCTTTTTTCAACTCCCCTCTGTCCCTTACTGGTTTGTTTAATTTGCCGCCCTTTCCTCTTTTTTCTGACTCGCAGGATCTTCGTTCCAAGACACTGTGATAAACCGCGCCTTTTACGATTGCGGATTTTCTTAAACCTTCAACTGTTGGGTTTGATTCGCCAACGCCACCATCACGGTCACCGTGCATCGACCCAACCGCTTCTTTATGTCGCCTCATATCTGGCAACTCATCATTTTCTCCGCCACGATCTTCTCGCGCGATTAACAAACTCTCCGGGTCTTTACCTTCGTCCGGTATTTCCTCCACCGGCACATAATCAGACTCTCCGGGTTTTCTGCTTCTAACATTTTTCGCTTCTCCCCATTCATTATGAAATCTGCCCATATTTTTGATTTTATATGTATTAATGAATATATTATAGCACATTTTACCCCATTTGTCAACCCCAGCGAATTTACACAAATAGCTGATTATGCTACAATTCAGGTAACAATTTAGTAATTCAAAAATTAACTTTTTAATTTTAAACTATGGATGCAGACATAAAAAAGCCGAGAAATTTAAAAAAACTATTTGGCTCTGTAATCTTGGCGACGACTCTTTTGTTGGTAGCGCTGTTAGTTACCCTACGAACTGTGCCTCGCAATGACGAAACCAAAAAATACTCCACCAGCATCGAATCTGTCATAGCTGAAAGCGGTTTTTCAAAAAAGGATGCAGAAGGTCTCATAGCTACTGTAAATAAGCGGGCAGACGTTAAAAATATGGGAGAAATCTTGTCAATAATAAAAATAAGCAACAATGAAGCGTCTATTGTAATTGGCTATTACCTAAACGAAAGGGGGGTGTGGGGGGCTGCTACTACATACTCCGCAGAAAAAAAGTGGGGTAAATGGACCATATTGGAAATAAAAGACAAGAATTTTGGTATGTGATTTTTTTGAATTGAATACAAACGAGAAGCACAATAACTGCAAAACTTTCAAACTATGAAAACATTCAAACATCTCGACCTCATCACCACTGCTTTCGCCGTCGTGCTAATTTTATCCAACATCACCAGCACAAAAATACTTTCGCTCGGCTGGTTTAGTTTTGACGGCGGGACGATTTTATTTCCTCTCGTTTACATCTTCGGGGATATTCTGACCGAAGTATACGGCTACGCGCGAGCAAGACGGGTAATTTGGATTGGTTTCGCGATGAACCTGCTGATGGTAATAACTTTTTGGGTGGTGCAGAAACTCCCGCCAGCGCTGGACTGGGGCAATCAAGCCGCGTTTGAGTCAATCCTTGGCGTAGTGCCAAGAATCGTGCTGGGCAGTTTGTGCGCGTATTTAATCGGTGAATTTTTAAACAGTTATATTTTGGCGAAAATAAAAATAAAGACGCATGGAAAATTTCTGTGGTTGCGGACGATTGGATCAACAGTAGTCGGACAATTTTTTGACACCACTGTCTTTTTACTAATCGCCTTCGCCGGCGTCCTGCCGTGGAATTTGATTTGGATTATTTGGGTATCAAATTATATTTTCAAAATTTTGGTGGAGATAATTTTATTGCCTGTCACTTATCGTGTTGCTGGGTGGTTGAAAAAAAGAGAAGAGGTGGACTATTATGACACAAATACCAACTTTAATCCGCTTAAAATTAAAAATTAGCAAACAAAACACCCGGCAGACGCCGGGTGTTCCGGTGCGGAGAGCAACGGAGTTGAACCGTATCCGCTTTTGGCGGATCAGTTGTGTATCAGACAACGTCCTGTCCCACAGGCAATACTCTCCAGTCACGGGAAATATTATAACATAAAAAGAAAAACCCTGTTGGGGTTCTTCCTGATCCGTTTTGGATACGGTTCGTCGTCTGATACACATTTATACGATACCACGGACTAATGATACTGTCAAGTTCTTTATCCACAATGGAATTTCCACCTACTTGATTAGCATCGCGTCCCCGAAACTATAAAACCGATATTTCTCCTCCACTGCTTTCTGATAAGATTCTAACATAAACTGTGTGTCGCAAGCAAATGAACTAACTAACATCAAAAGCGTTGACTTCGGCAAGTGAAAATTCGTAATCATCGCGTCAACCACCTTGAATTCAAAGCCTGGTTTGATAAAGATGTTGATGTCGCCTTTATACGCTCTAACTAAAAATGTATAGCTATTTCCATTTATCTCTACATTATCTCTATCTATTTTATTATTTAATCCAGCCACTCCCTCAAGTGTTCTCACCGTCGTGGTCCCAATAGCAATAACTCTTCTCCCTTCTTCCTTCGCCAAATTAATCTTCTCCGCGTTTTCTTCGTCCAGCTCCACCCATTCGCTGTGCATAGTATGATCTTCCACGCGTTCGGATTTAACCGGTAAAAAAGTACCGAGCCCGACATGCAAAGTTATTTCCGCGAACTCAACGCCTTTGTCCCGCAACTTTTGAATCAACTCCGGCGTAAAATGAAACCCGGCTGTCGGCGCCGCGACCGAACCCTCGTATTTGGCATAAACGGTCTGGTAACTCTCTAACTCGTGCGGCTCGTCTTTAATATACGGCGGCACCGGAATGTGGCCGTATTTATTCGCCTTTTCTCTCACTTGCTCTTCTGAATCAACAAACTGAACCAAAATCTCACCTGTCGGTTCTTTCACTACCACATCGCAATAAAAATCCGGCGCGAATCTAACTCTCATCCCAGGTTCAACATGTTTCCCCGGCTTCGCCAATACTTTCCACACTCCCTCGTTTTCCATCGGCCTGATTAAAAATATTTCAATCAATTTTTTGTGTTCAAATAATTCTTGATCGTCAATCGTGGTTAATTTCCCAAACAATCTGGCCTTAAAAACTTTAGAATTATTCCAAACAATCAAATCGCCTTTTTTAAAAAAATCAATAATATCATAAAAATGGCGATGTTCAATCGTTTGGGTTTTTCTATCAACAACCATCAGCCGCGAAGAATCGCGCGGATTTGTTGGTGTTTGCGCGATTAATTCGGAAGGTAAATTGTAATCAAAATCTTTGGCTAACATAAATGCTTACGAGGCTTACGAGGCTGACAAGGCTTACAAAGCTATTGAACCGATTTAATAAGTTTAAATGTAAGATTTAATAGCGTTGTATACAGTTTCACAACTGTTAAACGGCTAATCTGTCATTGCGAGGAGCTCGCGCGATCCCTCACATTCACTCGAGACAGGCTCCGCAATCCAGCAATCGCATTAGAACGCGATAACGGTGTGGATTGCTTCGCCTGCGAAGGCTCGCAATGACTTTCAAAAGTGTAAACAACGCTGGCTATTCCTACAACTAATTTCACAAACTCTAACGCTTTTTTCCAAACCAACAAATTATGATAATCCTGCATATCGTATTGTCAGCCTTGTAAGCCTAGTAAGCATTGTCAGCCTAGTACACCTCCACTCTGTTCGCATTATGTTCATCTAGAATTTTCGCGTATTTAACTTCACCCTCCGGGGTGGTCAAAAAGTACCAATAATCATTCTTTTCCGGATATAACGCGGCTTTGATTGATTCCAAAGACGGATTGCTGATCGGACTTGGCGGCAGGCCCGGATATTTGTAAGTATTCCACGGCGAGTTGCTGTCGCGATCTTCTTTGGTGGTGAAAACATCTCCGCTTTTATTTACCGCGTAATGCACAGTTGAATCCGCCTGCAATGCCCAGTTTTTATTATACCTCCTCCACAAAATATCCGCGGCCAAACGCTTATCTTTTTCCGACTTTACTTCACGCTCCAAAATACTGGCCATAATTAAAATATCATAAAAACTCTTTCCTTGTTTCCCCATTTCCTGCCGCATCTCATCGGTAATTTCTTGCTCGCGCTGTTGAATTAATTTTAAGACAATATCTTCAAGCTTCGCGTTTTTATAAATCCGATAAGTTTCCGGCGCCAAATATCCTTCGTAACTCACATACCACGGCTTATCTTCCAAAATTTCCAGATCTGTCCTGAGCGACCCGTCCCGAGATGGACCGAGGGAAGCCGAAGGATCTGAACTCAACTTTGGCGCGCCTTCTTTCCAATTTTTATAACTCACCGCCGGCAAACCGACCAGCTCGGTCAATTCTTCGGCCTGAAACATGCCGTTAAATTCAAAATACTGCGCGATATCGCGGATAGTCCACCCGGGAATAATCGTAATTTCTCTTTCATTCAACCCTGGTCGGGACAAAACATCGGCCACTCGCGCCAAAGTGATCGGCGCGGCTAATTCAAACTCGCCAAAGTTTATTTTTTTATCAAGTCCTTGCCAAACCAAATATTTTTTAAACAGCCACGCGCTTCTAATAACTTGTTCAATTTCTAATCGTTCGGCCAGCTCTGTCACGTTCTCGCCGGCTTTAACTTCAAATACAACTTTGCCTGCCCCCACCTGCGCCTCGGTGGTGTAAATTTCGGAATACAAAAACCAGGCTATGAAGAGTAAACATAGTAGAGTGACAATTAAGAAGATTTTTTTTATGGACACAATACGATAAATAAGAAATAAGAGATAAGAGATAAAAAGACGCTTTTTCAGTGCCTATATCCTATCTCCTTTATCTCCAATCACTCACTTCACCTTCACCACCACCGCCGTCGTGTCATCCACCACGCCTTTGGCTTTCACCGCCTCAATAATATCATTAGCAAGCGACTGCGCGTCTTTTGATTGGCTCAAAATCTGTTTTAATTCCTCGTCAGACAAGACATGATAAACTCCGTCGGAAACCAAAAGCCAAGTGTCACCGCGGCCAACTTCATACTCATCCAACACCTGTTCAGCGTCATCAGCTCCCAAACAATTCGTCAAAATACTTTCATCTTTCTTGGTTATCTTGGTAACACCGCGTGATTTTAATTCCTCCGCCTTTGTCTCGTCCTCTGTCATGCGCGCCAACTGGCCGCCGCTATACAAATACAATCGGCTGTCACCGAGATACACGGATATTACCTTATCTCCGATAATCACTATACCGACAAAAGTCGTGAACATGTCGGAGTTATAAGCCAAATTATAACTATCCAAATGAGCCCCTTTTTCTCGCATATCATCCTCAATATCTCTGCTTTTTCTATCGGCCTCCGATAACAAAAAAATATTAACCAGCCGGATTGTGTTTTCCACAACCTCTTTGTCGATTTCTTCTTTCTCTACCCTCTTCTGCAACTCCCGAACAAACCACTCTACTGCTGAACGCGAAGCCTCGGCCGCGCTGGCGGTACTGCTCACACCGTCTGCCACCATAGCGACCAAATACGTCTGTCCCTCAAAAGGAGGCGATACTTTGCAATAGTCCTGTTGCGGATGACGCGGCGACTCAATCTGTGCCGAACCGGAATCAAACTGCCGCAAAGCTTCATGTTCTTCCGACGCTCTAATCCTGTCTGGAGGCGGAGTAGTCCTGCCTTCTGAATCCATCATACTATTAAATAAAAATTTAAAATCATTTATTTTAATTTTTGACTTTTACATTTTAAATTATAAAAACACTCGCCAATTCTCCTTCGCCCATCCTAACCTTTCCGGCACGCCGATATCAATCCACGGCCGGTCAGATTCATAAACATACAAATCTTTCGTATTGGGAAATACGTCGTATTCTATGCTGAATTCTTCACGCTCCGGAAAATATTTTTTGATCCGCGGATTAAAAATATAAATCCCGCCATTTTGATAGCCTGGTTGATGAATGCCTTCTTTTTCTTTAAACTCTTGTAGATGATAATTTTTATCATAAACCAAAGTGCCATAGCTCGCGACATCATCCACAAATGAACCTAAAATTATTCCCTCGCTCTCTGGTTTTAAATACGAAACCATGTTTGATAAATTAACCGTAGTCAAAACATCGCCGTTCAAAATAATCGTAGGCTCGTCAGGATGTAAAACATATTCCAAACCATGTTTAATCGCTCCGCCGGTGTCTAATCTTTTGTCTTCAATCGCGTAAATAAATTCCAAACCCAATCGAGAAAAACCAACCGTGTCTTTTAAAACTCCGGCTAAGTGGCCGGCTGCTAAAACTACTTCTTTAATACCAATAGATTTTAATTTTCCCAATTGCCAATCCAAAACAGTTTTGCCGCCTATCTCAAGCAAAATCTTGGGCACGCTTTTGGTAATATCCCCTAGACGAGTAGACAGCCCTCCGCACAAAATTATCGCGTTCATAATGCTTTTACCGCTTCATTAAGTTTAACGCTCACCAGCTGACTGACTCCGCTCTCGCCCATGGTCACGCCGTACAAAGCGTCGGCCGCGTGCATGGTGACGCGATTGTGAGTGATTAAAACAAACTGCGATTTATAAGATAATTCATGCAAAATACGATTCAACCGCATGGTATTGGTTTCGTCTAACGCCGCCTCAACCTCATCCAGGACAACAAACGGCGAAGGATTTGTGTTTAAAATCGCGCAAACTAAAGCGATTGATGTCATGGTACGCTCTCCGCCGGATAAAGCCTGAACGCTTTTAATCTTTTTCCCTGGCGGGCAAGCGACGATATCTATTCCCATTAAAATCTGCTTCTTTTTCTTTGCGGGTTCCGCTGTCACACTTTTAAGACCAATCCGGTCAACTTGCTCCGCGCCAATTTGCGCATCGGCAATGTCAATCTCACTCTCCGCCTCTATTTCCTCGCCATACAATTCAACTAATTCGGCCTTGCCGCCCTCAAACAGCATGGCAAAATAACGCGCGAATTCTTTCTGAATTTCTTTAAACGCTTTTCCGCGCTTTTTCTTCATCAGCTCGTCAAGCTCAACCACCATTTGTTCCAAATCCGCGAAAGCTTTCCCCAAATCATCCAATTGCGCGGTCAAATGTTCGTATTTTTCCTTTGTTTCTTTATACTCCACTGCCGCTTCCTCGTCAATACCGCCAATCAAACTTAACTGGTATTTTAATTTTTGAATTTTTACTTGCGCCTCTTCCAAATCTTGCGGCAATAAAATCTGAATACCACGCTCGCGCAAAGAATCCGGCGTGGTTTGAATTTCCTGATAAATCTCGTTGGTCAAGTCCTCCAGCTTGGTATCTAATTTGGCGGCTTCTATTTTTTTCAAATTTCTGTTCTCAATGATCTTACTAACCGCCTCTTGTTCGGCCTGCATCGCGTCCTGTAAAGAAAAAATCCGCTGTTTCTTTTTTTCTTCTTCATTATTAAACGTCGCGATTTTCTTTTGGACTGACTCTAGTTTTTTGTCTAAACCAACGATTGACTGATCTGACTCTTCTTTTTGACTCGCGATTGTCTTCAAACTGGCGTTAAATTCTTCCGGACTCATGGCGCAAAGCGACAACTCTTGTTCCAACATCGCCAGCTCCCGATCGGTTTCTTGTTTGGCAGCGCCTAAAATATCCGCTCGGCTAACGGCAATCTGCGCGCGAGATTGGCAAGTGGTAAGCTCGACCTGCGCTTGATTCAAATCTGTTTCATTTTGCGTTAAACGATTTTGCAACCCAGTCATTTTTTCTTCGCTGTCTAAAATATTATTCTGCAAAAGATATGGCGAACTGCCCTGCGAAAATCCTAAACCGCGGTGCTTCTCCGCCTGACGATAACCGCCTTTCATACTACCGCTGGTTTCCAAAACATCGCCCGCCAAAGTAACCATGCGAATCCGACCAATGCCGATTTCTCGCGCGACCTCTAAATCCCGCACAATTAAAGTATTGCCTAACGCGTAAGAAAAAATATCAGCGAACCGACTGTCGAAAGACACCAATTCCGATGCCAAACCAAACACGCCATCGCGATTTTTCAAATCCTGAATATCGTTTGCCTTTAAACGCGGTTTAATTTTATTCAGTGGCAAAAATGTCGCCACGCCTAACTGGTGCTGACGCAAATATTCAATACCGGCTTGCGCGGTTCTGTCGCTGTCAACGACGACCGAGGATAAATGAGAAGCGGCCGCCACATCCAAAGCCAAACGATATTTTTCATCCACCTCGCCCAATTGCGCCACCGTGCCATAAATCGCGCCAAGCCGATGCCGCTCTTCCAACACCGCTTGCACGGCTTTTAGTCCGGCATATTGCCAATATGATTGTTCGCCTTTTAATTGTGTTAAACTTTGCTCGTAATTCGCCAGCTGGCCTTTTGCTTCGGTTTTTTCTACCAGCAATTTATCCATCAGCTGTTTTTTGGTTAAAATTTCCGCGCCGGTTTTTTCAACCGCTGATTCCGCTTCTTTTAGTTCCCGCGCTGATCTCTCCGCCGCTGTTTTCAAATTTTCAATTTTATTTTCCAGCCAGCCGATATTTTGTTTGCCGGCTTTGGAATATTCGGTCTGCAGTTTTCCCTGCAATATCGCGCGCTCCCGTTCCAATTGATTTTTTTGCCGTGATAAATCTTGATACTCATTTTGCAGAACAACAAATTGTTCCTGACGCGAGCCTTCTTTGGCTAAAGCCGCTAATTCATTTTGCAATGTTTGCAAATGACTATGCGCTTCGTTATATTCTTGCTCAATTTTGATCAACTCGGTATTTAATACTGATAATTGTTCGTGGTTGTGCGAAAAAAGCGTAAAATAATATTGTTCCTGCGTTTCACGCAATTCCAATTCCACTTCTTGCCGGCGCTCCAATCTTTTCACTTGGCGCGACAAAGTCCGCAAACGCGGTTCAATTTCAGTCAACAACATTTCCGCTTGCGTGATATTTTCTTTGGTGCGCGATAATTTTAAAATCGCTTGGTGGCGTTTGATTTGAAATTCTTTAATCCCGGCGGCTTCGTCAAAAAACGCCTTTCGTTCTTGCGGCGTGTGCAAAAGCAAATGATCAATCATTCCCTGCCCGATAACGCTGTAAGCGCCCTGACCGAACTGGGCTTGGGCCAAAAGAATTTGCAAATCCAATAATCTTACCGTATTGCCATTAACCAAATATTCGCTCTCGCCGGAACGATAATAACGGCGGGTTACTACCAATTCATCATAATCAATCGGCGCGCGATGATCGCTGTTGTCCAAAATCATTGTCACGCTCGCTATGCCCATCTGGCCTTTGGCGTCTGAACCGCCAAAAATAACATCCTCGCCCTTTTTTCCGCGCAAAGTTTTCATACTCTGCTCGCCCATCACCCAACGGATCGCGTCCGCGATATTGCTTTTGCCGCTCCCATTCGGCCCCACCACCGCGGTGATACTGTTTTTTCCGTCCTTAGGCGCCACAAAATCCAAAACCGCCTTCTGGGCAAAGGACTTAAAACCGTGAAGTTCGATGGATTTGAGAAACATAGATTAACCACTCCATTTTATCACCCTATTGACATATTATCCACAGGTATTGACTTTTTTTTGAAATGTGTTATATTATATCTGTCTATTGGTCTGCCATAGACCAATAGGGTTTTACATCCAAGAACCACCTTCCTCGCGGAGGGTGGTTTGCATTTTAGAATTCCTTACGGTGTTGCAATTGCCTTCCCCAAACATCTTCTTTTATCGTCAACACATCAAAAAATCTGCCTTTGGCTTTCTGCGCCTGCCACAAATTTGAGGCGTCAATAAAAACATATACAACACTCCGTTTTTCTTCTTTAAAAAGATTCATAAGATGAAAACCGCGAAAAACAAATACTAAATAAACATAAAAAGTTGTATCCATTATACAACTTTTTTTATAGAAGTAAAATCCCCTGCCCATCTCAATCTCCTCCATTATAATAATGAAGGAGATATTTGATGGGGATGAACGTCGCGGCTCCTTGTGTTACTGTCAGTACCAGCGCCCACCCTGTCGACACTCCGTTTTCCTTACTGCCAAGAAAGGCGAAGGCGAAGACACAGATTGTGAGAGAAAGAATGAGTGGCGTGGTGAAAGGTTCTACTGCGGCAATAAAAGCGACTATAGCGACGCAGTAAGCGGAGAAAAGGCAGACGGCGAAAGCCTTGTCGAAAAACCGGTAGACAATGACTTCTACGCAGGTTTGGATGACAATGAAGGGGCCGAGAGTCAGCTTCATCTCCATGTTGAGTACTTTGCGACAAAAGAAAAACGACACCAGAATGGTCAGTGTGGCTATGCCTTGAGCCAACCACAGTTTGTGCAAGTCCGCTTTGGACCTTTTATCCGTAGTTTCCATGGCGACCTCCAAAGATGCGAAATGCATCAAACCGCCCGACAGAAAATTATTAAAAATAACTTGCTATCGGGTAGTTTTATCTAAATTATGCTAAAATTATAACTATAAACAACAACCAATTATACCACATTTTGATAGTTTTGTCAATACTTGACAGTTTCTTGCTGATATTATATACTCAACCGTCGGTCTTACAAAAAATCCTACGCCCTACGTCTTACACCCTACACCCACTATGCAAAGAATCGCCAAACAAATCCACAATGAAATCCTGAACGCGAAGAAGATTCTTCTTATACCGCACCAAAAGCCGGACGGCGATGCTATGGGCTCGGTTTCGGCGTTTTCATATTTTTTACAAAACATCGCCAAGCCGCATGACGTCTTTTGTCTGACCTCGGCTGCCCCGCGACTCGCCAATCTCCCGCACCTGATCAAAGTTTCCACTAACCCAAACATTTGGAAAGCCGCTGAATATGATGCGGTGATAGTATTGGACTCCGGTGATTTGAATTACGCGGGGATTGAGTCCTACACAAAAAATTTATCACCGCAAACTGTTATTATTAATATTGATCATCACATCAGCAATAAAAAATTCGGCCGCCATAATTTAGTTATCCCGACCGCGTCTTCAACCGCCGAGGTTTTGCATTTTTTCTTTCGCCAGAATAATATTGAAATCACCAAAAACATGGCTCTCTCGCTTTTAACCGGTTTGATTACCGACACGGAAAATTTTTCCAATCCGGGCACTACCGAACATTCATTAAAAGTCGCGAGCGAGCTCATCCGCCAAGGCGCGAATTTCAATCTGATTAAAAGTTGGTTCCTGCGCGACAAACCGATTGAATCTCTGAAACTCTGGGGTGTGGCGTTGTCGCGTTTAACCAAAAAAGAAAGTTTGGATATTGTTTATACTTTTATTACTCAAGAAGATTTGAAAGAGCGCAATGCCGGCGAAACCGAAAGCGAAGGCATCGCCAATTTTTTGAATAATACCAACGAAGGCCGCGCGTCATTGGTTTTGAAAGAAACCGAAGATGGAAAAATAAAAGGTAGTTTTCGCACCACCCGCGATGATTTTGATGTCTCTTTAATCGCCTCATCTCTCGGCGGCGGCGGACACAAAAAAGCGGCAGGGTTTTTAATTGACGGCGGAATGGATGAGGCTCTGGAGAAAGTTTGGGAGACTATTGAAAAAAACAACGAAACAGTATAAAATAATATTTAGTACTAGATATTAGTATACATTAGTATCATTAGTACTCTATTCGTATATTAGTATTTTAAATTCTAATTATGCCTAACATCCGATCTCAGCATCTAATACCTACGGTAATCGAAAAAACCAGCTACGGCGAACGAGCCTATGATATTTTTTCTCGCTTGCTGAAGGACCGTATTATCTTTTTGGGAAGTGAAATTGACGACGGTGTTGCCAACACGGTCATCGCCCAGATGCTGTTTTTAGAAAATCAAGATCCGACTAAAGACATCAAATTATATATCAACTCTCCAGGCGGGTCAGTTACGTCCGGACTGGCGATTTACGACACAATGCAATATATCAAACCGGATGTTTCCACTATCTGCATCGGCATGGCCGCCAGTATGGCTTGCGTGCTGTTGACTGCAGGAGTAAAAGGCAAACGATTTTGTTTGCCGAACAGCGAAGTTATGATTCATCAGGTAATGGGCGGAACACAAGGACAAGCCAGCGACATCAAGATCCACGCCGAAAGAATTTTGAAATTAAAAGACCGACTTAATCACATCATCGTCACTCACACCGGTAAGGATATGGCGACCGTGGAAAAAGACGCTGACCGCGACTTCTTTCTCACCGCCGAAGAAGCGGTGAAATACGGCATAGTGGATAAGGTAGTAACTAATCAGAAATAGTAAAGACGCACTGTTGTGCGTCTCTCTACGCAGATGATGTGGATAATTATGCTTGACAAATCTAATTCTTTCTGATAAACTTTACTTAGGTATCAATTGGTGAGACCGCATACGCGGAACGTACCAAAAAAACAACCCCGAAAGGGGCTGTTTTCATTTCAAAAAATTTGATATAATATTTGCCGGCGGTGAGAATGGAGAGTAAACTCGGCCGGTATACGAGCGCCAATTGATACCTGGATGGTACGGTTCAAACCGTATGTGGTTCGACTCCACTACTCTCCGCCGCTAAAACAGTTCTTTATCATGAGGACTGTTTTTTAGTATCTCGGTAACCACGACAATTTTAGGCATTAGACATTATCGCATTGAACTCTTCCTGCTCCACAATCTCTTTCTCCATCAAAACCTTCACCAACCCATCCATCTTTTCTCTGTTGTCTTTAATAATCTTTTCTGAAACGTTTGTGGCGTCGTCTAATAACTTATTAATTTCCCCATCAATCATCTCCGCGGTCTTTTCGCTGTAATTTTTCTTCTCGTGAATTTCCTGCGCCAAAAAAATAAATTCTTCATTGTCGCCATATTGGCGCGGACCGAGTTTCTCGCTCATACCGTAACGCATCACCATCGCGGTCGCCATTTGCGTGGCTTTTTTCAAGTCGCTGGACGGGCCGGTGGAAATTTGATCATCGCCGTAAATAAGTTTTTCCGTCACATACCCGCCAAGCATCATAGCCAAATCATCTTTGAATTTCGCCATAGTGTTATATCTTATGTCTTTTTCCGGCATGCTTAAAGTGTAGCCGCCAGCCAAACCGCGGCCAATGATGGAAACCTTGCGTATCGGATCGCAGTTTGGCAAAAAATGTCCAACAACCGCGTGGCCGGCTTCGTGATAAGCGGTCATTTCCCGTTCTTGATCTGACATCACGCGGGATTTTTTCTCCGGACCAAGCAATACTTTATCAATACTTTCCCAAACTTCGGTTTCCGTCACTTCTTTTTTATTGCGCCGCACGGTTAAAATCGCGGCTTCATTCAAAAGATTCGCCAAATCAGCTCCGGAAAATCCCGGTGTGCGTTCCGCGATATTACGCAATGAAACTGATTTGGAAATTGGTTTGCCAATGGCGTGAACTTTTAAAATTTCTTCGCGATCAGCGATGTCCGGCAGATCAATCACCACTCGCCTGTCAAAACGGCCGGGACGCAACAAAGCCGGATCCAAGACATCGGGCCGATTAGTCGCGGCGACAACGATTACACCCAAGTTCGGATCAAAACCATCCATCTCCACTAAAATTTGATTCAGAGTCTGTTCGCGTTCATCATGCGAACCGCCCAAACCGGAACCGCGCTTGCGGCCAACCGCGTCAATTTCATCAATAAACACAATCGCCGGCGCGGCTTTTTTGGCGCGAGTGAACAAATCCCGAACACGCGACGCGCCCACGCCGACAAACATTTCCACGAATTCCGAACCGGAGATTGAAAAAAATGGCACGCCTGCTTCTCCGGCCACCGCTTTTGCCAACAATGTCTTGCCGGTGCCAGGCGCGCCCATTAACAACACGCCCTTGGGAATTTTTGCTCCCATTTCCGTAAAACGCTTGGGTTCTTTTAAAAACTCAACAATCTCAAACAATTCTTCTTTGGCTTCTTTCGCGCCGGCCACGTCTTTAAAAGTTTTTTGATTTTTATCATCCGGCTTTGTCTGCCGCGCCGCGCTCTGGCCAAAACCCATCGCCCGATTATTCATGCCCTGCACTTGCCGGCTCATAAAATAAATAATCACCAAAACCAGCAACACCGGCACCAAAAATGGCAACAACGACTTGAACCAATAGGCCGCGCCGGATTCATCCACCACTTCCACTTTTACTTGCTGTAATTTTTCCGCGGAAACTTTGTAATTGTCCATCAACTCGGAAAACGACTGCCCGTATTCTTTTTTCACTGTTTGTTGTTTGGCAGTTTCGTCAGTTAACATAACCACCAGATCATCCCCGCGCACTTTAATTTCCTTAACCGCGCCGCTATTTATTTCCTGCACCAGCTGGCTAATCCCAGCCGGTTCTGTTTTTGGCTTTGCTGTGGAGGAAAAACTCAACAATCCCGCGACCAAAAGCAGGACAAAAAAGATAATGGTAAAATTTTTCAAAAGATTTTTCATAATTCGTGTTTAGATTTATATTCAGACAACGGAGTTTAGTATAGCAAAAAGAGAATAAAAGTCAATTCTACGTCATTGCGAGGAGCTCGCGCTACGAAGCAATCTATACAATCACGAAAATGCAACGACGGTGTGGATTGCTTCGCCTGCGAAGGCTCGCAATGACAGAAGAATGCCGATTCGCAAGCGATAAACCATAAACAACGCTTAAAATTATTACAGTTTAACCTTTGATTTTTTATTAGAAATTAAGTGAATTAGAAATTTTTAAAAGCCCCTCGCGGGGCTTTTTTCTATTATTCCTTTTTCTCTTCAACCTTATCTTCTAATTTCCCCTCGCTCTTTTCTTCTTTTTTCTTTGTTTTCTCCTTTTTCTCTGTCTTCTCTTCCTTGTCCGCCGCAGCTCCGCCGAGCGAAGTGGAGGAGGGTTTCTCTTTAGCCGTACCCGTCAATTTCAACCCTAGTCTGTGCTCTGACGGCTCAACTGAAATCACTTCAAATTTTTCTTTTTGACCGATTTTAAACCTGTCTCTCAATTCTTTCGGATCGCGAGCGCCGAGTTCGGAAATGTGCGCCAAACCATGGATGTCATTGTCTAATTTAATCATCAAACCAAAGGCCTCTATCTTGTGTATCTCGCCTTCCACTTCTTGGCCGACTTTGTATTTATCTTTAACAATTTTCCACGGATCATCAACCAACCGTTTGATTGATAAATAAATTTTTGATTTGTTGATGTCAATAACCTGCGCTTTCACGCGGTCGCCGACTTTCAACACGTCTTTGGGATGGTCAATTCTCTGCCAAACAATTTCTGAAATATGAACCAATCCTTCCAAACCCTCGCCAAACTTGATAAACGCGCCAAAAGAAGTCAGCGCGCTTACTTCGCCATCAACCATCTGGCCGACTTTATACGAGTCCAACACCGCTTTTTGATCGTCTTCCCAAACCGCTTTTTCAGATACAATTAATTTCTCTTCCTTATCATTTACATCAATCACTTTAACTTGCAATTCTCGACCGATCAATTTTTGTAAGTGTTCTAAAATTCGATTGCGATCGCCGCCGGGTACGCGCGGATAATTATCCGGGCTTAATTGCGACACCGGCATAAAACCTGACAAAGAATCAACCTGCATCATCAACCCGCCTCGGTTGGCTTGAGTTACTTTCGCGCCAATCGTCAGACCGTCTTCTTTATATTTCTCCATGCGAGACCAAACCAAACGATGTCCCGCAGCGCGGAAAGAAAGCTCCATTTCGCCGTTTTCGTTTTCCAACTCCAATACGGTCGCTTCAACTTCATCGCCGACTTTGATATTGGAAAATTCGCGTGATTCCGTATATAGTTCCGGCCCGCGCACTACGCCGGTTATCATACCCTCAATGTCCATGCGGACCGCGCCGCTTTCCACAGAAATCACCTTGCCCTTAATCAAATCGCCTGCTTGTGGAGTTTTAGTGAAAAAATTCTTAAGCAAAGCGGCAAAACTATTGCTGTTTTGGCCTGCGTCAGCTTTTTCGTCTTTCATATTAAAATTAAATTTAACCAACAGGCGACGAACCCATCGGGCACCCTCTTTTGAGAGTATAAATAAGTGGCCGGATTATATAACAACTCGTCAAAATTGTCAACACTTCGGTCTTGCGCCATTCCACAAAATGTGATAAACTCATTGAGTCAAATGCTAATATACGAATGAATGCTAATGCAACGAATATCACTATTGGTAGCATTGGTATAAATTAGTATATTAGCATTATACTTATATGCATATCTCCTGGCTCGGCAACACCGCTGTTCGTATTCAAGTAAAACCCTTTGACAAAGACGTTGATGTCGTTATTGACACTTATCGGCCGAAAACCGGCGAATTCCCGCGCAACCTATCCACTGACATCGGCCTTTTCACGCGCGGCGCAACCGATTCCATCACTCTCTCCGGTGATCCGTTTATTCTAGACACACCTGGTGAATGTGAGACAAAAGGTGTTTTGATAACAGCCGTTCAAGGCAATGAAGATGGTCATATTATGTTTCGTTTAGATGCTGAACATTTAAGTTTGGCGCATTTGGGTTTAATCGCTAAACCGTTAACCGACCAACAGTTGGAAACGCTATCTGATGTCGATATTTTATTGGTGCCGGTCGGTGGAAAAAATTGCTATGATGCCGAAACCGCGGCAAAAGCTGTTAACGCGATTGAACCGCGCGTAGTCATTCCGATTGCTTATAAATCTGACAACAATCCTGACATGGAATCTGTGGAAAAATTTTTGAAAGAAATGGGCGTGGCCGGCAAAGTCCAAGCGGAAAAGAAAGTTATCATTAAGAGCAAGAGTCTGCCGCAGGAAGAAACTCAAGTCATACTGCTGTCTAAGGAGTGAAAAAAAAATAAAAATTAAAAATCAAAATGTAAAATTTTTCATTTTGCAATTTACATTTTAACTTTAAATAATGTGCCTGTCAAAAAAAATAAAAAACTAAAAGAAAAAAAAATTGACAAGAAAATAAGCAGGAAAGATGTAAAAATGGCGGTGGAAAAACTCCCGGGATTAATTGTTGAACGCGCGCGTTTATCAGAGCAGGAATCGCGGACGGAAACTCCAGAAATTGAACAAGCGCCGGAACCGATTGAAACACGGCTGAAAGAGCCGCGTTCTGCCAACCGAGCGCGCATGCGCCACAATCCGCGCCAGACGCGCTGGCTTTGGACCGGAGTCGTAATATTTTGTCTGGTGATTTTCAGCCTGTGGGGCTGGAATACGTACGTTATGATAACTGATACCACACAAGGGACCGAGACAAGTAAAGGCTGGCTGCCTGACCCGGTCAAAGATGATTTGCGCACCGTGTGGCAAGAGGTTGGCGCGCCGGATGATCAGATGGACGAAAACGAAACCATAAAAGAAAAAATTAAATCAGACTTGCGAGGCCTCGTGGCACAGATTAAAAGCCTGCCCGCCGCTGTAGCGACAAGCACGACGACAACAACAGAATCACTCTAAAATTATGAAAGATGTAAAACCAAATCAAGAAAAATTAATCCTGGCTCCGATCGGCAAAGTTGAGCCGGTCGCTCTCGTGGATGAAATGAAAATATCCTACATGGACTACGCGATGAGCGTAATTGTTTCCCGCGCCTTACCCGATGTGCGCGACGGCTTGAAGCCGGTGCATCGCCGCATTCTTTACGCTATGTGGAATATCGGTCTGAAACACAATGCCAAATTCCGCAAATCCGCGCATGTGGTCGGCGAGGTGATGGCAAAATACCACCCGCACGGCGACGTGGCGATTTATGATTCCATGGTCAGAATGGCGCAGGAGTTTGCCATGCGCAACCCGCTAGTCTATGGCCAAGGGAACTTCGGCTCCATGGATGGAGATCCGGCCGCGGCGATGCGCTATACGGAAGCCAAGTTGTCAGCTATTGCCGAAGAAATGTTGATGGATATTGAAAGAAATACCGTCAACTTCTCGCCCAACTATGACGGCTCCACGAATGAACCGAAAGTTTTGCCGAGCAAACTTCCAAATCTTTTGCTTAATGGCACCATGGGCATCGCGGTCGGTATGGCGACAAATATTCCTCCGCATAATTTAAGAGAACTTTGCGACGGCCTTACTGCCTTGATTAATGAACCGAAAATTACCGTTGAAGAATTAATGGGATTGGTAAAAGGCCCGGACTTTCCAACCGGCGGCATTATTTATAATAACAAAGATATTGCCGCGGCCTACGCAACCGGCAAAGGCGGTATTGTTATCCGCGCGAAAACAGAAATCCAAGAAAATAAATCCGGACTATTTCAAATTATCGTTAATGAAATCCCCTACCAAGTCAATAAATCAACTCTAATTGAAAAAATTGCCAATCTGGTGCAGGAGAAAAAACTGGAAGGCATAAAAGATCTGCGCGATGAATCAAATAAAGACGGCGTGCGCATCGTTGTTGAACTTAAAAAAGATTCGTATCCTAAAAAAATATTGAATCAACTGTTCAACATGACCGAACTGCAGACGACTTTTCATATCAATATGTTAGCGTTGGTGGACGGCATACAACCGCGCGTGCTTAATTTGAAATCAGTGTTGGAAGAATACGTGAAACACCGCCAAGAGGTTATTCGCCGCCGCGCTGAATTTGATTTAAACAAGGCGCAGGAACGCGCTCATATTTTGGAAGGTTTGAGCAAGGCGCTGGATAAAATTGATTTAGTTATCAACACGATTCGCAAATCCAAGGACAAAGACGAGGCCAAAATCAATTTGATGAATAAGTTCAAGTTTACCGAACGGCAGGCGATCGCGATTTTAGAAATGAGACTGCAACAGCTCGCGAATCTTGAGCGGCAGAAGATTGAAGATGAATTGAAAGAGAAACGCGCGCTGATAAAAGAGCTGGAATCAATTTTGCACAGCCCGAAGAGAATTTTGGACATGATAAAAAATGAAATTAAAGAAATAAAAGAAAAATATGGCGATGAAAGACGCACGCTGATTGTCGCCCATGGCGTAAAAGAATTTACGACCGAAGATTTGGTTCCCAACGAATCAATCGTGGTAATGACCACTCGTGATGGTTATATCAAACGCGTCGCGCCTGATACTTTCAAAACCCAAGGCCGGGGCGGCAAAGGCGTAATCGGCTTAACAACAAAAGAAGAAGATGTTGTTGACCAGTTATTAACAACAAACACTCATGATAATCTGCTATTCTTCACTACACGCGGCCGGGTATTTCAAATGATGGCCTATGATATTCCTCCGGCTACCCGCACTTCCAAAGGCCAGGCAGTGGTTAATTTCCTTCAACTTGCTCCGAATGAAAAACTTTCCGCCATCTTATCAATGAGCAGTCTAACCCAGCACCAATTTTTAGTAATGGTAACCAACAAAGGCACAATCAAAAAAACCGCGTTAACTGATTTTACCAATGTGCGCCGATCCGGCCTAATCGCGCTGAAACTAAAACTTGATGATAATTTGGAATGGGTCAAGCCGTCAACCGGCAAAGATGACATTGTAATCGCCACTGATGGCGGACAAGCGATCCGATTTAAAGAAGCCAACATCCGCGCCATGGGCCGCAATGCTTCCGGCGTGCGCGGCATGAGATTGAAAGGCAAAGATCATATTGTTGGTATGGAAATCGCTCTGCCGGAACTCGTGAAAAAAAGCGTGTTGGAGCTTTTGGTTGTTTCAGAAAATGGTCTGGGGAAACGCACGGCTTTGTCAGAATACAAAGTGCAAGGACGCGGCGGCAGTGGCATAAAAACCATGGCTGTAACGGCAAAGACCGGAAAAATCATCAGCATGGCGGTGATAAATAACACCGAAGAGCGCGATCTGATGGCGATCTCGGTCAATGGCCAAGTCATTCGCGTCCCGCTTGACACCATCTCCACCCTCGGCCGCGCCACCCAAGGCGTCCGCGTAATGAGATTCAAAGAAGAGGGCGACAAAGTGGCGAGCATGACGTTGTTGTAACATCCGAATTACAAAAAATCCGCCGATGAGGCGGTTTTTTGATTCACTTAAATAAATTTCCATGGCTCCCCATCGCCACCAATTCTAGCACCACAATATCTCCATAGATTTTATAAAACAACAACCAATCCGGCGCGATATGGCACTCCCAACAATTTTTCAAATCACCGGTAAGTTTATGGTTATGATATTTGTCAGGCAACACTGCGCCTTTTGCCAACAAACTAACGACTGCCGACAACTCATTAACAATTCTCTTTCGACCAGAACAACGCAACTTTTTATACTGACGCTTAAATTGATTTGAATATCGCAATTCATACATAAAACTAATCCTTCATTATTTCCGCGAACATTTTTTTGGCTGACTTGCGCGCTTTTCGTTTGCCGGAATTATAAAGCGCCATTGTTTCCGCCGACTCTTTTAGCAACATCCTCTCCTCTTCTTTGGTAAAACCATTTTCCGTGACTAACGGAAATGGAATTCCTTTGTATCTCAGCACCTGCTGAAAATAAATTTTCACGCCGGTGCTCAAATCCAAACCAAGTGACTGAAAAATACCGGCTACTGCCTGTTTAGTTTTTTTATCTACTCTAAGCTGGACTGTGTTACTCATATTTTTATATTAAAAACTTCAAAATTGATTATATTACATTGTCATTACTTTGTCAATACGAGTTATCAACAACTACACCACTTGTGACATTCCTTTAATATTTTGTCAGTATTTTTTTAATTTCTTACTAATATTTTTCCTCACTTCCCCAACCTCCTCAACGCCTCTTTTACTAATTTCCCCGCATCTTTCCCATCCACTGACAAACCTTTAACCGCTTCGCGGGCTTCTTCGCGACTGTAACCCAAAGAAACCAGCCCGTCAATCACCTCACCCAACACTTCACTATCGCCATCGCCAAACTTTATGGACTTTACGGACTTTGTGACTTTTGACTTCAACTCAACAACCACTCGTTCCGCCGTCTTTTTGCCAATGCCGCTGACTTTCGTGAGATAACCAACATCGCCGCGCCCAATCGCCGCGCTGATTTCTTCCAAACTGCCTAATTCCAAAATATGCATGGCGCTTTTTGGCCCAATGCCGCTGACGGTTAACAACAACTCAAAAAAACTTTTTTCTTCCAAAGTTTCAAAGCCAAACAAATCCAGCGCGTTCTCCCCCACCCGCAAATAAGTATATAAACTGATACTATCTCCGACTTGCAAACTTGAACACCCTTCGGCTTCCCTCGGTCCGTCTCGGGACGGGTCGCTCATGGCAGGCTTGCGCACTTTCACACATACCTTATATCCCACCCCTCCGCTCGTCAATACCAAAACTGACCGCTCGCTTTTTTCTATAATTTTGCCTTTAAGATACGAAATCATAATTCAAAACTCAAAACACAATTAACAAAACACAACAACGACCAAACATCTGACTCCAATAACCTGACACTATACTAACATAAAATAATTATAGCCGCAACAAAAACCGCCCCTTTCAGGACGGTCATTACCTCACTAAAATTTTCCATCCAATAACAACTCGCCGTCATCCCCCATAATTCCCAATTCATAATTCATCACTCTTTTTTTCTTCCTCAACCACCTTCTCTTCCTGCACCTCTTCCACCACACTCTCCTCTACTTTTTTCTCTTCACTTTTCTCTTCCACTATTTTTTCCACCTCTTTCGGATCAGCGTCACTGCTAACCACTTTCTCTTCATTCTCATTCTGCACCACATTTAATTTCCAACCGGTCAATTCAGCGGCTAAACGGACATTCTGCCCGCCGCGGCCGATTGCCAAAGAGAATTGATCTCCGGCCACATATACTGTCGCCTCTTTACCGCCTTCACCTAAAGAAACGGCGGTAACTTTTGCCGGTGACAAAGCGTGTTTGATATATTCAGCCGCGTCTTCGCTGAATTGAATCACGTCAATTTTTTCTCCGCCCAATCCTTCAATAATTGTGGTAATTCGGCTGCCGCGCTGGCCGATGCAAGCGCCAATCGGATCAATGGAATCATCACCGGTCCAAACCGCTACTTTGGAACGATGCCCGGCATCGCGCGCCAAGCCTTTAATTTCCACCGCGCCGGAACTAATTTCCGGAATTTCTTCGGCGAAAATGGTTTCCACCATTTTCTTGCCGGCGCGAGACAAAACAATTTCCAAACCGCGCTGGCCCATTTCAACTTTTCCTATCAAGAAACGCATGCGCGCGCCAGGACGATATTGCTCGCCGTAAATTTGTTCTTCCACCGGCAAAATCGCGGTGGTTTTACCTAAATCAATAATCATCCCGCCGGCGCGATCGCGGCGTTGAACAATGCCATGGATAATCGTGCCGACTTGATCTTTAAGTTCGTCAAAGACGCTGTTGCGTTCCGCCTCGCGCAGACGCTGAATGACCACTTGTTTGGCGGTTTGCGCGGCCATGCGGCCAAACTCTCCAGGCACTTCAAGTTTGATTTTTATAATCTCGCCGACTTTGGCTTTCTTAACATGCTCTTTGGCTTGAGTAACCATTATTTGCGTCTTGGGATTGAAGCGCGCCAAATCAGCCATTTCCTCTTCAGTCAATTCACGATTATCTTTCTGCGCTTCTTCGCGCCGTTTAGTTAACTCCTCTTGATCCTTAAGTAAAGTTTCTTCATCAACATCTTCCACCACTTCTTTTTCATCCCAAACTTCCATAGCCATGGTTTCCGGATCAAATTTAACTTTGACATTTTGCTGGCGATTTCCGAAGTCCTTGCGATAAGCCGCGGCCATGGCGGCTTCAACCGCCTCAATTACCGACTCAAAAGTAAGCCCCTTCTCATCGCAGATGAATTGAATCGCTTTAGTGATTTCCGACATATGCATCTAAGTTAAACTTAAAGCAACCTATTGTGTAGGTTGCTTTATAATAAATGTATTATACCACAGAAACAAATGTTTGTCAATAGCTCTTGTCACTTACAGCTAAAAGTTTATCAAGCGCTGGTGAAATTTTTTGTCCGCTATCCATACCTGTGCCAACCACATCTTTAGCTGGATTTATTTTCACCGCAACATATGCCCCGGTAGATACGCCTGTAGCACTGCCTTTCAACACAAATTTTTTCTGTGAATCCGCCAGTTTTGGGTCCTGCGCCTGTAAAACAATATTCCCAACATTGTTAAAAATCGCATAATATGTACCTGGTTTAGCGGGTTCTGCAGCCAATTCAACCGGACCGGCAACTACGTTTTCTTCACCCCCGCTCTCATCAACCAAACGCAAGTTTGAGAAAGTTGTGATAGTTGTGCTAGTGGCGCTATTGGTGCTATTGGTTAACCAAATAGTAAACTTTATGCTGTTAACTGTTATGGACTCATTAAGAGCAGACAGTGCCACTACTCCCAAATCTTGGTTGCCATTTGTTAACTTGTTTGATGATAGTGATTTCACCACTAAATCAAGTTGCCCTATCTCAACAAAGGACTTTTCCAAATAATTATTCGCCTCGTTTGATTCTTTAACTTGATTATTTGGATCAACTTCAGACGCCAGTGTTACCGTAGCTGGCAAAGAAAGCTCGCTAATGGCATAAGTGGCTATTTCTCCAGGACCGACTTTAGTTGATCCCCACTTTGGGACATCATCGCCAACTCCAGCAATTTCCGGCCAAACTAAAAGTTCACTGCTACCATCGGCATTTTTCTGATATAGATTTACGCCGAATGACAACGCCGGGGCATTACCGATATTTTTCACATTAACCGCAACGATTTTTTTGCCTGGGTTGTTGTCATCTGGCATCACTGAAATGTTAAATACAGTAAGATCTGGCTTACCCGCAGACACGCACGCTCCATCCACGCAACTTGTCCCTGCCGCGCAATTGTAGCTGTTCCAAGTTACTTTGTTCGCTTTGATATCACAGAAAAACTCCAACAATCTTTTGTTATTCCAACACTGATCAGTGCCGGCAATATACTCATTTGAACCGGTCTTTATGCCATACGCAGTGCCTTTCATCGCTTGATTGACAAAACTATACTTAAATAATGGCATGCCCGCGTCGTTTTTTACCGTATAATCACTGTCCCAACAATTGCTGTTGTTGTAACCGTACATTGGATCTGACTGTGGTAAAGCCACCAAACCGGCCGCGATCGCGGCAAAACCCAAAAAGGCTACTGCCACTGCCATGGCGGTTTTAGACACGACTTTTGTTTTCACTTCCGTTGCCGTGGCCGTGGCGGTTGGAGTGACTGCTGGCGGCATTACCGGCATTGCGTCTGGCACAACCGCGGACTTCGCGGACTTTTTTGCTCTTGGAGGCATAGAGTTTAAATATTTAGATGATTAGTTATTTGATTGACAATATTATAACACAAAAAGAAGCAAAATTTAATAGATAAACCGACTTATCAACAGCCACGCCAGCGTCAGCAAACTCACGCCCGCGCCAAATGATACCACTGCAATCTCCAGCCAATCCCAACTTCGCCGTCTTTTGTGTTCAAAAAGATAGAATAACAGAAAGCCTAAGATTAAGACGAGGATAAAAGTCATAATCAAAAAAGATAAGACTACATACTGTCATTGCGAGGAGCGAGGAACGAGCGACGCGGCAATCCATCGCCAATTTTTTTCTGAGCTAAGCGCGACTGGATTGCTTCGTCGGCCGACGAACGTCGGCCTCCTCGCAATGACAGACGAAGAATTATCACTCCATACTGTTCCGATACTCAATCACTCCCTCCACCACTTTCATAAAACGCGAATCTTCCATCATCTTCTCTCCCAAATCCCGATACCTCTCTCCAATAAAAATATAAATCGGCCGGCCGCCATACTGTTCCAACAACTCCACTCGTTCCTGATTATTTTTAGTAAACCAAAACCTGCCCCAGCCTTCTCTGTCCCACAAATCGTATTCAAACATTCCGGGCGCGATAATTTTTTTATTGGTAAAACCGTAAAGCCATGGCGCGTAAGTGGAATCAATTGCCAAGACATATTCTCCCGCTAAATTATCAGCGCCGCGAATGGCGGCGAAATCGCTATCGCTAATCAACGGCTGGCGAATTACGACAAGCCAAACTTGAATAGCCAACAAAACAACAACAAAAATCGCCACGACTTGCTTCCCCCATTTCTGCGTCCAAACCGACTGAACCGCACTTGTGAAATAACTGGCAGCGAAAATAATCAACATTAAATCCAAAAACACTAAAAAACGACGGTAAAAAGCAAATCCAATTAAGATTAAAAATAAATTCGCGCCAAAAAAGCTGGTCAACAAAATCTGTTTGCGAAAATTTTGCCACAATCCAAGAATACCATAAGGCAAATAGATCAAGATGGCTGACACAAAAATTATCGGGGTGATAAAACTGCCGGTGAACTCCGGACGACCCGCGGCAACAAAATTTTTTGCCAGACCCAAACTCCCATCAAGTTGATCCAAATACAAAGCCAATTCTTGCCAATTAATCAGAAACAACAACACCGCGGCGATAATCCCCGATGACAAAACAAATTTTCTACTACTACTGTCAATAATCGCGTAAACCAACAGAGCTATCCCCAACGGCGCCAAAGTTAATGGGTGTATTATACCAATGCCGATTAAAGTAAAAATTGCGAGCCATGATTTTTTTTTAACCAACAAAAGGGTAATTAACAGTAAAAACAACGCCAAATAATTGCGATAATAATACCACCAATAAAACGCGAATTGGGTGGCGGAAATGGTGAAAAGAAAAACCGCGAAAACCGCGGTTTGCTTGTTAAAAAATTCCCGCGCCACTAAATAAAACGCCCAAAACATGCCGACTGCTATCAATAAATACCAAACAAACATTATCGTATCAACGCTGTCGCCCAGCAACATCAGCGGGTTAGAAAAATTTGCAAACCCAAACGGTGTGATCGCCGTGTCTCCGAGCCGTTCAAAATAGCCGGTAATGTAATGCCGATAAATTCCCGTATCATAACCAAAAGCCGTATAACCAAATCGCAATATCGGCCAGAGGTGAAGCAGTAAATATAATATAAAAATCAAGACAACCAGATATGGCTGCCTCTTTTCCGCACTGATGTTTCTATAAAAATTCAAGATACTAATATACAAATTGTACTAAGTAATATTAATGCTATACGAATATTTTTTATCAAAGGGTATTAGTATTCATTAGTATCATTAGTACATTAGTATATTTGTATGTTAATCTTCAATGTATCTCACTCGTCTTCATCCCCACCCAATCCGCCACCACTTCTTTAATGTGTTCAACACCGACCTCAATCCACCCTTTATCGCCCTTTTTCGCCGCTGAATATTCTTCAATCTCTTTCACTTTATCAACAATTTTTTTTCTGACTGAAACCAATGTTTTTTCATCTTTTGTTTTCTCTTCTTGCGAATGAAGCGCGACCAATTCTTTTTGCAAACGGTTCATCTCTTCGCCCAAATCACTCTTACTGCCGCTAATTTTCCCGGCCGCGCCGTGAAGCAGGGCGACGGCGTGATCAACCGGCAAACCTTCTTTAACATTAACCATGGCCGCCGCTTCGTCCATTACATCAATCGCCTTGTCCGGCAAACGCCGGCCTTTGATATATTCGTGTGACAACCGCGCCGCGGCCTCAATCGCCTCGTCAGTAAATTTAACCTTATGGAATGTTTCGTAATTCTTTTTGATGCCGTGCAAAATCAGAATTGTTTCGGCGACTGTCGGCTCGTCAACCAAAACCATTTGGAACCGCCGCGCCACACTTTCATCCGGAGCGATAAATTCATTATATTCTTTTTCCGTGGTAGCGCCGATAAGTTGTAAATCGCCACGGGCAAGCGCGGGCTTGAGAATGTCGGAAAAGTTCACCGCGCCCTCCGCGCCCCTGGTTTGCATCACGGTGTGGATTTCGTCAATAAACAAGATGATTGTGCGGTTGGAAATTCTGATTTCATCAACGATTTTTTTCACGCGTTGTTCAAATTCTCCGCGATACTTGGTGCCGGCCAATAGTTCGGAAACGCGCAAAGACAAAATTCTTTTGTTCCGCAAGACCTGCGGCACATCGCCGGTAACAATGCCCATTGCCAATCCTTCAACAATCGCGGTTTTGCCGACTCCCGGCGGTCCGGCTAAAATCACATTATTTTTAGTTCGGCGCGTCAGCACTTGCGTTACGCGCATAATTTCTTCTGTCCGTCCGACCACTGGATCAATTTTACCCTCTCTCGCCAAAACAGTCAAGTCAACGGCAAAGCCGCCGAGACAGCCGACACCACCACCGACATTTTTGGTAGTGAAAGATGTTGTCTCCCCGCCGCGGCGTTTATAAAAAAAATACATTGTCACGCCGACCATTAACAAAACCGAACCGCCGTAGCGCAGGATTTCGGGGAAAGATGTAGTGTCCATAAAATTTTAGTTAATTTTTATCTGTCATTGCGAGGAGCTCGCGCGATCCCTCGCATTCACTCGGGACAGGCTCCGCAATCCATCGCCAATTTTTTTCTGAGCTAAGCGCGACTGGATTGCTTCGTCGGCCGACGAACATCGGCCTCCTCGCAATGACAGATACTCGCTCTAAGTTCTGTAGTGTTTTAATTATATCACAATACTAAAACTTAAACAAAAAACTCGGTAGAATATATTTTTTAAAACTGATTTTTTTGTTCGCCTTATCAACATACACGCTTACATGTTCAAACCTGATGCGCGTGCGGTCAACATCAATGCGATTTAAATAGCAATAATTCTCCGCGGCGGACTTGATTTTCTGCGCTTTTATTTTATCAACTGACAACTCCGCGCTGTCTTCGCCGTAGCTTCTGGTTTTTACTTCAACAAAACACAACGCCGGCTCAACCGCGTCGCTTCTGTCCCAAGCCACGATGTCAATCTCTCCGCCGCGCGCGTTATAATTCCTCGCCACCACTTCATATTTATTTCTAACTAAAAAAAGCGAAGATTGCTCTTCACCCCAATCGCCGATCTCGCGCTGTGTCGTCTTCGCCATACACACTTGTATACTTCCCTCATTCTTGTTTATAAAGCACAACTCCGTGATGATACCCTCCCATGTCAAACTCTTCCTGCACTGCCAAGCCTTTGCTCCGCGCCCAGGTTTTAATTTCGTCAAAATTAATTAATTTTTCAGCTGGCGGAGCGAACGGCAAGCTGTTCTTTCTCCAATCAACCACCAGCAACCGCGCTTTATCTTTTAATAACTTCAACGCGCCATCTAAAACCGCCAAATGATTTTTTGCTTGAAACAACATGTTGATAATAAACACCACATCCAAACTGCGCGCCGGAATTTTTGTGCCGTCAACCCGCTCCAAATCCGACCAAACCGTTTGCACATTTATCAAACTTTCTATTGCCGCGCGTTTTTTTATTTCAATCAAAACCTCTTTCAAAATATCCACCGCGTACATCACGCCCAGCTCGCCCAAAATCGCCGCGCCGGGAAATACCACATGGCCGGTCTTGCCGCAACCCAAATCCGCCGCGTGCATTCCGGGACGCAACTGGACTTTTTCAAACAAGATTTCAGGATCGATCATTTGATTGCCGGAATGATACATAAAATTATTTTAATCCAAATAATCTTCCAAATACACTAATTATAACTTCACCCAACATTCCGGTTATTCCCATCATGGCAAGAATAATAAAAGCGACGCCGATGAATTTATACATCAGCCGCGTGCCGCCGCTGGAGCCGAGATGCTCTTCCGCCCAATTGCTGGTGCCAAAATTCTGCACAAACCATTCGGTTTTGATTACCAAAAATATGCCAACGACGATTGCCCCGATGCCGAAGAAGTATTTCATAGCACTGATTCCACTGATTAAAAAAGATTACACTGATTTGATTGTACGGATATTATATAATAAAAACCTTGACAAGGCAATAAAAATGCAAGAAACCCGCGGCCAATTCTGGTCCGCGGGTTCATCAATTATATTAGTAAGAGGAAGTGTCTCAAATCCCTCCCCCTACGAGGTGGAGGGATTGATCTCCACCTCGCTATCTCCACCCACCACCTCCACCCAAATCTTCCCCGGCTTTAATTTAATTTCTTCGCCAGTGGCGTCATAAAATCTTGTCCTGTCGTTTCTATTTTCTTTCTTCCATGTCCCATCAATCTTTCTGCCATCGTAAAAAATAATTGCTTCGCCGGCGCCGATGGTGTTAATTTTTTTGCGGCCGATTTCATCAATCACCAAACTTTTAACCCGCTGAATTATTAATGTATCGGCTTTAATTTTTTTACCACTTGTGTCTCTCTGTAATTCATCCCCCTGATACCGGTCGTATTTCTTTGTTGAACTATTAAACTTCCAATTAACAATATAATTCGGCGACAAAAAAGTTATTTTTAAACTCGTCGTCAACTCACTCTCGCCAAGTGATGTGGTGGTGAGGTGATCAAGTGATGAGGTGGCAAACCCCCATCCCTCATAATCCGCCGTTAAATCCTCATCCGCGTAATCTGTCAGCGCCTTCCTCCACAACTCCGACGAAGTGTAAATATAATGCGGAGCTGAACGATCTGACGCGCGCCAATAATACCGGCCGAAATAAAACTCGTTTAGATTAAACAATTTGTATTCCTTAATTAAACCGAGCGCTTCCGGAGAACCGCCGACATACAGATACATCGCGCCGCCGTATTCGGACAACCAATCTAAATAATATGGCCGCGCGCTCCGCACCGGTCCGATTTTATCCACCTTAACATTTGCCGGATAAATCGCCATAAAGCGCGTGTAATTCGCTTCCACCGGCGCTTCATACACGATTGATGCTTCAGCCAAACCGGACAATGGTCGCGCGTCAACATAATTTTCAACCATCACCGCGACTAATTTTGGATTGATTTCTTCTTCGCTGGCAACGCACACGCCGTCTATCATACGGCGATATTGACAATCAATTCTGAACTGCCCAAAGCTGTCGTTCTCTACTACGCCATTAAAATCCGCTTGATTCTGGTTCAACAAATAACCATACCCAAACCACCCCAACAAACCAAACGCGACCAAAAAAACCAATCCGGCGAGGAGGTGGAGAAGTTCGGCTTCATTAAAAAAATTCTTGCGCATATAGAGAATATTATACTGTGAAACTAACTCGCCGTCCACCACAACATTTCTACGGTTCGCATACACTTGTACACTTGTATACTTGCGCACCTGCAAACTACAGGCTAAATGTGCTATAATATATCAAAGGTCGAATTAACAAATCATCAATAAATATTCGGCTATGGAAATAAAAGACAAAACCCATATAATCATACCTGGCGCGATAATCTTGCTGGGAATATTCACGAACTCGTTCTTTCTGATTATAATCGGTATTTTTTTGCTTTTCGCAATAAGCAAGCCGCAAGGCAAGGCGCAGTGGTATAAATACACCGAGCCTATCATGGTGAAATTCATGGAGAAATTCTCCGGCAAGGGCGGATCAGCCGGATTCAAATTTAACTATAAAAATAATCTTAACCAAAAACCTATGGAAACCGTCAAACCCTATAAAAAAAGACGAATTGGCTTGTGGATACTGCTTTTCGTCGTCATTATTATTTTTATCAGCTTCGCCAGTTCGTTTTGGACCGTGGTAAATGCCGGCGAAACCGGCGTGCGTACTTTCTTCGGTAAAGTCAGAGACCAAGAATTCCACTCCGGTTTCCATTTAAAAAATCCCCTGGAAACAGTTACCAAAATGAGTGTGCGCACGCAAGACTATACCATGAGCGTGGCTCAAGGCGAAGGCAACCGCAGTAACGCCGATGCTATCAGCGCTTTGACCAAAGAAGGGTTAAGCGTTGATTTAGATATCACCATTCTTTATCGCCTAATAGAGGACAAAGCGTCTGATGTTTATAAAGAAATCGGATTAGACTATGATGAGGTGGTCATCCGTCCTCAAATCCGTTCAGTCATCCGCGAGGTAATCGCCGAATATGAGACCAAAGATATCTATTCGGAAAAACGCGCCGAAGCGGCCAAAAGAATTTTTGAAAAATTAAACGCCGCGTTGGAACCGCGCGGCATTGCCTTGGAAGATGTTTTACTGCGGCATGTTGAGTTGCCGGCGAATCTTTCCAAGAGCATACAAGAAAAATTGCAATCAGAACAAGAGGCTCAACGTTATGATTTTATCTTAGATGTGGCCAAGAAAGAGGCGGAAAGAAAACGAATTGAAGCCGAGGGCCAGCGCGATTCGCAAAAAATTATTAACGAAAGTCTGTCTGACAACTATCTCAACTACCTCTATATCCAAAGCTTGAAAGACCGACAAGGCACGATCTATGTGCCAACTAACTCTGCCAATGGCATGCCATTGTTCAAAGGGATTTAATGTGTTTTATTCTTTCTTCTTCTCCTCTTTCTTCTCTTCCTTCTTTTCTCCAGCCTCACCGGCCGCGGCTTCGCCTTCTTCTTCTACTTTGCCTTTCTTTTCTACTTCAACCTCTTCAATGCTCTTTGGACCGGATTCTTCCATGGCTTTCAATTGATCTTCGGTCAAAGGCGGCATTACTTTGGCAACCACTGTATCCAATTTATCCATAATCTTGATGCCATCCGGAAATTTAATGTCTTTAATATGAATCAGATCATCAAATGTCTGCAACACGTTCAAATCAACTTCTATTGAACCAATCAAATCTTTCGGCAAACAGCGGACGTCAATTTCCTCAACTGATTTATTCAAAGTGCCGCCCAGCCCTTTGACTGCCGGCGGTTCGCCGATAAAATGAATCTGGATTGTAACGTCCATTTCCTTATCCATTCTAATTTGGCGCAGATCAAAATGAATCGGCTTCTGTTTGACCGGATCATATTGAATCTCCTGAATCAAAACTTTCACCGGTTCTTTTCCGCCTTCCACGGTAAAATCAATCAAACTGGATTCTCCGGCTTGGTCATATAGTTTTTGAAATTTAACGCGATCAACCGCGAGAGAAATCGGCTCAACGCCTTGTCCATATAAAATACCGGGCAACTGGCCGGCGGCGCGGACAATGTTAGCGTCTTTTTCCGTTCTTTTTTGCGCGGTAAATGTAAACACCATATTACTTTCTTTCGCTTAAAATCTCTGATAGATTCCGCTCCTTTAATAATAAATGACTGGCAAATAATTCATCTTCATTCATCGGACCGCGATGAGATAACCGCGACACATCCTCCGCTGTCAAATCAGTCAGCATCCCGACGGAACTCAAACCAACCGGCGTAGTCACAATTACCGCCACGATTGAATTTGAACAATGCGGGCAAGTAATGTGAACCAAATGCGCCTCATTTTTTTGCTCTAAAATATTCTTCTGATCCGCCCGATAATCGCCCTTGCAAACCGGGCATTGATTCATCAACCGCAAACCCTCTTGAATTGGTTTGGGTTGTTTAAAATCTTTAGGCATATTTAAGTGTTCAATACTTTACCAATATTATACATTATTGTCAAGGACTACGCCACCCGGCGCCGATAAATACTCTCAACCACCCCCAAAAGCAAAAAATTCATCACTAATGAAGAACCCCCGTAACTCAAAAACGGCAAGGTAACGCCGGTAACCGGCAAAAGCCCGGCTGCGCCGCCAATATTCACTAAAATCTGAATAAAAAACATTAATAATATTCCCAAAACCAAATAAGACAAAAAATCATCGCGGCTTGTCTTTGCGATATGCAAGAGCCGCCAAAGAAGAAGAAAATAAATTACCAAAACCACTGACACGCCCAAAAAACCAAGCTCCTCGGCAATCACGGAAAAAATAAAGTCGGTTTGCGCTTCCGGCAAAAAATGCAACTGGCTCTGCGAACCAAAACCCAGCCCGCGTCCAAAAAATCGGCCGGAACCAATCGCGATTACCGATTGATTCACGTTATAACCGGCGTCAAGCGGATCGCGCGCCGGATCCAAAAAGGTCAACAAACGATCTTTTTGATAATCTTGAAATAAAAAAAACCACGATACTACGGCAACAATGCCAAACAAAACCGCCAATAACGCGATATATCTTTTTTTTACTCCAACCAAAAATAACAAGCCGAACCAAACGCTGAACAAAACCAAAGCCGAGCCCAAATCCGGCTGGAGCATAATCAAACCAATCGGCAAAAGCGTAAAAAATCCGCTGGTCAACAAAAATTGCCAGCGATCAAATCGCCGCGCCTGGATGCTGATCCACCATGCTAAAAAAATCGCCAGCCCGACTTTGGCGAATTCCGCGGGCTGAAATGAAAAACTGCCGAGCCGAAACCAACCGGTGGTGCCGCGTATTGTTTCACCAAAAAACAGTACCGCGATTAACAATAACAGTGAGAACAAATAGACGAGCTTGGCGGAAGCGCGATAAAATGAAGCATGAAACAGACCCGCGAAAAAAAACAAAACCAATCCTACTGCCGTCGCGAACGCCTGCGTGGAAAAAAAATCCAAAACCTCGCCGCGAGACAGATCAATACTATAGATCGCCGATAAACTGATTGCCACCAAAACCAAAACTAACGCCAAAATCACCCAGTCAAAACTGCGCCAGAGAAAAAGTTGACGAGAGGTTAAACGCATAAATAAAAGGCTTACAAGGCTTACGAAGCTTTGTGGGCCTTGTAAGCTTCGTAAGCCTTGTAAGCCACACAATCATTCTACTTTCAAATACGCCGCCTGGTCAAACGGATTAAACGCGGGCCAAATTTTAACTTCACTAACATCCAGCGTGTCAACCAATGAACGCAGATCAATATGCCGCATTTCACCCGCTTTGAATTTTGGAACAACTAAATAAATCGTGCCGACTGTTTGTACGCCGTCAATCAGCTCAACATAAAATTTCGGCTCCCAATAACCATACGCCGAATCATTAAACAAATCAAATTCAATTTGATGATTAAGCGTGCCGGTGATTTGGCTCGCCTTGGTAAAAACGAAATTCTCCATGGT
Organism: Candidatus Magasanikbacteria bacterium RIFCSPLOWO2_12_FULL_43_12; assembly: GCA_001783065.1. Lineage (GTDB taxonomy): Bacteria > Patescibacteriota > Patescibacteriia > Magasanikbacterales > UBA922 > 2-12-FULL-43-12. Next base: position 39,733 of record MFQN01000011.1, read on the forward strand.
AAAATTCAATCGCTCGGCCAAAAACGCGCCAATGTCCGGCACTTCCTCGGCGCCAACGCGCTTCCATTCCACTTTTTCAATCACCAACCGCGGCGCGGTCGGATAAATATCCGATTTCTGTCCAAAATACACAATCGGCCGCTCGCTCATTGGCAAAAGCATGGTCTGCGCTAACGCGGTTTCTCCGCCATTATAAACAAACTTGTAAGTAACGCGCGCCGTGTTTCGCGAATTAGGATTTTTTACCTGCGCCGTAAAATCAAACAGTTCGCTCACGCTGTTATAAACTTCAATTCTGCCGACCTGCAAATCTTTCGCGTTAAACAAAGCGTTGACAACAGCGTGGTTTGGAATTTCTCGCGCCAAATTTCCAGCCATTTTTTGATCTTGAAAATAACCGTAAGAAAAATAATACAGCCAATAACCGAAACTATATCCCACTGTCACCACGCACCAAACGATTAACAAACGCAAACCGATTTTTTGCAATAATAATTTATGTTTCAAATACCAAACTCCCAGCTTCAATTCGCGATTGCTAAACTCGCCGGTCGGATCGGTGTAGCGAGAGAATTTGTCGGGTGTTTTGGGTTTGGCGAACATAGTGTGGAGTATGGGGATATTATAACATAAATGTTCGCGGTAGTGAACGGGCGACACTGAATAACAGTAATCTAAACACAAAAAACAGCCCCAGCGGAATTTTTTGTTTTTTCCTCCCACACCTACATACTTATATACTTACTCACTTACTCACCATCTTCCGCCGGACTCAACCACGTATTCGGCTCCCATGGACGTTCAACATTGATAAAATTAGCCGCGCCCATATTATTCAATTCCAAATGCGGCAGTAAACCCTCGTCATTAAAATCTCCGCGGATGCCGTATTTTAAATTTTGCAAAACAACCTTGTCCAAGATAACCGAACCGCTGTCGGTTTTTATTCCGGTCATGTCAAAATCCGGCTCGGTCGCGTTGCCGATAACGGAATTGGTTATATTAAGATTGGAATTCAGCGAATAAATCGCGTTACCAGGCGCGCGGCTGTCTAAAATAGAAATGTTGTTTAAATTCAGCGTGGAGTCTTCCACTCTCAACACGCCCCTGTCTTTCGGATCGCCCTGGTTGCTGCGATTACCGCCGATAAAATTAGTGTAATCAAAAGTTGAATCGGAATTTTTCAATTTGATATAACCCCATCTTTCTCCCGGAGTCTGTGTTTCAAAAACGATCGGCTGTTCCGCGGTGCCATTGGCTTGAATTGAACCTTCAGCTTCAATCGCGCCCCATTCCGGCAGTTTGATTTTAACGCCAGGGTCAATCGTTAAAGTAACATCAGCGGGAATGGAAACAAAATTAAAAAGATATTGAGTATTAACATCAAGAGTGTAGTCAGCCGTCAAAGCCCACGAATCAATCTGGACGTTGTCGCTCGCGTTATTATTAAACACGCTTTCCGACGGACTGACAAAATCCTTTTTGGATAAAATCAAGCTATCCGGATTCTGAAAATTTTGAAAAGTGTCTCCCGTCAAGCCGATGGAAATCGTCTGGCCGTTGTTCTGCCGGAAAATCTTAATTGCCCGCCAGCCGCCGTTGAAGTTGCTGTTGTTGATCGTCAGCGACGCGTCATAGCCATTCGGAGCTTCAACGAAAATCAACTCGCTGTATTGTTCATTGTCTTTGCTGGAATCAAAATAGCTGAAAGCAAATTCCGCGTTATCCAGACTTACCGACCCGCCGTAGTTATAAATAACATTGGAATAAAAATATGTCGCGGCCATCGCGCCCATGCTTTTTTTGAATGTTCGCCCGCCGTATAAAAACTTGACAAAACTGCCAATAAAATTTCCGCCCGGCTCAATTTGAATTCTTGACCAATCGCCTGCCTCGGCTGAACCCGACAAGCTGGTTAAATTCGTTTGAACATAATTAGTATCCAACGCGGAAGTGAAAACAATCGGCGCTTCAACTGCGCCATCAGCGATCAAATTACCGGTGACAGACAAATGTGATGTTTTATCCATACCGATTAAAACCACACCCGATTCAATTCTCAAAGTATAGCCGGCCGGTATTTCTGTCGGAGACATGACTAAATAAGGACTGTTTGCTTTTGTTAGAGTCAAAACTTTATCAACGGAAAGCCGGTCGGAATAATAAAACATCGGGGATTTCAAAAGCCAATAACCATAGTTGGAAAACTTCGGCGAACCATAAATCACGCCCCCGCCATCAGCTTTGCCTTTTGCTGAAATCCCTTGGCTGGAAAACCAATTATCCGGATCATTCCCGCTCGCGGCCGCGTTTTTGCGCGACATGGAACGATATTTTATATTATCACCCGCGAACCAACCGCCGGAACTGTCAACTTCATCAACAACATCGCCGGCGCCATTAACTAATCTCAATCGCGCGCCATTATTATTTAACCCGCCTGTCAAGGTGAATATATTGTCAGCGGTAATGTCCGCAACAGTTTTATCTTTCGTCCGTTCCAACAAATAATAATTCCCCGCGGCAATCACGCCGGATAATTTAATTTCTCTAATATCATCAACTAAAATCTTCCAGCCGGCTAAATCAATCGTTGACGTCGCGTTGCTGTATAATTCAACCCACTCATTATCGCTTTTTTTAGACGCCGTTCCGGCCCAGGCGATTTCGTTAATCACAACAGCGGGCGGAGAGGGAGTTTCCACTATTGGTAATGTCGAAGTAACAGTTTCTTCCAATGTGGAAGTTGTGATGACTATCTCAAGCGTTGTGGTAACTATTTGCTCTGTTGATGTGACGGTTATTTCAAGTGTTGAGGTTGTAATTATCACATCCAATGTCGTTGTTGTTTGCTCGCCAGGCGTAGCTTCAGCGGAGACTGGTGTTACGTCAAATGTTGAAGTGGCGGTGCCAATGGTGTCCGGTGTTGAAGATGTTGAAATTGTTGAAGTTGTCACCTGCGTCGTGCTATCTGAATCCTGAATCGCATCTGGTGTCGTTGTCGGGGTTTGTGTTATGCTGTCAGTCGTTGTAATTGTTTGTATCATGCTGTCTGTATCCTGAATCGTATCGCCACTCGCGCTTCCGCCAACACCTCCCGCGCCCTCCTCCGAGGAGGGAATCGTTGAACTCCCGTCTGAAATGGAAGACTCGGCGGTCGACAAACTCCCCTCTCGGAGAGGGGCAGGGGGTGTGTTCGCTGTTTCACCGCTACCACCTCCTCCTCCGCCACTGCCGCCCAAATACCAAACCTGTTGCGGCTCCGTCACTTGCGTCTTCACCACCGGAACAACCGGCACTGTTGGCTTAACCACCGGCTTCGGCTCTTCCACTTTCACCGACTTCTCCATCTCCACCACCACAACAGGCTCTTCAACAACCGCCGCTGTCGTCTGTGTTTTGTTAATTGTGTTTTGAGTTTTATTATTTGTTTGTATCTTGTTACTTGTATCTTGAATCGTATCGTCAACAATTGGCAGACTCAAATTAGTGTTATTAGTGGTCGCCGATATTAGTGGGCTCTCGCCCGCCATCACCAAACTCTCATTCTTCCCTTTAAACATATTATACAAATCCTCTACTTTATTTATCACTGTCCCCAGTAAATAATCCGCGGCGCCGACCAAACTGGTTTTGTATTTAGCTAATTTTACATTTTGCTCTTTTTTGACTTCTTGGAAAAACAGATTGATTGTGGCGATAGAGTAAGACGAGGCTGTGAGAAGAAGGTGTTTGGAATAGTCAGCGAGAATAAACTGGTCCTTTACACTAACACCTGTTTCGTTCTTCTTCTGCCACACAAAATTCACATCTGACACATACACACGATACTTAACACCGCCAACTGAAGCATATTTATAACTTTGTATCTTCCCCAAAGTATTTTTTTCTTCCTTTTCCTCAACAATATTTACTGTGTTATATTTAGACGACAGTATTGTATCATCACTATAAAAATTATTATTTGAATAGTTAGCTACAGCATCAAAAACCTCATATAAATTATTCACTTGTTTCTTTTCAAACCCAACGGCAAACTTGCCGACTGTCAGCCAATTATTTTTTACAAATTGCTCATAAGAATCCCCGGTCGGATGCGGGTCATCGCGAGTGTGCGCCGGCACAGACGCGTCCGCGATTAAATGCAAAATGTGTCCGAGGGCTTTGAACGCTTTTTTCTTGTCGTCTTTTTTCCAGTAATCAATCGCGCGATACCAGGTTTGGTCCCCGAGAGCGAAAGTGGTCTGATAATTTGTCATTCTTGACCAATCTTTGGAAGTCGGATACTTGCCGTTATTCAGTCCTTTGTTGTAAAAAGGATCATAAAAATGATTTAGCCAGCGTGTCGGCATATCTTCTTCAACAGCTCCGTCAGCCATCCAGCCGATTTCTTCCAAAGTCAAATCCGGGTCATATATTTTATTATATTCCAACCCGGCAATGGTAACAATGCTTGGATGCGCGATTTTTGTGTCATAAGAAAAAACCCGTTTGCCAAAGACAAACGAGCCAAAAATAAACGCGATAAAAATTATTGATGCCAAAATCCAAACCCTCCTTGATTTAGACATAGTATTTTTTGTTAAACAATGTTTGATTTGCGAACGACCCTTCCGTCCCGACTCGGTCGGGACACCTTCCCTTCGCAAGGGAGGGTCAAGTCTTGACCCCTCCTTTAGAAGGAGGGGTGTCCCGATTCGCATCGGGATGGGGTGGTGGCTCGCCCCAATCTTACAGCGACTCAATCAACCAAACGCCTTGAGAATTTTTAATAAAAGATATTGTGTGACCATATTTACCACCATCACTCACACCAGTATATGAATAAGTGGCCATAGTATCTAACAATAGATTCTGTTGAATTTTGGTATCTAAATCTCTCATCATCACATCCCAAAGTTTCTTATCTTTAACACCCTGAAAGAATTGCTTCTGTGCTTCCCACTTCCCTCTCACAAAACAACACTCCACCGCGCCGTTTAGGTCGCCAGCTTTTAATTTTTCCACAAACTTCTTGTGTGTTTCCTCCGGCGATCGAGTGGTCGCGACATCAACATTGATATATTGCGGATACAATTTGTTTAATTCCTCCTGCGAATATTTAAAATACGGAAAAAACGGTTTCGCGAGGCCGGCTAAAACTAAATTCTGCCGATTCATCGCCCAGGCAAAGGAAAAAAAGATTAAAAATAAAACCGCAACAGTTATGAGCGCGGTCAAGACGACGAATTTCTTGGTCATAAAATTTTTTTAAAAAAACTCCTCTAATCGAGAAGTTTACCCTTCTTGTTTATTATTATAACAAAATTTTGGTGGAAAATTAAATTTTGCTGTGGATAAGTTTTCCTACAACACTACCACACACCGTTCAAATAACGTTCTATCCTTTCTCGGTCCTCCCTTTCTTTGCCGCCTTTAAAATATAACTCTATAAATTCAATGCCAATAAATTCAATCGCCGCGCTTTGTCTAATGAAGGCGTAAATAATCCGTAAACTATTTCTTTTCAAACTGCGGCAAAATAATCTGGCCTTGACGATTGTGACAGATTTTTTTCTTGCCAAAACCGCGAAATTCTTTCCAGCGCCCAAAGGCCGAACCTCTAACACCGTTTTCAATTCGTCCAAGTCATCGAGCAATGTTCTATACTTCTTCCGCAAACGTTTAAAATCATTTTCAAATTCACCGGTAGTTTTATAATTCATCGACATATTCTTTCTGGGAGTGTTCGTCGTCGCGATAAAATACCGACTCGTAGCTTAAAACCTGGCCGTTTTCGGCCGCAAGATAAGGAATGTCTTTGTGGGAATAATCCGACAACTCGGCCGCAGTTTTGTCTGATAAACGGTTCAAAACACCATCAATGTGAGCAATTTCTTGAGCTGAAAGCGCGGTCAAATTCGGCCGGCGGCGCGGCAAATACTTTTTTTGCTCATACTGAAAATATTTACTATGCACCACCTCTATATCCCCGCTTTTTTTCATGCTCTCAATTATTTTTTTAAAGGCCACCGGCGTGGGTCCGTAATGATTTTTGATATACCTGGCGCCGATTAACTGTTCTTCAAACTTTTCATAATAATCAAAATCAACAAAATATAACAGCTTATACAAAACCGTCTCGCCGATATTCGGCTTGGCGCCGACTTTTTCCAAAATATACAACAAGACTTCTTTGAATTTGGCAAGCTGCTCTTGCGGAATGCTAATCCGCGTCTGCGGCTCCTTGGCCTTTGACAAAGATTTATCCGACAAATTAATTTTAAATTTTTTTGGATCGTCCATTGCCAAAAAATCAGCCAAAGCCAACCCGAAAATATCTGCCAGCTTTTGGGCTTCAGATATGGTAAGTTCCCGCGCGCCCTTTTCTATCTGTATATAGGTGGGCCGGGACATACCGATCTCTCCTGCCAGATAATCTTGAGAGAAGTTATTGTCTTTCCTCAATCTAAAGATATATTGCGCAATCTTATTAAACATAAATACTGGTTTATTCTGCCGGTATTATATTACGTGTAAAAAAGTTTGTCAAGCGGATAAGTCAAGAATGTTTACCTATAACCCCTTTTTCCTTTCCGATTTTTTTTCTTTTTCTTCATCGCCTTAAAATAGGTTGTCCGCGCGCCCACTTCTTTCCCGCCGATAGAAGAAATAAAATCTTTATGCTTTTGCTCAAATTCGGCCGGTGAAATTTTGGCAAACAGGGCTTCAGCTTCTTGCGATGCCAAACGAAATGATTCGTCTTTCGCCAAGACCTCTGGATGCACTTGGAACGCGCGGTCATTCCAGCCAAGCAAATACAAGCCAGATAGTCGGCGCACTCGCGACAGCGCGACATAGCCTTGTCCGAATTCAAAAACTTGCGAAAGATCCATTACCGCTTCATCCAAACTCATTCCCTGGCTTTTGTGCACGGTAATCGCCCAAGCTAAACGCAATGGCAATTGAGTAATCTGCGCGCGAACTTCGCCGTTTTCTTCTATTGTCCAGTTCATCCGCTCAACCTCAATTTTCATGCCGCCGCGCGTTCGCACAATCGGCAAACCGCTTTCTTTGTCAAATCCCAAAACCTCGCCCAACGTGCCGTTTACAAATCCTTCCCGCTGATTATTTTTTGTGAACATCACGGCCGCGCCGATTTTAAGGCAAAGCGTTTCCGGCGACAGACAACCTTTTTGCAAAACCGCGACCAGCGCGTGGTGACCATCAGATGATACTTTAAAAGTATGCCTTTGGCTTGGTAATTTATCCAGCATTGTCTCATTAACGCTGTCAACGTCAACATTATGCGAAAAAAGTTTAGGCGCGTCAGCCGGCGCCAAGTCGCGCTCAACTTTTCGCGCGACAAGATGGCGCAGATTATTATCATCAAAAACATTGCGCCGAATGGACGATAATATATTTAAAAAAACATTATCATCTTGCCGATATTGTTCGGTCAGATAGCAAACAACCGGCTTAGCCCGCTCCCAAACGGGTGAATCAAAAACGAAACGGGTGGTTGGCTCAACAAAAAACTCCCGCTGTTCACCATCATTATGATTTGATTTAACAATCGGCGGAAGCTGGAAAAAATCACCGACAAAAATCACTTGCAACCCGCCGAACGATTCAGCATTCTGTTTGATCATCCGGCAAACCGCGTCAACCATCGCCAATGTCCCCTGAGAAAGCATGGAAACCTCGTCAATGATCAAAACTTTGGCCGGCTGAACGCGCCGCGTGATATATTTATTGGTCGCGATATTATAAAGATCGCGCTTATCCAATTTGTCTTTAATTCCAATTCCGCTCCAAGAATGAATCGTCATTCCGCCCAGATGCGTAGCCGCGATGCCGGTGGAAGCCGTCACCGCCGGCTCAATATCACGCGCGCGCAAATACGCCGCGTACTCGTTGATAGTATGCGTCTTGCCCGCGCCGGGCTCGCCGGTCAAAAAAACATTCGCGCCGGTTTTAAGTATCGCCAGCGCTTGAGATTGAGTCATAAATTCATTCCACCACTTCAACTATAGTCATCACCACATCAACAAGCGGACGATTGTTTGAATTAACTTTTTCCGCGGCAATCGCGTCCACGACTTCCATGCCCGAAATTACTCTGCCGAAAATAGTATAAGCATGAGGCAGTGATGTGTCTTTGTGCATGATAAAAAACTGACTGCCATTGGTATTCGGACCGGCATTAGCCATCGCGACAGTTCCGCGCGTATAACCATTCTGATATGATGGCGCTTGCGGATTCAATTCATCGGCAAACTGATAACCGGGACCGCCGCTGCCAGTGCCGGTAGGATCCCCGCCCTGAATCATGAAGCCGCTGATTACGCGGTGAAAAATTACACCGTCATAAAAACCTTTTTTGGCCAAAGTTGTAAAATTTTCAACCGTCTTAGGCGCGTCAGCGGGGAAAAATTCTAAAGTGATGTCTCCTTTGCTGGTTTTGATTTTAACTACGGGCATAGTATCTTGGTTAGTGATTAAATTTGTTTCCGGTAAAGGCGCTGGCGCGGCATTGTCTGAAATTCCGCCAAACAACGCCGGCGGCGGTGTTTCAACCTCGGTTTTATCTGTTTGATTGAAAGATATGGCAACGATTCCCCAAACCAAAAATATTATTATTGCCGCGCCGATTAAAATTTTGAATTGAGACATATTATTTTATCTCTGACGAATTAGTTTTAATTTCTCTTTTCTTGATAGTTTTTTTATTCTGCTTTCCTCTTTTGAGGCCGAAGACCGATTGCGAAACTTTTTTGAATAAACCAATTTGACCGACCGGCGCGCCCGCGTATATCTCGCGCCAAGTCTGGATGAATTGTGCTCTTTCACCCTTCGTCCCAAATCAACCGTGATGCCGGTATATAATGTTTTATCAGAACATTTTAGAATATAAAGGTGGTACACAATAATTTATCATTTCGAAATAAAAACCGCCGTCGGTTTGCTGCAAATTAACTGGTCTGTTTATTTAATTCTCGCTTTTGACTTCTTCCGCTCTGACAAAAATCTCAAATTATTCCCGCTCACCACTTTCTTGCCGGTTTTTTGCTCTAATTCCAACCGCGCGTTTTTGGCAATCCGTCCGCCTTTTTTCGCCGGAATTTTATTTTCTTCTAAGCCTTTTGTTTCCATGGTTTCCGCGATTTGGCGGGTAGAGAGCTCAGCCAACGCCGTAAAAACCAATTCGGCATCGGACATATGGTCCCGCAAGTTTTCTGTTTTTAAATCTTTCAAACTTTTGTGTTCTTTCACCGACAAATCGCTCCACTCTTGATGGATTATATTTGTTAAAATCGCGTATTCATCCTGCCGCGCAACCTCGTTATTCTTCCAATAATCAGTCAGTTTATTTCTTATTTCCTGCCCCATCATTCTTTGCTGGATCCAAGCCTTGCTCCGTCCCATTTTTTGCCAATAATCCCTGCTGCGATTGAGCGCTTTTTCGGGGTCGCTCATTTCCTCTATTCTTTCATAACCGACTTTGGCAAGCCAGAGTCTGACCGGCTCGGCTTTTTTTGATGGAATAGATTGAATTATTCTTAATAAATGCTCCGGACTTCCTGCCAATGTTTTTCTTTTTTTCCCAGTTTCGGTAAACATTGCTACCTGGGGACAATTTGTCCCCAGGTAAATAGCGAGTTCCGCGTCTCTTTTTCTTAATTTTTTTAAATAATCCGTCGGATTGACGCTTTCAGTAAGAACGGCCACAATATCCACGATAGAAAAATACCAAAGCTCTTTAGCCTCATCCCAAACCCGACGGATTTGCTGACCTTCAAAAATGGCTAATTTTTTGTCTTTTTGCATAAAATTTTAGATAAATAACTTTTTTAAAACACCTATCATACACCATACATCATAAGCCATACACCTTCAACCTCCCCGCCTTCACCAACGACCGGATTTTTTTGGATTCCAAACGGCGCAATTTAGACGCCTTTGTCGGCCTAGTCGGCCGGCGTTTTTTTGGCGCGCGTAACGCTTGGGTAACCAATGCTTGCAAATGGGAAACTGCCAGCGCGCGATTCTGCGGCTGTGAGCGTTCTTCCTCCGACATCATTACTATCTCCTCTTCATTACTTATTTTGTTCGCTAATTTTACCCGCACCCGCGCTTTTTCTTCAAAAGTCAAAACCCGCGAATGACCGACTGACCAACGCGCGATGACTTTGGTTGAAGTCTTGTTTACATTCTGCCCGCCAGCGCCGGATGACCGCGCGAAAGTCACGCGGATTTCGTTTGCGGGGATATGAATAGGCATACTTTATTTTTCTCCGGTAATAATCCAATGTCCGCGGACTATTTTACCGCGATTATCTAATTTTATTTTCACTGTCTTGAAATTCCCAAACAAATCCCTTACTTCCGGTTTGGCATAAAAACTGTGCGGCAAACCATTTTCCGGCCCCCTGACTGGCGCAAAGACGCCATTTCCAAGATCTTTATCATTAATAAATGTCTGCCATTTTCGATTACTCTCTATATCAGGCAAGGTAATAAACACTTTGCCACCAGGCGCAAGTGATTTGTAAATTTCGTCTATAACTTTTTTCACAGACGGTTTCAAGCCGTGGTGAATGGTGGCAATTGAAAAAATTAAATCGTACTTATTTCTTGGTATTTTATATTCAAACATGTTTGCGTTAATAATATTTGAATCATTCGCCAAATTCGCTTTAGTCGCTTTAACCGCGGTTTGACTTGAATCAATACCATCGGTTCGAAAACCAAACTCTTTTAAAAATACCAAATATTTTCCCAGCCCGCAGCCAATTTCCAAGGCATGTTTAGTGGCAAACTTATTAACCTTTACAAAATTAACAAAATGAGGGAGCAGTCTCCCCTCTATCGTAGCCCAAGCCGGCCCGCCTTTTAAATAATTTTTATAGATTTTGTCCCAAATAGTCATAAAAACTATTTTGAAATATATAATACTTACTTGTAAGAACCCCGAGTGTTGTTTGTGATTTTACCAGCTGCAAAGTGGTGCTCTTCTGTCATTGCGAGCCTTCGCAGGCGAAGCAATCCACGCTCGTCGACCATTGGCGACTGGATTGCTTCGTCGTCGCGCGAGCTCCTCCTCGCAATGACAGACATATTCCCTAACAATCTACAAAAGTGTATACAATACTGACAATTCTTACTATTTTATATTTTACACCTTCCCCACTCCCCTACACAATGTTATTTCCTTTTCAATTTCGCCGCCACAAAACGGATCTGCTCGTAACTGATATCACGCGGCAAAATATCTTTGATTGGGCTAAGCCGTTCGGTGTTGCCGATTTTATTAATCGCGATCATTATCTGTCTTTCCGCTTCCGGAGAAACAAAATCGGCGATTTTAAAATCCCCGCCGGATTGATACCAGACAGCCAGGTGGTTAAAGATCGTCGTTACGCCCAAAGACCGCGCTTTGGCGATCTGCTCCGGCGCGTAATTTTTCTGATAAAGTTTGACGGTCTCTAAAACCGTATCGCTTAACCCGCCGCCGGTCTTGGTTAAACGTTCACGCCGTTTGTAAGGAGTCGCGTTTTCCCATTTGAAATTAAGGCAAACATCGCACCCGCCGCAATTCTGCGGCAATTGTCCCAAATCAGGGTCGGAAAAATATTGCAAAATGATTTTCCGGCGGCATTGACTGGAATCAACATATTGATTCATTTTATTCAGCCGATCGTATTTGATATTTGTTACTCGCTCAATTTCAGTATAACTTTTTCCTTGCTGTTTCATCTCGGCCCAACCCTGACGGATAAAATAATTATGCAAACCAAAATCTCTTTTGGAATGCAATAAAATGCAATAAGCCGGCTCGCCATCGCGTCCGGCTCTGCCCGCTTCTTGGTAATAACCCTCCAAAGAGCTTGGCATGCCGGCGTGAATGACAAAACGGATGTCCGCCTTATCAACGCCCATGCCAAACGCGATGGTCGCGACAATAACTTTGAAGCGATTTTCCATAAAATCATTTTGAATCCGCGTTCTCGCGAATTTTTCCAAGCCGGCGTGGTAAGCGGCCGAACCGATGCCATTGGCTGATAAAAAACTTGCCATTTCTTCGGTCTCTTTGCGGCTGATAGTGTAGACAATGCCCGAGCCGGGTTGAGTTTTAATAATGCGCGAGACTTCTTCTTGGCGCTGGCGCCCTTTGAGATCTTTTTGCGCGAAAAATTTTAAATTCGGCCGATCAAATCCGCGGATAAAAACTTGCGGGTCGCGCAAACCTAAATTTTTGATAATATCGTCCTTAACTTCCGGCGTCGCGGTCGCGGTAAACGCGCCGACGGTCGGACGAATTTGAAAACTATTGATAAAATTTTTAATGGACAAATAATCCGGCCGAAAATCATGCCCCCACTGAGAAACGCAATGAGCTTCATCCACGGCGAAAAAATTCACGTTAACATCTTTCAGCGCGCTTGCCAGCCGCTGGTTTGACAATCCTTCCGGCGCGACATAGAGCAACCTGACCTTCCCCGCTTTAATTTCCGCCAACGCTTTTTCCGTTTCATCCCAACTCAAAGAACTGTTAAAAAAAACCGCGCCAATACCACGAACGCGTAAACCATCCACTTGATCTTTCATTAAAGCGATCAAGGGTGAAACGACAATGGTAAAATTATTATTCAACACCGCCGGCAACTGAAAACACAGCGACTTGCCGCCGCCGGTCGGGAGCAAAGCCACCACATCGCGACCAGCCATAAAAGCGTCAATAATTTCTTTCTGGCCGGGCCGAAAAGAAGCGTGATTAAAATATTTTTCAAGATAGTGTTCCACATCGGACATAATTATAGCAAAATTAAAAATACCCAGACCTGATTATATCATCTTTGCAGCTACATCACTACATCACCTCATCACACCATCACTACACCACTTGAACGCCACCGCCACTTATGCTATAATATTTTCATGATTTTACTCAAAGCGTTGCAAGCCTCGTAAGCTTCTTAAGCCTTGTAAGCCTTTTTATTTTATGCCTATCAAACGAGTAATGAAAGGAAGAATCGAGCCGAAGTCAAAAGTCCATAAAGTCAACAAAGTCCGAACCGAGACTAAACCAAAACAAGCCGAGGTCCGCAGTCCTAAGTCTTCCGTCATACGTCCTAAGTCCGACACTGGCTACAGCGCCAAGAACATCACCGTGTTGGAGGGTTTGGAAGCAGTACGACGCCGGCCCGGCATGTATATTGGTTCCACCGGTCTGACTGGTCTGCATCATCTAATTTGGGAAGTGGTTGACAATTCTTTTGATGAAGCCATGGCCGGTTATTGCAAAAATGTTGAAATCAAACTTTTGCCGGAAAACTGGGTTTCCGTGACCGATGACGGCCGCGGCATTCCGGTTGATATTCATCCAACCGAAAAGAAAAGCGCTTTGGAAGTCGTGTTGACCAAACTCCACGCCGGCGGCAAATTCGGCGATGGCGGATACAAAGTTTCCGGCGGTTTGCACGGTGTTGGCGTGTCAGTCGTGAACGCGCTTTCCACTGAAATGCGCGCGTATGTGCATCGCGACGGAAAAATCTGGATGCAGATTTATCATTGCGGAAAACCGGTGAAAAAAGTTCAACCGGTCGGCAAAACGAAAACTACCGGCACTACGATTATTTTCCACGCTGACAAAAGTATTTTTGAAACCTTGGATTATGAATGGGAGACAATCATTGATCACTTGCGCCAGCAAGCTTATTTAACCAAAGGCGTGCATCTCACGATTATTGATGAACGGACTCTTGAAGAAAAAACCAAAGATAAAACTGCGGCGCAATTGCCGATCAGCAAATACCAATTTTATTTTGAAGGCGGCATCGCCAGTTACGTAAAACATTTGAATAAAAATAATGAAATCAAACACGACAATATTTTCTACGTGGAAAAACAAGTTGGCAATATCAACATTGAAATCGCTTTGCAATACACTGACAGTTATTCCGAATACTTGTACGCTTTCGCCAATAATATCATCAATCCGGACGGCGGCATGCACGTCGCCGGTTTCCGAACCGCTTTAACCCGCACACTCAACAACTACGCGCGCAACAAGGGTGTGCTGAAAGAAAAAGATGACAATCTTTCCGGCGATGATGTGCGCGAGGGTCTGACTACGATTATTTCCGTAAAAATTCCCGAACCGCAGTTTGAAGGCCAGACAAAATCAAAACTTGGCAACCCGGATGTCAAACCGGCGGTGGAAACCGTGCTGTCTGACGCGCTTGCCATTTTTTTGGAAGAAAATCCGCGCGACGCGGAAGGAATCCTCGCCAAATGTATTTTAGCGGCCAAGGCCAGAAACGCGGCACGCATCGCGCGCGAAACGGTTTTGCGCAAAGGCGCGCTGGAAGGCTTTACTCTGCCCGGCAAATTGGCTGATTGTTCCAGCAAAGACGCGAGTGAGTCAGAACTATATATAGTAGAGGGCGACAGTGCCGGGGGTTGCTGGGATGGTAATACTTTAATAGCATTGATAGACGGAAGAAATGTTTCGTTCAAAGAGTTGGCAAGAGAATACGGACAAGGAAAGAAAAGTTTTTGTTATACTATGCAAAAAAATGGACATATTGGTATCGCGCCAATACTGAATCCGAGGATTACTAAACACCATGCTGAAGTGATAAAAATTATTTTAGATAATAATGAAGAGTTGATCTGCACGCCTGATCATAAATTCATGTTGCGCGACGGGTCATTCATTCCAGCCAAAGATTTACAATCGCAAATGAGCTTAATGCCTTTACGCAAAAAACTTTCTGCCAGAGAAGGCAGAATTACCATTAAAGGATACGAAATGGTGCTAAATCCGGCTACACACAAGTGGATATTCACGCATTTATTGGCCGACGAGTATAATTTAAAGACCGGGGTCTATGGCTTAACGGCAGGCGAACACAAACATCATATTGATTTCAATAAACTCAATAACAATCCGGAGAATGTACTTAGGATCCCCAAAGAGACACATCTTGAGATCCATCGCCGACACGCCGACAAGACACTGCACACGCCGGAAGCAATCGCGAAATGCAACGCCATAAAACGCTCGCCTGCTTATCGCCAAAAAATTTCTGCTACCATGAAGCAACTCAGCGGCATGCTAAGCGCAAGAGCTAAAAGACAATGGGCCGATCCTTTATACAAAAAATTCATGGCAAAGAAATTCATGGAATTCTACCTAACCAATGAGGAATACAGGACACAAAACAGCCAACTTCTTGATCAAGAGCAAAACAAATACTGGGCGAACGCCGCAAACAGAAAAATACAAGCGGAACGAGTTAAAAACTTTTTTGCCAGTCATCCGGAATTAAAAAAATACCTCGCGCAAAAAGCAACGCAAGAATGGACAAACAAAGAACTTATAGAGTGGAGGAGAAACACAACTAAAAAACAGTGGACGGAAAAATTCAGACAAGACAGAAAAATAGCTTACAATAAAATCTACCTGAACTCGTCGCTGGCATTCGCAAAAAATATCTACGCTAAATTCGGCAATCTTGCCGTATATAACCAAGAGAGAACATCTCTGCCAAAGAAAAACCCAAACTTGTTGAAACTGGAAACTTTGCTGGACAGGTTTTTTGCCGGAGACAAAAACCGCTTGACCGAAGCAGTGGTTAATTTTAACCACAAAATCGTACGTATTGAAAAAATCGCGCGACGAATTGATGTATATGATATAGAAGTGCCAAATACGCATAATTTTGCTTTGGCTTCCGGCGTATTCGTTCATAACAGCGCCAAACAAGGCCGCGACCGACACACTCAAGCTATTTTGCCGCTCCGCGGTAAAGTTTTGAATGTTGAACGCGCGCGATTGGATAAAATTTTAACTAACAATGAATTAAAATCTTTGATCATCGCCATGGGAACAAATGTTGGCGAGCAATTTGATATTACCAAACTCCGCTACCATAAAGTTATTATAATGTCTGATGCTGATGTTGACGGCGCGCACATCCGAACTTTGCTCCTAACTCTTTTCTTTCGCTATTTCCCGGATTTAATTTATCAGGGTTATATTTATATCGCCCAACCGCCGTTATTCAGCATCAAAGACGGAAAAAGCGTAACCTGGATATATAATGAAGAAGCGCTGGAAAAATATAAAACCGAACACAATGTTAAAGACGAGGATTTGGTCGTGAGTGAGGCGGGAGAAGAATCAGATGGCAGTGTGGAAAAAAATCCGAAGTCCGAAGTCCGAAGTCCGAAGTCCAAACTCAATATTCAAAGATACAAGGGTTTGGGCGAAATGAATCCGGAACAACTTTGGGAAACCACCATGAATCCGGAAAATCGCCTGATGAAAAAAGTGGTGATTGAAGACGCCGAAGCCGCGAGTGAAATTTTTGATGTGCTAATGGGGTCCGAAGTCGCGCCACGCAAAAAATTTATACAGACGCACGCGAAAAGTGTGAAGAATTTGGACATTTAGTACAAAACACAAAACCCAATTAACAAAACACAAAAAACCGTCTCGGTTTTGCACAGGGACGGTTTTTTGGTGTATATTAAAGCTTGGCTAAAATAAGCAAAAAAATTATACACAGCCAATACCCTTGACAAAACCTCGCCATTATTATAACATATTAATAATCAAGCGGCCAAAGGCCGTTTTTAAGTAGACATCGGCAATCAGCTTTCAAACTTCAGCCTTAATCGATTGAAGTCCGAAGTCTGATCAACCGAAGTCAGCATCTATGAACCCCATCACCAAGCTCAAAAACTATTTCAAAGAATCAGTCGCGGAAATGAAAAAAGTTGTCTGGCCGACGAAAAAACAGACCACGACATATACTTTAATCGTCATCGGCTTGAGTCTCGGCGTTGCCATCTTTTTCGGCATCTTGGATTACGCTTTCAATCTCGGACTGGAAAAAATTATTAAATAGACTTCGGCTTTCGGACTTCAGACTTCCGACAAGTTGCCGACAATCACAGCTGAAGTCTGAAAGCTGACAGCAACATTATGGCTAAACAAAACCTCCAATTAGGACGCCGCTGGTATGTGCTCCACACCTATAGCGGCTATGAAGAAAACGTCAAACGCAATTTGGAACAAAGAATTGAATCTTTTGACATGCGCGACAAAATTTTTGGCGTATTGGTGCCGAAGGAAAAAAAGATTAAAATCAAAAACGGCAAACGCAATGTGATTGAAGAAAAAGTCTTCCCGGGTTATGTTTTGGTGGAAATGATTGTTACCGATGATTCGTGGTATGTGGTCAGAAACACTCCGAATGTTACCGGCTTCATCGGTTCCGGCACCACGCCAACCCCGATTGATCAAAAAGAAATAGAAGTTTTACAAAAAAGAATGGGAGTGGATGAACCTACCCACCAGATTGATGTGTCGCTCAACGAACCGGTGCGCATTATTGACGGCCCGTTCAAAAATTTTGAAGGCAAAATTTCCAATGTTGATGAAGAGCGCGGCAAAGTCAAAGTGCTGGTCAATATGTTTGGTCGCGAAACGCCGGTGGAGTTGGACGCGTTGCAAGTGAAGAAAATATAAACGGACTTCAGCGATCAGACTTCAGACTTCGGCTTATGAGTTACCGATTTGAACAACTAGAGGTTTGGAAACTGGCCAGACAATTTGTCAATCTGAAGAATTGCTTACACATCCATGGAGGAAGTACTTGCGGCATCATTTATAGCTTTAGATCAAAAATACATTAGCCAAGAAAGATGCGATTTTATATATAATTCCAGCAATATCCTTGGCAAAAAAATAAATGCGTTAATTAAAAGTTTAAAGTAATCAACTCGCTGGTCTAAAAAGACGCTTCTCAGCGCGTTAATAATCACTTTCGGGCAGAAGTCAGAAGACCGAAGTCTGAAGTCCAATCACTATGGTCAAAAAATTAATCACCCAAATCAAACTGCAAATTGCCGGCGGAGCGGCTAATCCGGCGCCACCGGTCGGACCGGCTTTGGGCCAGCATGGCGTGAATATCCAGGGTTTTTGCAAAGAATTCAATGATAAAACCCAAGACCGCAAAGGAGAAACTGTGCCGGTGATTATTAATGTTTATGAAGACCGCTCTTTCAGCTTCATAACCAAAGTTGCTCCGGCCAGCGAACTAATTAAAAAAGCGATCGGTTTGGAAAAAGGAGCGGCTAATCCGCTGAAAGATAAGGTTGGCAAAATCACCAAAGCCCAACTCATGAAAATCGCGGAAGTGAAAATGAAAGACATGAACACGGAAAATCTTGATTCGGCCGTGCGTTCACTTGCTGGTACGGCCAGACAGATGGGAGTGCTGGTGGAAGGGTGATTTTCAGAACACAAAACTCAATTAACAAAACACAACGAACCCGCTGAAAAGCGGGTTTTGAATTTTCAATTTCCACCATCTTCTGCTATAATATAATTGCTTTTAATTATTCCTCATCCCTATGCAACAGTCAAAAATCGCTATCATCGGCGCCGGCGCGGTTGGCGCGACAACCGCTTACGTGGCCACATTAAAAAATTTAGCCGCGGAAATATTATTAATTGATGTTAATGAAACAAAAGAAGAAGGCGAGGTAATGGATATTGCCGATGGTTTGAGTTTGGTGGAAACCGGATGCGTCAAAGGCGCGGATTTCAAAGACGCGCGCGACGCGGATATTATTGTCATTACCGCCGGCGCGCCGCAAAAGCCGGGGGAAACTCGTTTGGATTTGGTGAAAAAAAACACGGAAATTCAAAAATCAATTTTCAAACAAATCGGCAAACTAAAATCAACCGCGATTGTTATCATGGTTGCGAATCCGGTGGATGTCTTGACTCTCGCGGCGCAAAAAATCAGCGGCCTGCCGCGCCAGCAGGTTTTCGGCAGCGGCACGACATTAGACACGATGCGGTTTAAAGCAACGCTCGCGAAAAAACTTGAAGTAAGCCCGCAAAGCGTGCACGGTTATGTTCTGGGCGAACATGGCGACAGCGAATTTGTAGCCTGGAGCACGGTAACTGTCGGCGGCGTGCCGATTGATAAAATAAAAGAAATAACCGCGAAAGATAAACAAGAGATTGAAAAGAAAGTCAAAAAAGAAGCGTATGAAATCATTAATCGCAAAGGCGCGACTTTTTACGGCATCGCTTTAGTATTGTCTGATATTATTGAAGCAATTTTGTATAATCAACACAAAATTATGCCGGTCTCCAGTTTGTTGCTGGAATGCCACGACGTCAGCGGTGTTTGTCTCGGCATGCCGGCAGTGCTTGGCAGAGGCGGAGTGGAAAAAATTTGGCCATTGCCGCTGAACGCGACAGAAAAAAAGAGATTACAAAATTCTGCGAAGATTTTTGAGCAGTTTTCAAAATAATTGTGCCGACGCTTCATTGTTAAATTGCTAAATTGTAGAATTGAAAATTGTTTAAAAATTACAAATTGAAAATTAAAAATTACCAAAGCATTGTGTTCTCTATGAACCAACAAATAAAATTAATCCTCTTACTTACCATTGTTTTGATAATCGTGGGCGCTGGTTGTTTTACCAAAACTCCAAAAACAACAACTGAAACAGCAACCACGACAGTTGAAATTATAAAAAAGAAACCAAAAATTGACACTTCGGCTAATCCGGCTCAAAACTATTGTGAAAAAACCGGCAATGAGTTGATTATTCGCTTTGATGAAACCGCTTCAAGCTCAATCGCCTACTGCCGTTTTGCCGACATGACCGAATGCGAGGTGGAAAAATATTTTAGACAAACCTGCGCGCCCGGACAAAGCGCCGAGCAATACAGCCCGCAAGAAAAAATGGACAATTTTGCCACTTGCACCAACGAATACGAACCGGTTTGCGGCGCAAACGGCACAACTTACACCAATACCTGCCTGGCGCAAGTTCAAGGAATAATTATCACCCATACCGGCGTCTGCGCTCCGGCAGAACAAAAGCAAACAGCGACTGAAAACAAAAATAGCGCGATAGTAAGTAACAGCGCCCAAACAAAAAAACCAACGGCCGCTGTTAGCCAAAGCGCCAACGACCCTTCAGGATGGCTTGGGATAGTTAAAGATTTCGCGCTCTCCGCGCCAAAATCAAACCCGCCGGCATTTATTGAAAAATGCGCTTATTCCGGCATTGATTCATACTATTTCTCGCCAGGCTGCGATGGATGCGTTACAACTTTATATGATAAGAACGGTAAAATAGTCTGCTACCCGAGCAATGATCTGGATAACACTTGTCCCGCGTATTTCACCGGCGCTTATCGCTCAAACTATTGCTCCAAGGTGTGGAAGGACGAAAGATAAGGCTTACGAGGCCGACAAGGCTTACAAAGCCCACAAGGTCTCTTGACAACATTGACCATATATTATATAACAAGGGTACTTTTAGTAACCGGTGGGACCTCTGCCATCCAGGGGGTTAGAACCACCAATCTTACGAAGCCTTGTAAGCATTGCACGCCTCGTAAGCCTTTCAAGAGTATGAATAAAAGAATGAGGACATTAAACGAACTGGTAGACAAAAACAAAATCTACACTGTTGACGAGGCCGTGGCGCTGGCAAAAAAAACCAGCAACACAAAATTTGACGCTTCAATTGAAGCGCATGTCCGTTTAGGAGTTGACCCGAAAAAGAGCGAACAACAAATCCGAGCGACTGTCGCCTTGCCGCACGGCACCGGCAAAACAAAAAAACTCGCGGCTTTTGTCGGACCGAATGATGAGAAGGCGGCCAAAGAAGCTGGCGCGGATTTAGTCCTGACCGAAGAAGACATTAAAAAAATAAAAGCCACCGGCAAATTTGATTTTGAAATCGCGGTCGCCACTCCGGAAATGATGCCGAAATTGGCGAGCGCGGCCAAAGTCTTGGGCCCGAAAGGCTTGATGCCGAGTCCGAAAACCGAAACTGTCGGCGCTGATCTTAAAAAAATGATTGGCGAACTAAAAAAAGGCAAATTCACTTTCAAAAATGATGACACTGGAAATATCCATCAATCGATCGGCAAGGCGAGTTTCGCCGAAGCGCAATTGAAAGAAAATTTTATCGCCTTTATGGAAGCGCTGAAAAAAGCGAAACCCTCCTCGGCCAAAGGAACCTATATTCAAGCGGTTTACTTGTCAAGCACGATGGGACCGGG
>MFQN01000011.1:60879-62731 GCA_001783065.1 Candidatus Magasanikbacteria bacterium RIFCSPLOWO2_12_FULL_43_12
TTATCCTGGAGTTTAATAAACGAGCCATAAAAAGAAAAGGTATACGTAAAGCACTATCCAATAGATTTAATTTAGAATTTAACAAAAAATTCCTTGATGTCTGTAGCCAATTTATAAAAAAATATTTATCAAAAAAAATGAATAACGTAGCCGACATTGGAATTGGTACCGGACGATTGGCTAATTTATTTTCAAAAAACAGCAGGAATATTGTTGGTGTAGATTTCTCTGATAAAATGCTCTCTGTGGCTCACAAACACCTGGACAAGAAAAAAAATGTAACTCTAATATACAATAATGCTGTCGAAATAGATTTTCTTCCCAAATATTTTGATTTAGGCATTGTCAGTTTAATGCTTAAACATAATAACAACAAACATACAGGGCTAATAATTAATAAAATAAAGAAATGGTGCAAACAAGTTTTATTAATTGAGCATGTCTTGGGTGGCACCCATGGTAGCCATATCTCTATTATGCGCGATGAATCGTGGTACTTAAAACAATTTAAACCAATGAAACCAATAATATTTGAAAGGTTTAAACGGGGCAAAGATAATATAATTTTATGTATCTTAAAATAATGGACGGGTATGTTTATAATTGCCACAGTTGAAAAATACCTGCTAACCAAAGAACACCTTACAAAACTCATACTGGCTGGTGCGGATGCTTTAAGATTTAACTTTTCGTACAGAACCATAGAAGAAAATCTTAGTTACATATCTCTAGCCCAACAAGTTATAGATGATCTTAACGCTTCAATAAAAACATTTATAGATTTTCCCATTAACAAAACCCGGTTGGGAGATTTTGAACTAAGACTATTCCCTGTTAAGGAAGCAGATGAATTAATTTTTAAATCTGGTGCTTTTACATTTGACTGCAATGAATACATACCAGTCAATACACCAAATCTTGGCGAAAAACTTACAGTTGGCCAAAATATCACTATTGGTGACGGAGAAATCTCTTTACAAGTTACTAGCATAATAGACCAAGATTCTGTGAGGGTTAAAATCCAAAACAAAGGCGTTATACAATACATGAAAACATTCAATATGCCAACCATTGTTAATGAAAGCGAAATTTTAAAAATTTATTCCGATATAATCCCAAAAATAAAAAACGTTAATCATAATTATTTGGGAATTTCATATTTTAACACACCTTTATTTCAAAAAATCTATAATATTATTAAACAAGAAAACTTCCACACAAAAATTGTGCTCAAAATTGAAAGAGAAATTCCTTTAAATGAGATTGACCAATTATGCCAATGGAACAATTTTGATGCTTTATTAATTGACCGCGGAGAATTGGGAGTTAATATGCCATATTACAAAACTGGGATTTATCAAAAATCAATTATTCGTATAGCCAAACAATACAAAAAACCAATAATTATTTCCACACAGATACTAGAAAGCACGATGACGAATTACATACCAAATCGTGCCGAGATACTTGATTTAACCAACAGTGTCCTCGAAGGAGTAAAAGGAATAATGTTGTGCCGTGAAACCGCTATAAACCCCAGAGCTGCCTACTCTTTATCCGTAGCAAGAAGAATTATAGAAGCGACAGAAAATGCAACTTCTCAAAATCAAATTTAAGCGACTAATTAAACCACTTGCCTTGCAAGTGATTTTTTGTTAGAATCAGAATACAATCAGACACAAAACATGTCCATAAAAGAAGTCACCAATAACCAAATGCCGTCTTTCACGGAATGGTTTGATAAAATCGGTTATCAAGATACGGAAAAATTTCGTCTGGAGGATAATACCAAGCGCGACCGCTTGGAAATTTTATATCAAATCGCCGGACTGCCTTACGACCGGCCCGAACG
>MFQN01000012.1 GCA_001783065.1 Candidatus Magasanikbacteria bacterium RIFCSPLOWO2_12_FULL_43_12
GCATCCCGAAGTAAAGTTTGGGGCGCCGCGAGAGTAGCATTATAAGTCTTTGGTGGAAGGAAAACTATGGAACTTTCAATTATTACTGTCACTTGGAATTCAGAAAAGAGAATTGCTGAACAGATTAAATCAGCGACAGAAGCGTGCCAAGGCGTTGAGTATGAACAAATTATTATTGATAATAATTCGTCGGATCAAACGGTTATGGTCGTAGAGACGCGAAATATTGCATCTCTACGATTAATCGTCAACACAGAGAACGCCGGTTTTGGCGCGGCGAATAATCAGGCCGTAAAAATATCACATGGTGAGTTTATCCAGCACCTTCCAGAGGAAAGTGCTGGATTTATTTTATTTTTAAATCCTGATATGAGATTAGAGCCGGGGAGTATGTTAAAAATTTTGCGATGGATGAGAGAGAAAAAAGATGTGGGCATCGCGAGTTGCAAACTGGTTGATGCCGATGGAAAATTTAATTGTGAAGCAGGACCAAGGCGATTTCCGAAAGTTTGGGAACAAGTCTGTCTGCTTTTGAAACTTCCGCATATTTTTCCATCGCTTCTGAATAATTATTTGATGAAAGATTTTAATTCCGATTCGGAACAAGAAGTTGATTCAGTGCGCGGGTCGTTTATGTTGGTAAGACGCGAATTAATTGATAAGCTTGGTTGGGGATTTGATCCGCGTTATTTTTTCTGGTTTGAAGATGTGGACTTGTGCCGCGAGGCCAAACGGCTTGGTTTTAAAGTGGTATACACACCGATTGTGTCTTGCGTTGATTATTTCGGCCAAAGTTTCAAACAGCGCACAAGCATTTGGAAGCAGAAGATTTTTTCCCGCTCAATGTTGACTTATTTTCAGAAATGGGAGCCGTGGTGGAAGTGGATATGGATCGCTATTTTTAGGCCAGTCGGAATTTTTTTTGCTTGGCTGGTGGAAGTATTCAAATAGCACACGGACTCAACGGATTAAACGGATTTGCGCGGATCCGTTATAATTCGTTAAATCTGTGTTCTGTTAATTTATGATGAAACTCAGTGTTCACTTAGTGACTTGGAATGGAGAGAAATATATTCCTCTTCTTTTTAAATCTTTGCAAGAGCAAACTTTCAAAGATTGGTTTTTGTTTGTCTGGGATAATAACTCGTCAGATAACACCGTTGGACTGATAAAAAATGATATCAATAAATTAGGTGTTCAATATAAAATTATTGAAAATAAAGAAAACGCGGGGTTTGTCGGCGGGCATAATGAGGTGTTTAAAATGACATTCGGAGAGTATGTTTTGCTTTTGAATCAAGATATGTATCTTCCAACAAATTGTCTGGAAAAATTAGTTGAGTTTATGGACGCGCGCTCGGAATCCGCCGCTGTGAGTCCGCGGCTGATGAAGTGGGACCGCGAATCTTTGAACACTAATAAACACGAATCTATTGAAAAAAGTTTTACTGATTGTGTTGACTCGTTAGGACTAAAAGCGCACAGAAATAGACGAGTGGTGGAGCTGTATACTGGGGAATTGTGGTCAACTTGCAAACCTGCGAACTTGCAAACTTGCGCAACCGATGTGTTCGGTATCTCCGGCGCTGTACCAATGTATCGCCGCGCGGCATTGGAGGCGGTGTCTTTTTCCAATGGCGGCTTTTTTGATGCCAGTTACCATTCATATAAAGAAGATGTTGATTTAGCCTATCGTCTGCGCTCGGCTGGGTATAAGGCGTATGTTTTGTTGGACGCTGTCGCGTATCATGATCGTTCCGCGGGCGGGCCAAAAGATTTAAGCGACATGACAGCGGCTGAAAATAAGAGAAAACAATCCGAGTGGGTCAGGTATCACAGTTACAAAAATCAGCTAATGACGCTTTATAAAAACGAATACTGGCAGAACTTCCTGCTTGATTTTCCATGGATTCTGTGGTATGAATTGAAGAAGCTGATTTATTTTATTTTGTTTGATAGAAAGGTGTTGAAGGGGCTGGGGGAGATTTGGCGGTTGCGGAGAGAATTAAGAGAGAAGAGATATGAGATAAGAGATAAGAGAAAAGTGGGGTGGAGAGAAATAAGAAAAATATTAACATGAAAGACATCAACATCGTATTCGTCAATTATCTTTGTAAAGACGACATCCTCCGCGCGGTGGATTCTTTGGTTAAGGATGCGCAAAATTCTCCATACACCGCGCAGATTACCGTAACAGATTGTTCAGAGAATAGAGATGGATTGAAAGAAGAACTACAGGCCAAGTTTTCAATACCGTTGGTTAAGTATATCAACTGTGGCGGTAATATTGGTTTCGGACGCGGGAACACGGTCGGTTTTAAAGACGCGCCGGCGCGATATTATTTCGCTCTGAATCGCGACACGATTATTCCGGAGAATGCGCGTGTGATTGAAAAAATTATAAAATATTTGGATGAGCATCCGAAGATTGGTTGTATCGGTCCCAAATTGGTTAATTTAGATGGCACATTACAGTACTCTTGTTATCGCTTTGATTTGCCGTCCATTTTGATTAAGCCGTTGAAACAAATTAATTTTGATCGAAAATATAAGTGGGTGAAGAAGCACACGGATAAATTAATAATGAAAGATTTTGACCACAACTCCACGCGGCCGGTTGACTGGGTTTTGGGCGCGGCATTGGTAGTCAGAAAAGAAGTGGTTGATCAAATCGGCTGGTTTGACGAGCGATATTTTATGTATTTGGAAGATTGTGATTGGTGTCACACGATGTGGGAGCATGGCTGGCCGGTTTATTATGTTCATGATATAGTAATCAAGCATATGCACGCGCGGGAATCGGCGAAAGTGCCGGGGATTATTAAGGCGTTGTTTAAAAATAAATTGGCGAGGATTCATTTAAGAAGCTGGATCAGTTATTTATTGAAGTGGCGGGGCAAGCATAAGTATATAAAAACTAAAATATGAATTATCCCAAAATCGCGATAATTTATCTTTCATTTCATTGCGAGCCATACATAGATGATGTGGTTTCGGCTTTGAAAAAAATAACTTATCCAAAAGATAAATTGGAATTTGTGATTGTGGATAATCCGCATCCGGATTACGGTTCGTCAATCAGATTTATTGAGGACACAGTGATGCCGTTGTCGGGCAAGGAAATTCCTCATGTGACACTTTTGGCGCAAAAAGAAAATTTAGGTTTTGCGGGTGGTAATAATGAGGGAATAAAATTGGCTTTGGCGAACGGTTTTGATTATGTCTATCTTCACAACAACGACGGTTTCATGGCCGCGAATTCTTTGGAGCCGATTATCACGGCAATGGAGAACGATAAAACCATTGGCGCGGCGCAATCGTTGATGCTTCTACATCCGGAAACGGAATTTGTCAATAGCGCCGGCAACGCGTTTCAGTATTTGGGTTTTGGATTTTGCGGCGAGTATCGTTTACCATTGCGGGATTTGAATGTCCCGCCGGTCAAAGAAATCGCTTATGCCAGCGGCGCGGCGATTATGATGCGCGCGGATTTATTAAAACAATACGGATTGTGGGACAGTGATTTTTTCTTGTATCATGAAGATTTGGAGTATTCTTTTCGTCTGCGCGCTGTCGGTTACAAAATTGCTTTAATCCGCGATTCCGTGTTTTATCATAAATATCAATTCGGCCGGAGTATCTCAAAATTTTATTGGATGGAACGCAATCGGTATGGCACGATGCTGATGTTTTTCCGCTGGCCGACTTTGTTTTTGTTGGCGCCGATGGCGATAGTTCTTGAAATCGGGCTTTGGTTATTCGCTTTTAAGGGCGGTTGGACCAAAGAAAGAATAAAAGTTTACCAGTATTGGCTAAAACCAAGCAGTTGGAAGTTGTGGCTGGGGAAGAGGAAACATATTCAGAACATCAGAAAAGTAAATGATAAAGAATTATTCAAAAATTCGGTTAGCGGGATTTATTTTCAGGAAAAATCAATGGAGAATCCGGCGCTTAAATTGGTAGGTAATCCAATGATGAAAGGGTATTTTTATTTTATTAAATTATTGGTAAGATGGTGATTTTCAGAACTCAAAACACAGTTAACAGAACATGCCGATTGAGTTTTGTTAATTGTGTTATGTGTTTTGATTATGAGGATTCGTAAGGCAATTCTAACCGGCGGCGGTCGGGCAACAAGGCTTTATCCGATCACCACCACCACAAATAAGCATTTACTGCCGCTTGCCAACAAGCCGATGATTTTTCACGCGATTGAAAAGGCGGTGGAAGCGGGGATTGATGAGATTTTTATCAATGTCAATCCGGGAGAAACTGATTTGCAGAAATACATCGGCGATGGCGGGCACTGGAATATCAAAATAAAATTTTATGAACAGCGCGGCGGGCCGCAAGGCATCGCTCATGTGGTAAAAGAAGCGCAGGATTTTATCGGCAATGAGCCGTTCCTGTTTTATTTATCCGATAACATTATTTTAGGCGGGATTAAAGATACGGTTGATGAATTCAACCAAGGCAAATATGATTGCCTGCTCGCGTTGGCCGAAGTGCCTGATCCGCAAAGATTCGGCGTGCCGCTATTTAATGAAAATAAAGAACTGATTGACGTGTTGGAGAAGCCTGCTAACCCGCCGAACAATTTCGCGGTTGCCGGCATTTATTTATACGGTCCGAAAGTATTTTTTAAAGCGTTTGACAATATTGCCAGAAGCGCGCGCGGCGAATATGAAATTTCCAGCATTCATTCCTATCTATTAAAAAATAATCATAAAGTCGGTTACAAAGAAATTACCGGCTGGTGGAAAGATACCGGTTTGGCGGGGGATTTGTTGGTTGCCAATAAATTGTTGTTGGATAAATTAGGCGCGCCGGATTTCCCAAACCATGGCGCGGTTGATCCCGGAACGCAGATTATCGGCAAAGTACGAGTGGGGATTGGTTCTCGAGTAGCCAAAGGCGTGAAGATTGTCGGTCCGGTAATTATTGCCGAGAATTGCATTTTAGAGAATTGCGAAGTTGGGCCATACGTTACGGTGGGACAGGGGACGGAGATCAAACAAGCCAAGATAAACAATTCCATTATTCTGGAAAATTGCGAGATTAATTGCGATATAAAAATTACCGGCAGTTTGATTGGCAAGGGTGTTAAGATTATAAAAAAACATCACCAAGAGGCCGAAGGACATCGGATGGTGGTGGGGGATAAGACGGTGATAGAAATTTAATACTCCAACTCAAACAGTCCTCTCTTTCCAGCCGTTTCGCCGAAGAAGAAAATTTTGCGTCGCTCGGTGTCGACGGAGATTTGATCTATTTTGGCATTGTTAAGAAGCTCGTGTGTTATGTAATATCCCGGATTAAAGCCGGTGATTTTATTTTTCGAAGCCAGCAGAAGAACGCCATACTCATCCAGCGGAAGAACAAAATTCATTTTTTCACCGGTGCGGTTTAAAAGCGCGGTTTTTCCATCTTCATAAATAGTCCAAAGTTCCCACGGCGACCAGGCGAGCCATTCGCCGGTTTTTTGATTGAAGAAAATATTCTGCGTTGGAGTGGTGATGGTGTCTCTGACGCTATCGTTTTCTATTTGAGTGATGATTGTGTTTTGGCCGTTGACGGTGATGGCGCGGGAAGAATTAATATCTATTATTTTATCTGTTTTTTCTCTTAAGATTATTTTTTTTGTTTCTTTGCCGTCGGAATCAATTAAAACAAGTCCTTTGTTTTCAGTTTTTAACCAAACGGTATTTTCTGACTCCACGTACCATACATCAGTCGAGGTTTTAGTTAATTCTTTGCTGGTTTCGGTGTTCAGGGAAATAATCTGGTCATCATTTTTTACATACAGCGTCGGGATAGAAGTATTATTTGCCCATTGCGCTGTATCAATTTTTTTATTGAAGTTGTAAGTCTTGTTCGCCGTCGGGTTGTTGGCGTCAAAAAGCGTTATTGATTCTATTTTGTCAGTTACGGTCTTTGTGAAGGCAAAATCATTAAATGGCGACCATGAGATTTCCGGTTTAAAATCGGCTTTGACGCGCAGCATGGTTTGAGATGAAAAATCATTTAAATTTATCAAGTCAACCTCAAACACCGCGTCCTTTTTTGAAGTAATGAGAGAGAATGCCGCGGTTGGTGAAAAATAGACATCAGTCATTGGTTTAGTATATTCTTTCATTGTTTCCATCGGCAGTGATTCTTTGAAAAGAGCGATATTTTTTATATAAGCGGTTTTTTTGCTTTGAATTAAAGTATCTTTTTCCCAATCTTTATATCCGGGTAAAGTGATTTTTATTTTATAGCTGCCGGGCGCGCGATTTGGCAGGTAAATCGGCAGATTTTCCTTCATTAGTGTGTTGTTGATGTACACTTGCGCATTTTTCGGCTTGACATCAATATTTAAGACGCCGGTCTGTTTAATTTCGCCGGTTTGAAAATCATAGCGGTAGCCGGCGGTATAGAAAATAATAAGCGGAGCAGTGATAAAATAAATCAAAATCAGGCAGGACATTATGATCCGGCGGATTGGTCTGGTTAGGCGCGTTTTTGGGTACATAAATGAAATTTGTATTTTTTCCCGCCACAGCGGGATCCCGCTCGCTGCGGGACAATTTTTAAACCCCTATTGCGTATTGTAGTTTTTTGTTCTATAATCTTATCATACTTTGAAGGAAAATCAATCCTTACTATCTATCTATGGCGAAGTTTGTTATCAATGGCGGGAGGAAATTACACGGGTCAATAGAAGTCGGCGCGGCCAAGAATTCCGCGGTGGCTATTTTGTGCGCGTCATTGATGATTCATGGTAAAGTGGTATTGCGCGATGTGCCGCGGATTGAAGAAGTTTTTCGTATCTTGGAAATTTTAAAAAGCATTGGCGTCAAGGTTGAATGGCATGACGAACATACATTATTTTTGAATACAAGCGTCAAATTGGAAATGGCGGACATGAATCGACACGCTTGCGAAGTGACGCGGTCATCACTATTGTTACTGGGCGCTTTGGCGGCGCGGGAAAAACAATATAAAATTTATAAATCCGGCGGCTGCCGTTTAGGCTCGCGCACGATCAAGCCGCATCTTTTCGCTTTGGAAAAGTTTGGCGTTAAGGTTGAATCCAAAGTTAAATATTATGAAGTAGAAAATTCACCATTGCATTCAGCTGGCGTAGTAATGTACGAATCAGGCGATACACCGACGGAAAACGCGATTATGGCCGCGGTAATGTCGCCGGGGGAGAGTGTGATTAAATTTACTTCCTCTAATTATATGGTACAGGATCTTTGTTATTTTTTGGTTAAAGCCGGCGCGAAGATTCAAGGCATCGGTTCTACCACTTTGAAAATTACCGGAGTTAAAAAACTAAAACCGGTTTCCGATTATCACATCATGCCTGATCCGATTGAGGCAATGACATTTTTTTCTGCGGCTATCACGACGAAGTCGCCTTTAACCGTGGAGAATTGTCCACTGGATTTTTTAGAATTGGAATTGGAGAAATTATCTGTGATGGGTCAGAAATATCATTTGTTAAACCGCCGCAAATCAAAAAATGGGAAGTTTGTAATTGTTGACGTTAAGTTTGAATTATCAAATCTAATCGCTTTGCCTGATAAGATTTATGGCCGGCCGTTTCCTGGTTTAAATATTGATAATCTGCCTTTGTTTGTTCCGATTTTAACGCAAGCGCGGGGCAGGACTTTGGTGCACGATTGGATTTATGAAAATCGGGCGATCTATTATTTAGAACTGCAAAAATTAGGAGCGAAAATCGCTTTATTAGACCCGCATCGAGTTTTTGTGGAAGGGCCGATTAGATTCCGCGCTAATGAATTGATGTGCCCGCCGGCGATTCGTCCGGCAGTAGTTATTGTTATTGCCATGCTGGCGGCCAAAGGCAAGTCAGTGTTGCGCAATTCTTACGCGATTGACCGCGGTTATGAAAATTTGGTGGAAAAATTAAAGGGCGTCGGCGCGAAAATTGAAAGAGTGTGAGTATGAAGGAAATTATTTATAATAAAGCTCAACAAAAATTACTGGCGAGTGTTAAAGCAAAAGTAAAACAATTATTTACTGAAACACCGGTCCCCGCGCATGGTTTTGACCACATCAGCCGGGTCGCGGCATGGGCGCGGCAGATAGCACGAGGCGCAAAAGCCAAAAAGCCTTTTTTGTGCGAACTGGTCGGATGGCTCCATGACATTGGCAGAGTGAGAGAGGAGATACTTAGCGGTTCCAATCATGAACATCATGAGTTGTCTTATCAAATGTTGAGAGGATGGTTTAAAAATGATAGACAATTTGATTTATTAATTCGCGCGGAAAAAATTGAACTGCTTTACGCGGTTCGTTACCACTGGAATCACGCGGCGCGCAAGTATGACACAGCCTGGATTTTGCGGGACGCGGATAAATTGGATGGTTTTGGAATAGCTGGAGTTAAACGAGCGCGGGAAGCGTTTAAGGGCGATGAAGAGGCGTTTAACCAGAATTTTCGTTATCAATATAGCAACTACTTGCAATTAGAAACAAAGTGTGCTATACTGTTGGTCAAACGGTACAAACTGTTAAAACCGCTGGAATCGGCTTATTTCCAGTATCTGCGGTCAAAGATAGAACCGATTAAATTATAAATCCAAGGGGTAACCCAGGAGAAGGGAATCGTCTTAGTTAATTTCAACTAATCGTTCCCAAATAGGTCGAATTTATTTATCAGTATCTCAAACAACATTTTGGGAACAATTAGTTCAAATCAAGTATGGCATTCGATAATTCTACCAGGCAGATGTTTGATGTGGATTTAAGCTGCGCTAAATGCGGCACCCACATTTCGCAATTGCCTTTCCAGCCGAACTCTGATCGACCGGTTTATTGCGCCGATTGCAATCGCGCTTATCGCGATACCAATCGCAGCGGCGGCGGTCGCAGCGGCGGCGGCGGTTTTTCCCGCGGTCCTCGTCAAATGTTTGACGTGAACGTTGATTGCGCAGGTTGCGGTGGTAAAATCACCCAACTGCCTTTCCAGCCGACCGGAGACAAGCCAGTGTATTGCCGCGATTGTATGCAGGCAAGACGCAATGGCTAGTTAATAGCTAAACCAAAAATCCCTCGCAAGTGCGAGGGATTTTTTTGGCTGGGTATTTTTTAATAAATGTGCTATACTCTCAAGAGTATTCTTAACATTCTGTACTATGTCGTTAGTAGATATAATTTTCCTCATCATCATCAGCGGGTTCGCGATGTTTGGTTTTTGGTTTGGGTTAATTCATACTCTTGGTTCGTTATTGGGAACAGTGATTGGCGCTTATTTGGCGAGCAGATATTATGAGCCAATGGCCGGCTGGCTGACCGGCGTTACCGGCTGGGAGGGGAATCTACCAAAGGTTTTAATGTTCATAATCGCGTTTGTCATCATCAATCGTTTGGTCGGTTTCGCGTTTTGGATTGTGGATAAGTTCGCCGGCATTATTACACACTTGCCGTTTATTAAAGGTATCAATAGATTTTTAGGTCTAATTGTCGGCGCTTTTGAAGGAGTTTTGACTTTGGGTTTAATCGTCTATTTTATTGAACGTTTTCCGCTTTCTGATAAGTTGATGGAAAAAATGGCGGACTCCATCATCGCTCCAATCTTAAGCAACATCGCGAATATTTTAGTCCCGCTTCTGCCCGAGGCGTTGAAGATGCTAAAGTCAACCGTGGATTATATTGAGGGAGTGATTTTATAGAAATTTAGTTTTATGAATCCCTCCCCCTCGTAGGGGGAGGCGAGGAGGGGGTTGAGGGTTTTACTAGCTACCCCTCCCTAGCCCTCCCCTAACATGGGAGGGGATTTTAGAGAATTATGTTAAATTTTTTTCTCCCACTCATACTCCTCTTCATCGCTGGCTGTAGTTCAGCCAGTTTTGTGTATAAAAATACGTCGCAGGTTATTGATGAGGAAAATAAACAGTATCAATATTCCGCGCCGTGGGATAAAAAGATGTTTGAGTCTTTCTATCAAAGCAGGAAAGATGTCGGTGAAGTTGGTGAAGTCAAAGGCGCGATTATTCCGCACCATTTGCTATCCGGCTATATGCCGGCGACTCTGTTTGATTATCTTAAAAAACAAAACCCGTCAACCATTGTTTTGGTCGGCCCAAATCACTTTGGACGCGGTTATTCCAATATAATCACATCTGACCGTGACTGGAAAACGCCATTTGGTATCATAAAAACCGACCATAATCTTATTAGTGTAATTAGTGGTCGCCAATTAGTGGGTGTGGATGAATCAACCATGAAAGAAGAACACAGCATTTATCCGCTCGTGAGCTTTATCGCCAAATCTTTGCCCGACGCGAAAGTCGTCCCCATAATTCTCAAAAATAATACTAAAAACCAAGAAATGGATGAATTAGTTAGAGTATTAGAAAAAGAATTGCCAAAAGACGCGGTGGTTATTTCATCAATTGATTTTTCGCATTATCAGCCGGCGCCAGTGTCCGCGTTTCATGATGAATTAAGCGAAGCGGTTATTAAAAATTTTGATTTTAGCCGCTTATCAAAATTAGAGATTGATTCCATCCCGAGTTTGTATGTTTTATTGCGGTTGATGGAAAAATTTGGGGCGCAAAAGCCGGTTTATGAGATGTACGACAATCCTGGGCAGACTTCGCACTATTCAGTGTGGTTTGGCAATGGTGATAGAAGTGAAAATAAAACTGCGTCGGTTCTATTTTTCGGTGATATGATGTTAGACCGCAATGTGACGGAAAGAGTTAAAGAAAACGACGGGGACTGGCTATTTTCCGCCTTAGCAGGCGAAGAGAATCGTTTTTTTTCCGGCATGGATGAGGTTCACGCGAATTTAGAAGGTCCATTTGCTGATTCTCGCCGCGATACCGGCAAGTCTATCGCTTTTCGTTTTGACCCCGCGTTAATTTCAACTTTGAAAAAATATAATTTTTCTATTTTTAATTTGGCCAATAATCACAGTTTAGACATGGGGCAGGCGGGGTTTGCTGAATCAAAAATTAATTTAGAAAAAGCCGGAATTGATTTTTATGGCGATAGCTATGGAATCAGTGATGACGCTCTGAAAATAAAACAAATCGGCGGGCTTGATATCGCTTTTCTCGGTCTGAATGATACTTTTTCTCCATTGCCGACAGATAAAATAGTTGCTTTAATCAAACAGGCGGAGAAGTCGGCTGATTTTACGATTGTAAATATCCATTGGGGCGATGAGTACAAATTTTTGAAATCAAACGCGCGCCAGCAAAAATTAGCGCGCGAGATGATAGACGCCGGCGCGGATATTATTATTGGGCACCACCCGCATGTGGCGCAGGAAATGGAGATTTATAAAAATAAACCGA
>MFQN01000013.1 GCA_001783065.1 Candidatus Magasanikbacteria bacterium RIFCSPLOWO2_12_FULL_43_12
GGCCTGCACTTCGCAATCGCTTGAACCGTCGCATGTTTTGACCGCCTGCGGTTTGCCTTATGAATACGCGCACGGCAGTTTACGATTTACTTTGGGAAAGTCAACGACCAAACAAGACATTGACTATATTATGGAATATCTGCCGGGAATTGTTGAGCGATTGAGGGAGGTTTCGCCAGTCAACTTAACCTGTGATCCAAAGAAAAATTTCCATCCCAAATACCACCAGAGATAATATGTCCAAAGAAGCGAAAATTAGAGACAAGGAAGGTAAAGCCTGGTTATATACTGATGTAGTCAAGGATCATTTTTTTAATCCAAAAAATTTGTTAAAACACGGCGAAGAAGAAAATTATAATGCTGACGCGTCCGGGCGGGTCGGCTCGCCGGCTTGCGGGGATGAAATGGCGCTGTGGTTGAAAATTGATAAGAAAAGTGAGAGAATAACAGAATGCAAATGGCAGACATTCGGCTGCGCCTCGGCAATAGCATCTACCTCAATGTTGAGCGTGATGGTGACGGAAAACGGTGGAATGAAAGTTGATGACGCGTTGAAAATAAAACCACAGGACATTTTGGCGCGATTGGGCGGTTTGCCGGCGCGTAAAGTCCACTGTTCCGTGCTTGGCGATCAAGCATTGCGGACAGCCATAAATGATTGGTTTCAAAAGACAGGGCAAAATCAGCGTATTATTAATGTGTAACACGTCAAAAAATACTATGGAAATCAAAATTGATCCAGACAAGTGCATCGGTTGCGGCACTTGCGCGGCCATTGCGCCGGGGAGTTTCAAAATGAATGATGAAACAAATAAGGCTGAAGTTATAAATCCAGTCACTGATAGCGAAGAGACCACTAAAATGGGCGCGGAAAGTTGTCCGACCGCGGCGATAGTGATTGAATAAGTAAAAAACAAGATACAAGAAACAAACAATTTTAAATTTTTAATATTCAAACACAAAAAACCTTTGATTATTTAAATTTTTAATTTAGAATTTGTTTGTATCTTGTGTCCTTAAAGTATGTTTGGCATTCTCTATATTGTCGCTACGCCAATCGGCAATTTGGGCGATATTACGCTCCGCGCGCTTGAAACACTCAAAAGCGTTGATTTTATTTTATGCGAAGACACTCGGCACACGCAAAAATTGCTGAATCATTTTGAAATTAAAACCCGAACGATTAGTTATCACCAACATAGCGATGAGCGCAAAGTGCGGGAGATAAAAGAGTTGTTGTCGGGTGGAAAAAGTTTAGCGTTAGTAACAGACGCGGGAACACCTGGAATTTCCGACCCAGGCAACAACTTGGTTGCATCCGTCATTGCGAGGAGCTGGCGCGACAAAGCAATCCAGAACGATCACGACGATGGATTGCCGCGCTCCTTTCGAGTCGCTCGCAATGACAGTGTTTTGCCGATTCCCGGGGTTTCGGCTTTAACCGCCGCTTTATCCGTTTCCGGCTTTCCCACTGACAAATTCCTCTTTCTCGGCTTTCCGCCGCACAAAGGCCGTGCGAAGTTTTTTCAAGAAGTCTCCGAATCAAAACACCCTGTCGCGTTTTATGAATCATCGCATCGGATTAAAAAATGTTTGAATGAATTGGCTGGTGTTTTAAATAAAAATCAACAAATTTGCGTTTGCCGCGAATTAACCAAACAATTTGAAAGCATTTATCGCGGGACGATTGAGGAAATTTTAGCAATGAAAATTTTGGAGAAGGGAGAGTTTGTGGTAGTAATAAATTAATTTAATAATATGGATAATCCAGAATTTGGTCATTCTCCAGAGAAATTGAAAGAAGAAGCGTACAAAATACTTTTAAGAGAAACCGGAGATGATGGAATGGTCTTTGGCTTAATAAAAGCCAGA
This sequence comes from Candidatus Magasanikbacteria bacterium RIFCSPLOWO2_12_FULL_43_12, assembly GCA_001783065.1. Lineage (GTDB taxonomy): Bacteria > Patescibacteriota > Patescibacteriia > Magasanikbacterales > UBA922 > 2-12-FULL-43-12. Next base: position 1,873 of record MFQN01000013.1, read on the forward strand.
GGAATTTTTCGTGACGAACAGATTAGAGAGATTGCAGATTATGTTCGTGATGAAGTAACTGATAATATCGCGAGAGACATTGTTGATTTTGATTCTTTTTGTTACGGAGTAAAATTTCGCAGAGCGATTTATCAAAATAAAATTAATGATTTTTGCCGCAATAGAGGCTTATCGCCATTTTTGGATGCGACAAAGATTCAGAAGTTTAAAGCAGTGAACAGACTGTCCGGAGAGTTAAGCGGCTTTAAAGCGCGTCTTGAAGCGGTTGATGAATTATCAAAAATAATTGAGAAAATTAGAGATGAAAAACATCGACAAAGGTTAGAGGCACTGTTTAAAGGCGCTACAATGGGTTGGACTAGTGAAGAGATAGTTGATGAATTGGAACGGATAGAAGGTAAAAGAGTGGAGGTGTCTAGAATATCACAAATTTACTCTTATTTAAGAGAAAGATATTTGGCAAAAAGATTCCCTCAAATGCCAGGAAGTTTGGATGATTTTAGAAGTTTGATAGAACCAAAAAGATATCAGGTGGAGCAAGACAGGAAAGACAAAACAGAAGAATACCTTTCTGTATTGTCAGAGGATCTGGAGAAATTATCCGGCGAACCGTCAAACGCGCAGACGAAAGAAGAGGCTGTGATCATGGGATATTTACTTGGCAGAGAACCGAGGGAGTCTTTAGTCGCCGCCGGGCTGTCAGAACAAAGAAAATTGCGGGTGGTTAAAGAAAGAATTTCACTTCGTTTAGGCATTCCATTTGATTTTTTAAACAAACAAAGGATTGGCGGTCTCTCCAAAATCTAAGCCCTCATGACAGCTTGTACTGCCACCGAGCAAGCGCTACAGATTCGAGAGAGACCAGATGTATTAAACATAAGAATTTTGATTAAGTCAATAAAAATTATGTCAAAAACTTTTTATCTGACCACTACTCTGCCGTATGTGAACGCCGATCCACACATTGGTTTTGCTTTGGAAATTATCCAGGCGGACGCGCTGGTTAGATACCAAAAAATGTTGAGGAAAGAGGTTGTCTTTAGCACCGGCACCGATGAACACGGATTGAAAATCTACCGTAAGGCGCAGGAAAACAAAGAAGACCCGCAAGCGTATTGCGATCGATACGCGGCGAAATTTGACGCGCTAAAACAGGCGTTGAATTTGAGTTATACTAATTTTATCCGCACGACTGATGAACACCACATGAAGGCGGCGCAGGAATTTTGGACGCGATGTTTTAAAAATGGAGATATTTACAAAAAAAATTACAAAATTAAATATTGCGTCGGCTGTGAGCTGGAAAAAACCGATTCGGAATTGGTTAATGGCGACTGTCCGGTCCATCCCAATTTGGATATAGAATTAATTGAAGAAGAAAACTATTTTTTTCGTTTTTCCAAATATGAAGCACAGCTTTTGGAACTTTATCGGACGCAAAAAGATTTTGTTATTCCACACAATCGGTTGCGGGAGATAACCAATTTTGTTGAGCGGGGTTTGCAGGATTTTAGCATTTCCAGATTAAAAGCGAAAATGCCTTGGGGTGTGCCAGTACCAGGGGATAAAGATCAGGTGATGTATGTGTGGTTTGATGCTCTGATAAATTATATTTCCACTATTGGTTGGCCTTGTAATTGTAATGGATCCCTTGGCTCGGCTCGGGACGACAATAGTTGCGGCTATTGTCGATATTGGCCCGGAATTCAGGTGGCGGGGAAAGATAATTTGCGCCAGCAAAGCGCGATGTGGCAGGCAATGTTGATGTCTGCCGGTTTGCCGGCGTCCAAACAGATTTTTATCCACGGCTTTATCACTTTTGATGGGCAGAAAATGAGTAAATCGCTCGGTAATGTGGTTGATCCGTTTGTTCTGGTTGAAAAATATGGCACTGACGCTGTTCGTTATTTTCTACTCGGCGCTTTACCGCCGGATGATGATGGCGATTTTAGTGTTGAACGTTTTGAAAAATTTTACACCGCGCATTTGGTAAACGGGGTCGGCAACCTAACTTCGCGGATTTTGACAATGGTGGAGAAATATCGCGATGGGAAAATCCCCAAAGAGGATAAAAAACAAAATGAAGTTGTGAGGGTTGATTTTTGGAAAAAGTATGATGAAATGTTCGGAAATTATAAGTTTGATGAAATTGTTAGTCTGATTAATGAATATGTAGCCGCGTGCGATACTTTAATTTCCAAAGAAAAACCATGGGAGAAAGCGAAAAAAGGCGAAGATATTTCCGCCCTGCTCTACAATCTATCAGAATCTTTGCGTCAGATCGCTTTAGCGCTGTTGCCTATTATTCCAGAGACTGCCGGCAACATTTTATCACAGCTCGGAGTTGAGGTTGAAAAAATAAATTCTTTAGAACAAGAAATTGAAAAAGGCAGACTAAAATTCGGCGCGAAAATAAAAAAAGGCGGGATTTTGTTTCCGAGGCTGGTATGAAAAAAAAAGAAAAAATATTGGTGGCAATGAGTGGCGGCGTGGATTCTTCCGTGGCCGCCGCTTTGTTGTTAAAGCAAGGTTATGATGTGACAGGAATGTTTGCGGTTAATTATAATGCTAATATACGAATGGATGCTAATGAAACTAATAGCGAGTGCTGGGTGTCGGATTATAGAGATGCTGTTAGAGTTGCGGCTAAACTTGGAATTAAATTGATTAAATTGGATTTTCAAAAAGAATACAAAAAGTTAGTTTCGGATTATATGTTTAAAGAATACCGAACCGGCCGGACGCCGAATCCGGATGTGATGTGCAATAAGTTTATAAAGTTTGGAGTGTGGTTGCGAGCGGCAAAGCGGTTGGGATATGCAAAATTAGCTACTGGACATTATGCGTACGCTAAAGAAACAAGAAACAAGAAACAAACAAATCTTAAATATCCAATATCAAATATCCAATATTATCTCACACAGGCAGAGGATAAAAATAAGGATCAAACATATTTTCTTCATCAATTATCGCAAGAGCAACTGCAGCAGGTTTTATTTCCCCTTGGCGGATATCGGAAGTCTGAAGTCCGAAAACTGGCGCGTGAATTTAATTTACCAACCGCTGAAAAGGAAGAAAGCATGGGAATTTGTTTTATCGGCGAGGTGCCAATGGAGAAGTTTTTACTGACGAAGATTAGAAGCAAATCAGGGAAGATTGTTTTTTCAGATGGGGGAGTGGTTGGGGAACATAAAGGGTTGGCGTTTTATACAATAGGACAAAGACATTTTGGGCTTAGGACATATGACATAGGACGTAAGATTGATAATGAGCCGTTGTATGTGGTGGAAAAAAATATCAAGAAAAATGAATTGGTTGTTGGCCGCGAAGACGACGCTTTATTATATAAAAAAGAGGTTAAAATTGGTAAAGTTCATTGGATAGCTGGACAGCCGCCAAAGTTTCCGTTAAAATGTATGGTGAGGTTGAGACACAGACAGCCGTTGCAGAAATGCGTCATCACTTCACCACTGCATCACTTCACCACTGCATCACTGGTGATTCGATTTGATAAACCCCAACGGGCGGTAACGCCAGGGCAGTTCGCGGTATTTTATAAAGATGAAGAATGTTTGGGTGGCGGAGTGATTGAAATGAAAATTTAAATATCAAAATGTAAAATTTGCGAGTCGCTATGTTTACCTCTGTCGAACTTCGCCAAAAATATCTTGATTTTTTCGCGTCAAAAGGCCACGCGGTTGTTCCGAGCGCTTCTTTGATTCCGGAAAATGATCCGACGATTCTTTTCACCACTGCCGGAATGCATCCGTTGGTTCCTTATTTGTTGGGAGAAAAACATCCTGCTGGCGATAAATTAACAAGTTGTCAAAAGTGCATACGCACGCAGGATATCGACGAAGTGGGGGATAATCGGCATGAAACTTTTTTTGAAATGCTCGGGAATTGGTCGCTAGGGGCGTATTTTAAAAAAGAAGCGATAGAGTGGGCCTGGGAATTTTTGACTGATAAAAAATGGTTAGGGTTAAATCCGAAAAAGCTGGCGGTGTCTGTTTTTGTCGGAGACGCGGATGCACGTTTTGACGAAGAGGTATACAGCATATGGATTGGACTCGACATGCCGGAAGAGCGAATCGCTAAACTACCCAAAACAAACAATTGGTGGATTGCTGGCGCCACCGGTCCGTGTGGTCCGGATACGGAAATGTTTTATTGGGTGGGAGAGTCAGAATTTCCCCTATCTGGCAGTAATCCGGGCAATGATGAAGTTAACTGGCTGGAAATTTGGAACAATGTATTCATGCAATATAATAAGAAACCTGATGGTAGTTATGAACCGCTGAAACAGAAAAATGTGGATACGGGAATGGGGCTGGAGCGGACACTAGTGGCTTTGAATGGCTATGCTGATGTGTTTCAAACGGACACTTTTTGGCCGCTAATTCAAAAAATTGAGGAAATCTCCGGCCACGAATATGCTGGAAGCGCGGAAATAAGGCGTTCAATGCGGATTATCGCCGACCATCTGCGCGCGACAACGATGATTGTGGGAGATGATCGTGGCGTCGGACCGAGCAATGTTGAACAAGGATATGTCGTGCGTCGATTAATTCGCCGCGCTATTCGTCACGGTCGAACTTTGGGAATTAAAAATAATTTTTGTTCGCGGATTGCCGAGGAGACGATTAAAGTATTTGTCAGAATTTATCCAGAATTGGAAAAGAATAAAAATTTTGTTTTGGAGGAAATAAACAAAGAAGAAAGTAAGTTTAGGAGTACTTTAGAAAATGGGATTAAAGAGATAGATAGGATAATAAATAAAAAGTTAAAAATGATGGATACTGCCACGGCGGTAAGATGGCCACCTAGTGATCCAATAGCAAGATCACGGTTTACTATTAATGTGGTTACACCACGAGAAGCTTTTGATTTGTATCAAAGCTATGGTTTTCCATTGGAATTAATCAATGAAGAGCTCGCTAGACACGCCCTGTTGATTGATGCAGAAGAGTTTAAACGAGAATTTGGAAAAGAATATAAAAAACATCAAGAAGTTTCCCGAATGGGATCAGAACAAAAATTCAAAGGCGGGCTAGCGGGGACAGGTGAGATAGAGACAAAATACCACACCGCCACGCACTTGCTTCTGTCGGCGTTGAATAATGTTTTAGGGCAGGGGGTTCTTCAAAAGGGAAGCAATATTACAGCGGAACGATTGCGTTTTGATTTTAATTATGCGGAAAAATTGACAACAGAACAATTAAAGCAAGTTGAGGATTTGGTTAATAAGAAAATAAAAGAAGACATAAAAGTGGAGATGCTTGAAATGCCAAGAGACGAGGCGTTAAAAACCGTTAAAGTGTCGTTTGACCCAAACAAATATCCTGACATTGTTAAAGTGTATAAAATAGGAGATTTTAGCGTGGAGTTGTGCGGCGGTCCGCATGTTGAGCACACCGGCGTTTTGGGGCAATTTAAAATTACCAAAGAAGAGGCCAGCAGCGCGGGAGTGAGGCGGATTAAAGCGGTGCTGAGGTAATGGGGCTGTCATTGCGAGGAGGAGCTCGCGCGACGACGAAGCAATCCACACTGTTGTTATACTCTTACGTCATTGCTATGACGACTGGATTGCTTCGTCACTCCGCTGCGGCTTCGTTTCTCGCAATGACGAAATTTGCTGTAAACTCTGTAAGATTTATGTTTAAAAAAATCGTCGCCCACGCTTGGTCGCTTCGCCACCAATTCATCCGCTATTTTTGCGTTGGTTTTTCCGCCTTTATTTTAGACATGAGTTCGTTGATGTTGTTGAAAGAAGTTTTTGGTTGGCAGCCGATTACGGCCGTGGTAACTAATCAGGTTTTTATAATTACTTATGTCTTTTTGTTAAACAAGTATTGGTCGTTTGATAATCGCGATTTAGATCATCGCCAACTTGTCCGTTTTTTGACTTTAGTGGGGTTCAACTACGCGGTTTCTATAACAACAATGTATTTTTTTAATCATCGTTTGGGTTGGGATTACAGATTAGTCAGAATTGGCACGATTATTTTGGCGACATGCTGGAATTTTTTGAGTTATAAATACTGGGTTTATCGTTTAAAATCATTAATATCGAATAATCAGCTAAATTAAGCAAAGAAACTTATTCACATCCGGCGGATTATTTTACTTGACAGATATTTGGCTTTACTGTAAAATAGCGCCAGATTAATTTCCTACCCATGACAGCCAAGAACGACGTTCTTGAAGTCCGCGGCGCAATTGAAGAATTGTTGCCCGGCGCGAAATTCAGGATTAAATTGGAAAACGGCCACGAGGTGATCAGCCACTTGTCAGGCAAGATGCGGATTAACCATATCCGTCTTGGAGTGGGCGATGAAGTAAAAGTGGAAATGACACCTTATGATCTATCCAAGGGTCGGATAATTTACCGATTCTAAATTAAAGAGTATCAACCAGTGCGGTGTAGTCTGACCTCCTTCATGCTTACGGTTATATGTCCGCGTGAAGAGACTGTCGGACGCTGATATCGCGGCAGTGGTTGGTATTTTTTGTTCTACTATATGAAAGTACGAGCAGGTGTATCGGTACGTTGTAAAAAATGCAAAGTAGTCCGCCGCGGCGGGGTAGTTTATATTATTTGTGAAAATCCGCGCCACAAACAGCGCCAAGGAACTAAACAGCGCAAAAAATCCGCATAGCTAATATTTTATTTATGAGAATCGCAGGCATAAACATTCCACGTGAGAAAAAAATTGTTATCAGCCTGCCATATATTTATGGCATTGGTCCGACTTTGGCGAAAAAAATTTTAGCGGTTGTAAAAATAGATGAAAATATCAGAGTTAAAGATTTGACTCAAGAGCAGGAAGATAAAATTCGCGCCATTGTTGAAAAACAGTATAAAACTGAAGGTGATTTACGGCGTGATGTCGCGGGAAACATCAAACGGATGAAAGATATTAAATGTTATCGCGGCAGCCGCCACGCCAAGCATTTGCCGGTCAGAGGCCAGCGGACGCGGACAAACTCCCGCACGGTACGAGGCAACAAGCGCAACATCGCTCCGAGCGGCAGAAAAATGTCCGCGCAGAAGACATAATAAATTATATGGCAGAGAATAAAGACACTAAAAAAATCATAAAAAAGAAGAAAACAATAAAACAGGTCTCGCATGGCCGCGCCTATATTCAGGCATCTTTTAATAACACAATTGTTACTATCACTGATCAAAATGGCGATGTGTTGGGTTGGGCTAGCGCCGGCATGACTGGTTTTAAGGGGCCTAAAAAAGCGACGCCTTATGCCGCTCAACAGGTTGTCAAAAAAGTGATTGATTCAATCGCGCCATGCGGTCTTAGAGAAGTGAACGTATTTATTAAAGGTATTGGCGCTGGCAGAGAAGGGGCGATCCGCGGTTTTAACGCGAATGGCGTTCAAGTTTTGTCAATTAAAGACATTACGCCAATTCCGCATAATGGCTGCCGCCCGCCAAAAAGACGCAGAGTTTAAATTTTATAGCTTCGTAATTCTCATATGGGAAGATATATTGGTCCGAAAAATAAAATTGCCAGACGGTTCGGTGTTGACTTGGGTTTGAAGACAAATCCGACCAAGGTTGCCAAACGTTTAAGCCAGCCGCCCGGAGTGCACGGCCCGGGCAAGCGCCCGAAAGCCGCGACCGGTTTTGGCAAACAGCTTTTAGAAAAACAAAAAGCCAGAATTATTTATGGCATCAGAGAAAGGCAGTTCCGTAGTTATGTGGACAAAGCAACAACTTTAAAGGGCGATTCCAGCGTGAATTTGCAAAGAATGTTGGAGATGAGATTGGATAATGTGGTTTATCGCCTTGGTTTTGCGGTTACTAGAGCGCAAGCCAGACAAATGGTATCCCACAAAATGTTTAAAGTGAATGGGAAGCCTTTAAATGTGCCTTCCCATATCGTGGGCGTCGGAGACGAAATTTCTCTAAAAGAAAATAAGAAGAAGAAAATTATTTTTACCGGCATGACCGAGAAATTGTTGAAAGTTGATCAGCCGTCTTGGCTAAAGATGGATGCTAACACTTTGATCGGCAAGATATTAAACCAGCCGGGTGAAATAGATTTTGAGAAAGTTTTTGATGTAAAATTAATCATTGAGTACTATTCAGCCAGATAATTTTTCAATGTAGTTTATTTATATGGAAAAAATCTTTCTGCCATCTTCAATTGAGTTCAGCTCGACCGATAATCTAAATATCGGCAAAGTTGTTATTACTCCTTGCCACCAGGGTTATGGCACTACACTGGGGAACGCTTTGCGCCGTGTGCTGTTGTCCTCTTTGCCGGGCGCGGCCGTTGAGTCGGTTAAAATAAGAGGCGCGCAACATGAGTTTTCCACGATTGAGGGAGTTTTAGAAGATATTGTCGAAATAATTTTGAATTTAAAACAGATGGCCGTTCGAAGTTTTTCCGATCAGCCGGTAATATTAAAGTTAGAAAAAAAAGGCAAAGGCGAAGTGACGGCGGCTGATTTTGAAAAAAATTCCGATGTGGAAATCGCCAATCCTGATTTGAAAATTTTCACAATTACCAATGACAAGATTAAAATTGAAATGGAAGTTACTGTCGGCAAAGGACGCGGCTATGTGCCGGTGGAAGAAAAGAAAGATGTTATCTCTGAACTTGGCACGGTTTTGATTGATTCCTTATACACGCCGATTCGCGATATTGGTTATAAGGTTGATCTAACTCGTGTCGGTGATGTTACGAATTACGAAAAATTGACGATTACTATTGAGACAAATGGAACGATTAGTCCAAAAGAAGCGGTGCGTCAAGCGGTTAACGTGCTGATGGATCATTTTGCCTTGATTTTAGAAGCAAGCAATGAAGACGAAATCCTTTCGGAAGTTGTAAATGAAGAGCTGGTTGCCGTGGAAGAAGAAAATAAAAACGAAGAAGATGAAGCAGAAGTGGAAAAAGATGAGAAAAGTGAAGCTAAAGAAGCTAAAAAGATAAAAAAGGCGAAAAAACCGGCTAAAAAATAAGAGTAATTATGAGACATAATAAGAAAAAAATCACTTTAGGCAGAGAGAAAAAACCCCGTGAAGCGATGTTTCGTAATTTGGCGCAGAGTTTGATTTTACATGGGAATATCCGCACCACCCAGGCAAAAGCAAAGGCTTTACGCGGCGTGATTGAGCCTTTGATAACAATCGCAAAGAAAGCTGATGGATTAACCGCTCGTAGACAAATTCAAGCTGTTTTATACACGGATGAAGCGATTAATAAATTAGTGAAAGAGGTTGGGTCAAAATATAAAGATCGCCAAGGCGGTTATACTCGCGTCATTAAATTGCCTCCGCGCAAGAATGACGGGGCTTTAATGGCGCGGATTGAATTAGTTTGATAGTTTGAAATATGATAGTTAAAAGAAACCACATTCAGATTGACGCCACCGAACAGGCGGTTGGAAGATTGGCGGCGCGAATCGCCAAAATTTTGCGCGGAAAAAATAAAGCAAGTTTTGATCCTTGCCGCGATGAAGGGGATTGCGTGGTGGTTTTAAACGCGGGAAAGGTGAAGTTTACCGGCCGCAAGTTTGTGCAGAAAGATTATTATCATCATACTATGCACCCGGGTGGAATTAAGCGCGTGCCGATGAAAAAAGTTTTTGAGAAAGATCCTTGCGAGGTGATAAAACGCGCGGTTATCGGCATGTTGCCAAAAAATAATCAACGCGTTGGTTTGATGAAGCGTTTAATTTTCAAAAAATAATTTTGTTTTATGGTGGAGAAAGTAGAAAAAAAAGAAGTAAAACAGGAGGATTTAATCAGAACTTTGGGCAGACGTAAAACATCAACCGCGCGTGTTCAGTTGGTTTTGGGCAAAGGAGAAATAATTGTAAATGGAAAAACATTGGCCGGTTATTTTAAAATTAAATATTGGATTGATAAGGCGCTTTCTCCACTAATAGCGGTTGGCAAGGAAAAAAGTTTTGATATAAGCGTTAAAGTGAATGGCGGCGGCATAACTTCACAGGCAGAAGCGGTTAGACACGGAATCGCGCGGGCGCTGGAGAAGTGGAATAAGGATTTTAGAGCGATTTTAAAAGCCGAAGGTTTTCTGACCAGAGATTCAAGAGCCAAAGAACGGAAGAAATTCGGTTTGCATCGCGCTCGCCGAGGACATCAGTGGAGAAAGCGGTAAACACCTTATCACTGCATCATCACATCACTTCATCACACGAAAACCGCCGAAAGGCGGTTTTTTATCGTTCCCTCTCCTCCGCAGAGGAGAGGGTTGGGTGAGGTCTCGTCGGCGGTCTTACATTGTCATTTCTCGCATTTTCAGGTAAAATATACTCAACTATGGGCAAATCCATCGCTCACAATACCGTGTGGATGACGGTAGCGTCTGTTGGGCAAAAGATAATTTCTTTCGCTTATTTTACGATTTTAGCCAGAAATATCGGCGCGGAGAACACCGGCAAGTATTTTTTTGCTCTATCTTTTACGACCATCTTCGTTGTCCTGGTTGATCTTGGTCTGAACAACGTCTTGATTCGCGAAGGCGCAAGGGAGAAGAGCAAACTGCAAACATATCTTTCCAGCGTGCTGTTTGCTAAGATTTTTTTGGGCGGTTTGAGCTATTTGGCGGTTTTTTCGGTAATTAACCTGATGGGATATCCGATTGAAACAAAACATCTAGTTTATTTATCCGGTCTCACGATGCTGTTTGATTCTTTACATCTATCAATCTATGGTGTCTTGCGCGCGTTGGGTAATTTAAAATACGAAGCGTTGGCAATTACAGCCAGCCAATTTTTGACTTTAATCTTAGGCACAACTTTTTTATATTTAGGCCTGCCGCTTATTTTTTTGATTCTTGCTTTTACCATCCCCAGTTTTTTGAATGTTTGTTATGCCGGTGCGGTTTTATATCGAAATTTTCAAATTAAATTAACCCCCCATTGGGATAAAGGAGCGCTGAAATTTTTCGCGCGAATCGCGGTTCCCTTCGCCTTGGCCGCGGTTTTTGCCCGCGTTTATTCATACGCGGATTCTATTTTGTTATCAAAATTAGCCGGCGACGTGGCGGTTGGTTGGTATAGTATTCCCTATAAAATAACTTACGCGTTTCAATTTATTCCGTTGGCGCTGGTGGCGGCGTTATATCCTAAATTCAGCGAGTACTTTGCGTCTGACAAGCAAAAATTAGCGTTAGTTTATGAGCAAGGGATTAAATATCTGTTGTTAGTGGTTATGCCAATTGCTGTGGGTATAGGAATTTTAGCCAAACCGATTATTTTGTCACTTTACACGCCGGAATATCTTAATTCAATTTTGCCATTGCAAGTTTTGTTGGCGGGATTGGTTTTTTCTTATATTAGTTTCCCCATTGGCGCTTTTTTGAACGCTTGCAATCGACAAGCGACGCAAACTGCGATTGTTTTTTTTGTGATGATTTTAAATATCGCCTTAAACTTCTTTTTAATTCCTCGCTATGGCGTTGTTGGCGCCGCAGTTTCGGCGTTAGCGGGAAATTTTGTTTTAACTGCTTGGGGTTATATCATTGTGCCGCGGATAATCACGATATCACATTGGTTTTTGTTTAAATCTCTCGGGCAAATACTGCTCGCCGCGAGTGTTATGGGAGCAGTAGTTTATTTAGTTAATATTTCCTTCGGCTATATAATCGCGATTTTAGTCGGCGCGATTATTTATATAACAACGCTTTTTGCTTTTCGAGCGTTAACTGTGGCGCAGGTTAAAGAGGGACTGTTATTAATAAAAAAATAAAATTATATGAAGAAACTTATAATCACAATGGAGTTTCCGCCCCAAATCGGCGGCATTGCCAGCTACACTTATCAATTCGCGTCGGCGCTAAAACCAGAGGAAGTCATCGTGTTAGCGACAAAACACAAACAAGCGAAAGAATTTGACGCAAACTGCGCGTTTAAAGTGGTCCGGCATAATTTTTATTTTCCGTCGTTTATCTGGCCTCGCTGGTTGAAATTGTTTTGGCACGTGTTTTGGCTGGCGCGCAAAGAGAAAATTGATATTATTTATTTGCATCATGTCTTGCCGGTCGGCTATGTCGCTCGGCTGATTAAAAAATTCAAGCACGCGCCATTTTTAATTTTTTCCCACGGCACGGATGTGCTCGCGGCTTCGCGTTCAAATTGGAAAAAAAATCGCATGCGGTCGGTGGTCAACCAGGCGGAAGCAATTATTTTTAACAGCGCGAGCCTGCGTCAAAGATTTTTGCGCGTCTGGCCGGAATTTCAAAACAAAAGTTTGGTTTTGTATCCTTGTCCGGATAATGATTTTTATCAAGCGCCAGCCGGCGAAGTAATTGACAAATTAAAATCCCAATACGCTTTGGAAGGCAAAAAAGTGATTTTAACCATCGCGCGCATGGATGATGGCAAGGGTTATCCGCATTTAGTTAGAATTTTGCCGAAAGTCTTGGAAAAAGTGTCAAACTTAGTTTGGTTGGTAATCGGCGATGGGCCAAAACGCGAGTCAATTTCAAAAGAAATTCAGAAAAATTTTCTGCAAAATGTGGTTCGTTATATCGGCATAGTTCCGCATGCTGAATTAAAAAAGTTTTATTATCTCGCCGATTTGTTTGTACTGCTAACACATCCTGACGAAGGCAGAGAAGAGGGGCTTGGTCTGGTGTTTCTTGAATCAGCCGCGGCCGGTTTGCCGGTAATTGCCGGTCGGAGCGGCGGCGTGGAAGAAGCGGTTTTGAACGGCCAAACCGGTTTGGTGGTTGATATTTATCAAGGCGACAAAATTGTGGCTGATTCTATTATTGAATTGTTGAAAAACGAAGAATACGCCAAAACTCTTGGCATGAACGCAAGAATGAGATTGGAATCGGATTTTAAGTGGGGGAATCAGTTGAAGGTGATTGGGAAGTGGATTTAATCGTTCCGCCCCGTAGGGGCAGGATGATAGTAGCCAGGAGCTTTAGCCCCTGGAAGGTGTAAAATAAATCTCAAAAGTCCCAGAGGGACGACACAAAAGGTATTTGGTACACTTGTGCCGTCCCTCTGGGACTTGGTGATACCGGGTGTTTTTTCCAGGCACTAAAGTGCCTGGCTACTATCGGACGTCCCTAACGGGACTTTAAACGAATGGTTGCCGTTATTATAAAATATGGATCAATGGTTACAGAAAAATTTCAAAGTTTGGTGGTTGCAGGTGCTGTTGGCTTTTGTCACCTTTGGATTTACATCCGTGCTGTTCGTTTACTTCGTTAAAAAAGACGTCACGTTTTTTCAGATATTTTTAGCTGAATTTTTTTCATATTCTCTAATAGTCGCGTATTTGCTTTTTAGAAGAACTTTATTCTCTCGCAGGACCATTCTGACAGGGTATCTGTTGATAGTAGCTGGAATGTTAATTTTACTTTTGCCTTTTCCGGCGACCGCGCTTCTGTTTCCATATACAATAGTGTATAGCTTGGGTGTAATAATGTTTTTCGCGCCTTATAACATTCTTTATTTCAAAAATTTTAAAGGCGGTAATCTGGAACATATTACAACATACTGGGCGATAGGAATCGTGACGGGATTGGTTGCGCCACTGATTGGAAGCTTTGTATTGGCTAAATTTCCGTTGTGGATTTTTATTTTTTGCACTGGGCTTATCTTATTGTCTGCCGCGTATCTCACAAGGTTTGTTGAGCGTCAAAAATATTCATACACCACTAAAGAAGTTTTGACTCATATCCGCGGGTTAAGGACACTGTCCATCATTGACGGCTCTCTGCACAAGACAAGTTTGATAGTCGTGACGGTTTTTTCGTTGCAATATATCACTACCGAATTAAATTTCGGCAGATTTTTATCCGTCGCCGCGCTGGCGGGAATAGTTGTCGCGCTGCCGATGGCCCGGATTTCTGACCAATGGCAGAAAAGAACGGTTTTTATTTGGCCGCTGTCTCTCATAACGGCCGGAGTGGTTTTCTCTTTTGTTTTTGTCAAAGGTTTTTTGGGTTTTTTCGCTTTGGCGCTGTTATTAAAGGCTTTGTTGAGTTTAATGGAACCGATACGGGGCAATGTGATGCTGGACAAAAAAGAAGCCGCCAATCCAATCACTTGGATTTCTCGTGAACTTTTTTTGAACGTCGGTCGGCTAATAATGATGGGCGTAATTGCAGTATGTATTTATTTCAATAATTATATTGCAGTTTATAGTTTCATCGCCATACAAATGATTTTGTATCCGGTCATTTTGTATTTCAAAAAAATCTATGCAACCACTGATTAGCATCATCATCCCTGTTTACAACCAAGCGAAAGAGCTTCGTCTGGCTTTGGATTCGATTGCTAAACAAACTTACAAAAATTTAGAAGTGATTGTTGTGGATGATGGGAGCAAGACGAAATTTTCAATTTTCAATTTTCAATTTTTAATTGATACGCCAATACAATTCGTCAGACAGGAAAACAAAGGCGCGCCGGCGGCGAGAAATAGGGGACTGGAATTGGCGAGGGGGGAGTTTGTGATATTTTGGGACGCGGACGTGGTTGCCGAGCCGGAGATGTTGGAGAAGTTAAAAGCGCGGTTGGATAAACATCCGGAAGCGAGCTACAGTTATTGTAATTTTCAATTTTCAATTTTCAATTTTCAAACAATTTTCAATTTTCAATTTAAAAAACAAATAAAAAGCAACGAGTTTAGCATAGAAAAATTAAAGAGGCAAAATTTTATTCATTCCACCTCTTTGATTCGTAAAAAAGACGCGATCGAGTGGGATGAAAGTTTAAAACGTTTTCAGGATTGGGATTTGTGGCTGATGATGGCAGAACAAAAAAAGACTGGTGTGTGGGTGGACGAATTTTTATTCAAAATTATCTCTCAAGGAACAATGAGCCGCTGGCTGCCCAGTTTTTGTTATAAAGAACCGTTTTGCAGGTTGCCCTTCATTTCAAAACGTGTACAAGATTACGAAGAAGCAAAAATTGTGATTCAAAATAAACACGGCATTTAGTTATCCACTTTCACCATTTGACTTTTTAACAAATTTGGTTTAAATTGTATCTTGCCATGGTGGCAAGATTTTCGTTTTGTCCTAAATTAGGAGGAATGTCAGAATGGGGAATTCAAATCCCAAAAGGGAGGCCGTAGACGCGGTGGTGGCGCGCGCGATCCATCATCCTGGTGGATACGAACTCGTTCATCAGACAGACGACGGTGCGGGTGGCTATGAAAGGCACACGATCTTCGCTGTCCATCCTACAACCGGAGAGCCGTTGAAAGACGACGACGGAATAATCTGCGAACTCTTCCGCCCCACTATCGTGGCGAGCTAGCCACAGCGGCCAATCTGGCCGCAAAAACGCCGAGGAACTGGAGAACCTCGGCGCTTGCATTTTCTACATTTGTTTATACCCTTCTCCTTTTAGGAGAAGGGTAAGGGATGAGGTCTTATTCGTTTGTTGAGACCTCACCCCAACCCCTCTCCTACGAGGAGAGGGGACGATTTTTCCCAATTTTTAATTTATTGAAGATTCTATACAAAATCGCAATAATCCCTTCAAAAATATTCATCTGCTTCACTGCCACCGTCAAAACAAAAACTAAAAACAAAATTCCAAACACATGAAACAACGCGGGGAGAGTAACGTTCATTACCAATAAGGCGATAATACCAGCCAGCAAGCCAACATCAAAATCGTGCCAATCCGGCGCGGTTTTTATTTTTTTAATTAACAAAACGGCCGTAAATAAATACAGTCCAAGCAAAGCCAGTCCGCCAATGATCCCAAGTTCGGTCCACATTTCCAGATAGCCCCAATCAAAATGTTGAGTCGTAATTGTTTCGTATGTTGCTGTATTCAAAAATGTCACTTCGCTTCCCAAGCCACCACCCAGAAAGGGCGCAGTTTTAATTTTTTCCCAGATTTGCGGTAATATCATCATTCTGGTATTAGTGCTGATTTCAATTTCCGGAGACGCGAAACTTCTAACGCGTAAACCCAACAGCTCCCAACCGGGCGAAACTCCGCCACTGGCGAACAAGTGTGTGGCGGTGAATATGCCGATTATAAGCAAAACAACAGACAATGATTCAAAAAACCATTTTTTCCAAGTGTGTTTATACTTTAACACCAGCAAACCGATTGCCAGAGCCAAAAAATATCCGCGCGACAAATTCAGATCCAAAATAAAGATAGCTAAAATCAACATCACCCACCACATTCGGTTATGTTTTTCCGCCCGCATGCGCAGTGAGGTGATTAAAAGGATAATAGGAACAATAAACAAATGGCTCGGCTCTACGATTCTAAAAAAGCCGGTTTTCATGTCGGTAATTTTTCCGACATTCACATCGCGGAACCATTTGTAAAAATCCTGATGAATTAAAAGTGTTTGTGAAGAAAACAAGACAAAAGTCAGAAAAGCGAACAAAGCCGTGCCGATGATGAACACGGCGATTAATCTGACAAGATAATGCTGGGTTTTTTCATTGCTGAAAGAGTAAAAAGAGGGGAACAAAAGCAACAAGAATCCGAATGGCATTAAATCCTGAATAATATTACCGATGTCGTTTTTGTTTAGAAAACCGTTGACAGCGGCAAAAATCAGGGAGGCAAAAAGTACTATCAATATATAATTTAAATTAGTCTGGATTTTCAACCGTTGCGGCAGAAGCTTTTGCCCAAAGTGGTGCGCGAGCCAGAGAAAGAGAAAAGTGATAATAAATAGAGTTCTGATGGATAATCCGGCGAGTTCAAAATAGTGTCCTGACCCGCCGAGAAATATTTCTGTCAACAACATACACCACGCCCACTCCGGATTTTTGAAATACAAAATCGCCATTACCAGCAAAAGTGAGAAAACCAAAACGCCTTGGTAAAATTCGTGCCCGACCAAAAGAAACGAAGCAACGCGGATAATAAAAAACAACGCCAATAAGGCGACGGTTTGTTTGGAGTAAAAAATTGATTTGTCGGTGAGGAATTTTTGCATACTATTGAATGCGGAGGGATTTTTAAAGATGATTCTAACTCAATGCTACTTTATCAATACTTTTATATCCATTAATAAAATCTTTCGCCGACGTCTTTTGTTTTCCTTCCAACTGTAATTCCAAAATTTCAATCGCTTGATCACCCGCGCCAATGTATATTTTATCACCTTCAACCAGCACTTGACCAGTTTGTAATGTTTTGTTTGACGGGTTAATTTGTAAAAGTTTAAGCCGTTTATCATTCCACACTGTCCAAACTCCCGGCCACGGGGTCAAACCACGATATTGATTGTAAATTTGTTGCGCAGTTTTGGACCAGTCAATTCTGCCGTCTTCCCGAGTCAGCTCTTTGCAGATTGATGCGTGAGCGTTATCTTGCGGGGTTGTGGATAAAGTGCCGGCGACATAGTCCGGAATGGCCTCTGTAAGGCCTAAAATAGCGATTTTAGCCAGCTTTTCCTCTACGGTGGTGTAATTATCGTTCGGCTCAATTTTAAGCGCTTTTTGCCACAAAATCGGCCCGGTATCCAGCCCGGCGTCCATTTTCATTAAAGTGACGCCTGTTTCTTCCTCGCCATTGATTAAGGCCGACTGAATTGGCGACGCCCCGCGGTATTTTGGGAGAAGAGAAGTGTGGACATTTATGATACCGTGTTTGGGCGCGTTTAAAATATCTTCCGGAATTATTAAACCATACTGCGCGCAAATTCCTACGTCATACGTCATATGTCCTATATCCTCGGGCGCAGGGTGTAGGGCGTAGGATTTAAGAGATACTGGTTGAGTGATTGGAAGACCGTGTTTTTCAGCGAGGAGTTTAACAGGGGATTTTTGAAGTTCTTGTTTTCGTCCGACGGGTTTGTCCGGTTGGGTGATGACAAGTTGGATGTCAAAAAGAGGGTTGTTTATAATTCCCTCTAGAATCGTCGCGGCAAAATTATGCGTGCCGAAAAAGACGGTTTTCATGTGGGTTTGATGTCTAGATCCCCGTCTTCACGGGGATGACAACTGGTCAATTTGATAAATATCTTTCGCCTTGTCAGTAAACAAAATTCCATCCAAATGATCAACCTCATGTTGGATAACGCGGGCGAGAAGATCGGAAGCGAGGAATGACATTGGTTCGCCTTTTTCATTGAGCGCGTCAACTTTTATTTTTACATATCTCTTCACTTTGCCGTAAGTTTTCGGTACCGAAAGACAACCTTCTTCCATTACATCTTTTTTGATTGAAGTTTTTTTCCAAACCGGATTAAACAAAACCAAATCATTTTTAAGATTTACACTATCAGCTGTCTGGTTTATTACGCACAGCCTGATACTTTCATTGATTTGCGGCGCGGCTAAACCGACTCCGTCAGCGGTCTTCATAACAACCAGCATTTCTTCAATCAGCTTCTGTGTTTTTTTTAACAACACAAACTCACGGCCTACTTCTTTGGATCGTTTTAGCAGAATTTCATTTGGAATGGTGATGATTTGCAACATATTGGCGAATAGCACACAGATTGAACGGATCAAACGGATTCGCACGGATCCGTAAAATTCGTTGAATCCGTGTCATCCGTGTTCTATTCGTCAAGGTGACAGAATAGAAATCGGATTTGGATCAATCTTCCAGTTTTCCGGAATAAATTGATTTAAAAATTTTAAATTTTCCTGCCAAGCGTCTGCCGGCAATTTAGCGATAATTTCATACCAAAATTGCCCGCGATAGAATTTTGGATGCATTTCAATCGGACCCAGCAGTATAATTTTTTTTTGCGATTTTGTCAACCCCTGCCTGATATCCGCGGCGACTCGTTGCGCTTCCTTTTGAGCTACCATTGCGTTTAAATTACCATAAAAATAACGGGTTAAATACAGATACGGTGGATAGCCCAGCGCGCGGCGGGAGTTTAAAGTGGTGCGATAAAAGCGGTCAGGCTCGGTTAACGATCGGCAGATTAAATTAGTTTTTTCAAATGCTTGAATTATGAATTTCGCGTCAGCTTGCTTGCGATAAAGAACTTCATGAATCAAATGCCAGACTTCTTCCTGCGCGAGATATTCCGGAATGTTCATTTGCCGATCAACGTCTGTTAAAACTATCAGATCAGTTTTGTCCCAACGTATCCGGCGCAAAGCCATTTTGGTGCCAATGATAACTCGTGATTTTTCCGTGTTTTCTTCAGACGGAAAATTTTCACTATCAAGCCGGATTATTTCTCTATGGGAATCCGCGCCTAAAATTCTACGAACTTCTTTTTCAATAAATTCCGTGCCAGCGCCGTAAAGCTTGGTAAGTGAAGATTGACATTTAGGACAAACAAGAATCATCGGTTTTTGCGTTCGGCAATAGTGGCAATGTAAAGTCAAAGTTTTTTCGTGATAAACTAATGCGTTTTTACAACTCAAACACTCTTCCAAATGACCGCAATCATTACAGCCGACTGAAGTGGCAAAGCCGAGGCGGTTGACATAAATAAAAATATCTTGTTTGGCATCAGTAATCGCTTGTTTGGTTTCTTCCGCTAAAGCGCCATAATTCCCACTAAGCCGTTCAGCGTGCATTTCTACTGTCTGCGCGTCTCTCGCTATGGTTAATTTTAAATTGCCTCGGTAATTTTTTTTATGGACATGATAATACGTCGCGGCGGAAGGTGAGAAAGACAATAAAGTGCTTGCAATATTTAATTTTTCCACGATATCTTTTATGTGAAAGCGCGGCGCTTGGTCCCAGTGTTTGTGATTTTCATCATGCTCGTAGTCAATGATAATTGATTTAAAACCATCAAGCGGAAGAAAAATCGCGCTACGGGTGCCAATAATAATCTCTTTTTTCTGATTGCGAATCTGCATCCAATTCTCAAACTGCTGTTTTTCGCTTAATTCCGAATGCCAGACGACTATTTTTTCCTGCAATTTCAACGGCAATAATTGTTTAACTTCGTCAATCAAATTAACTTCCGGCACTACAACTAAAGTCCGATTTTTTATGTGTTTTGTTAATTGGGTTCTGTGTTCTGATTCGTCTTTGTATTGTTCAAAAGCGATTTTCGTTTTTCGGTCTGATTTTATTTGGCTGTTTTTGATCTTTTTTAAAAGCATTTTTTTGATTTTATTTTTTTGCAAAGGCGGCAGGGCCATTTTAATTAATCTTGATGGTGATATGCCGTACCATGCGCCTAATTCAAGCAATAGATCAATCTGTTGGCTTGAAAGCAGGGGAACGGGATTTAAGATGTTTTGTATCGTCTCCAATTTTATTGACTTATTTGTTTCAATGTCGGCCAGTGAAAAAACAAGCCCAAGATGCTTGGACTTGCGAAAGGGAATTTCAATAATTTGTCCGTTTTGAATTTCCGCAGTCAACGCGTCTGGAACCAAATAATCAAACATTGACAATCTTTTTGGCAGGCGTTGAAGCGGAATTACCTTGGCAATCATAGGGCGGTTTTAGAACACAAAATTTCCCACGAGATAGCCGACACCAAACGGTCCTTCGTAAGAATAATTTTTAAAAGTGTAATTCATATTTTTTAGAATGCCGAGTAAAATCAGGAATGATCTGAAGCCGCATTCTGCAGCGTCTTCCACAAATTTTGGATCCATACCTAAAATTCCGGTAGTATTTCTCGTTTCTATCATTTCAATAAGCTTCTGATCAAATTCTTTGCCGGTTTTGCTAAATCCGGCAGGAGCTTCTGTGGTTAAACCGTGCGACAAATCTCCGGAAGCGATTACTGCCACGCGTTTTTCAGTTTCCATGAAAATATCTTTTAAAATTTCACCAAACCGCAGATGGGCTTTCGCGTCCAACGAGCTGTAGCCGATCGGCAAAACGCGCAGATTGCTAAAATGTTGAGTTAAATAAAACAATGGAACGGTTGAACCGTGATCAAGATGTTCCTCGCTTATCAATTGAAGCGGTAAATTTTCCAGATTAGCGCGATGCGCGATACGGGCGGCAATACTATCCGCGCCAGTCCATTCCAGTTTGGTGGAAAAATCTCCGAATTGTTCAAAACCTGAAATAAAATGGGTGTGGGCGTTTACGCTGAAAGCATCGGAAAACAAGGATCCGTGCGGTGAAATTATTGCCACCACATCCGGTTTTGCCAGGTATAAATCTTGTTCCAGCTGTTCCAGAGCTTTTTTTGTTTGATCAATTTTTTTCAACTCCTCCTTGCCAATGTTGGGAATTAACAAAGGCGGATGTGGAACGATTGCGGCAAAAACTAATGACATATCATTAATTACAAATTAAAAATTACAAATTAAAAATTTTCAATGGCCCATTTAGCCAACCTTTCAGGCTCATCAAAACGATGGGTGTAGTCAGGATTTCCCATAGTTATAATTATGAAACGTTTTTTATCCGACGGCCGCTCTACTAACATTGATAGACCGGCCCCGGCTTCGTCAAGATACCCGGTTTTGCTGGAGATAATTGTGAAGGGGAGGCCGGTTTTGTTGACAAGATAATTACTATGTTCGTCATAATGTTTCGGTTTGCCGTCCAAATCTTTCAACTCGTTGTATTCATAATTTTTCGCGCCCAAAAATTTTCTCACGTCGCTATTTTTTTCCGTATTAACATAGAGTGTTAAATATTCTTTGGCCGTTGTTTCATTTTTTAAATCATAGCCGTAAGTATCGGTAAATTTTGTGTTTCCCAACCCCCATTCCGCGGCTTGCGCGTTCATATCAGCGATAAAACTTGCTTCTTCTTTAATATTACTAACCAACATTCTCGCCGGCGTGTTGATTGAGGAAGTAAGCAATGAATACATCAAATCTTTGTTAAGAAATTTTTCGCCATTGGCTGCGCGAAAATTATTATAAGCGGCCGAATGTTTTTTGCTGTCAAAGGTTGTTGACTGGTTCAGATTGAGTCCCCCTTTCATCAACATGTAAGCAGTCAGCACTTTTACAAACGAAGCCGCCGGCCTGACTGCGTCAATGTTTTTGCCTGCCAAAATCTTTTGCGTGCCATATTCCGCCACTAAATAAGTGTTTACGCCAGTGGAAAATTTATCGCCAATATAAACCGTTTTATCTTCTGATATGGCATACATGCCTTTGCTTTTATCAATCGGACTTTGCACGCCGTCAGTCTCTGGCGCGGTATCGGTTTGAGCCGTAATATTTTCAGTTGTCAATCTCGCCGGTAATTCCAGTTCCGGGCCGTCTTCGTGCGCGGTAGCGGTCAGAAGGTCAATCCAAACCACATTATTCCAGTCATATCCCATCCGGCTGAATACCATTTCGGAAGGGATGTGTCGTTTTTTCCCATTTTCAATTACAAAGACTTCCGCGGTTGCTTTTGTGCCGATTAAAACACCGTCTTTAAACTTAACCAGATCGCCTTGTTGGTATTTTTGCAATGATGTTAGAGATATTTTTTCTTTTTGCAAGTCTGGAAAATTTGTTTCCGCCACCGACGGACTTAATAATGGCGAAATGACTCCGTTTTTGAGATAAAACAATCCTTCCGTCTCTTTGACTTCCACTAATTTTCCAGAGACGTCAATCGCTTCATCGGTTATTATTTTCCCGAGAGCGAAAATTTTTACGTCAGGTTCGGTTACATCAATAAACTCTTCCGGATTATACCCGATTTTTTTTACCAATTCCGCGCTGGCAAACGGACGCAACGCGTCATAATCAAGCAAATAAAAATTATCAGCTTGTTTCAGAATTGAATAATTGGGAAAATCAATCGGCGAGCCGAGAGCGTAATTATTCAGTTCGCTCGCCGGCACAGTCAAAATAAGTTTTGGATTAAATCTGCTAATAAGAGCCGACATACTGGAGATTTTTCTTTTTTTATTTTTATCAATTAAATAAACCGACGGATCATCCGCGCTTTTGATCAATGAACCATCCGGCCAAACCTGCCCGAACCAATTTTGCCATAATTCCCAAAAATTTTTATTCCCCTGCAGATGCGGAGTATAAGTATATAAAAATGCGGTCGCTTGATTGGCAGGCTTAATTGTTTGCCCATCAATAATGTATAACTGATTCGGCTTTTTAACCCACTGTTCAAGAGCGGTATTATTATAATACCAGCGAATAATACCCGCGGCGCTATCCACTTGCGTGCCAAAGCCTTTGTGTTTTTGAATAGAAGGGTCATCCATTGAACAGTTGTCACAAACACCATAACCTGTCGCCCAATCAAGCTGTTTTTGCGTCGGGTCGGCATCAGTAACTAAACTTTGCTCTTTTTGCAGTTTGACTAAAAGATATTTTGGATTGATTTTGTGTTCTTTGCCGGCGTTATAAATAATATCCGATACTCGCTTACTGACACCATCTTTATCCGCGGTTTTTAATTCCGCGATATAACCGTCTTTATCTCTTAAAAATGACAGTATTTCCGAACGCCCCAAACTCTGCCAATTTTGTAGTTCTTCATCGGAAATAAGGTAGTTAGCATTAAAATCCTGCTGGGCAAAAACTAAAATAGGGGAGAGGACTAACCCGAGTAATAAAACTATTAAAAAATACGCTAAGCAAGTTGGTTTTCGCATGAAGTAATTATAACATGTTTAGTTCGGTTTACAAAGGTTGTTGTGCAAATAAAAATTCGTTCCTTCTCCGTTCGGATGAGCTCACAACGAAGCATAAGAGGAGAAGGAATTATTTGTGATTTTCAAACCTTTATCACCAACTTCCCCTTATCAACATCAACTTTTACAGTCTGTCCGTCAACAGTCTTGCCTTCTATCATAAGCATCGCTAACCTATCCAATAGCTCGGTTTGAATCACGCGTTTAAGCGGTCTGGCGCCGAGATTGGGGTCATAGCCTTTTTTGGCCAGCCAGTCTTTGGCGCGTTCAGTGATTTCAAGAGTGATTTTTTTCTCTAATAGCCGTCGAGCGACGATTGCCAACTGCAAATCAACAATTAGACGGATTTGTTTTTCATTCAGCGGATGAAAAGTGATAATCTCATCAACGCGATTTAAAAATTCCGGTTTGAAACGTTCGCGCAAAGCCTCCATGATTTTTTCTTTCATCTTCTCTTCTTTTTGCTTGCCTGAAGCAGTTTTTCCATCGCCGAAGCCGAAATCACCGCGGCGTTGCATTTCATTAATCATTTCAGAGCCGATGTTGCTGGTCATGATGATGACGGTATTTTTGAAATTCACCCGTCTGCCTTTCGCGTCAGTCAGATGACCATCGTCTAAAATCTGCAACATCATATTAAAAATATCCGGATGCGCTTTTTCTATTTCATCAAATAAAATCACAGAATAAGGCCGGCGCCGGACTATTTCTGTTAGTTGTCCGCCTTCTTCATAACCAATGTAACCGGGAGGAGAGCCGATCATTTTGCTGACCGCGTGTTTTTCCATGTATTCGCTCATGTCAATCCTTACCAAAGCATCTTCGTCATTAAACATAAACTCGGCCAGCGCGCGCGCCAGCTCGGTTTTGCCGACTCCTGTCGGACCCATAAAAATGAATGAGCCAATTGGCCGTTTTTCCTCAGCAATGCCGGCTCGAGAGCGGCGGATGGCGTTGGCGACAGCTTTAATCGCTTCTTCTTGCCCGATAACGCGCCGCGATAAATCAGCTTCGGTGTGAGCGAGTTTTTTAACTTCGTCCTGCAACATTTTGGCGACCGGAATCCCTGTCCAGCGGGAAACCACCATGGCGATATCTTCCTCGGTTACCTCTTCTTTTAAAATCGCGCTGCCTTTTTGAATCTCCGCTAATCTTTTTTCGTCTTTAACAATCGCGTCTTCCATCAGTGGAATCTTGCCATAGCGGATTTCCGCGACTTTTTGCAAATCGCCTTTGCGTTCCTCAATATCTGCCTGTTGTTTTAATTTTTCAATTTCCTTTTTGTGTTCGCGAATTTTAGTGATGATTTCTTTTTCATTGCGCCAATGCAATTCCAGCTCGTTGCTTTTTTCTTTTAAATTTGCCAGTTCTTCTTTCAGCTTATTCATCCGCTCTTGAGATTCTTCATCGGTTTCTTTTTTCAATGCGCGCAATTCAATATCAATTTTCATCATTTTCCGTTTCATTTTATCCAAATCATCAGGCATAGAATCAATTTCCATGCGCAGAGCGGAAGTCGCTTCGTCAATCAAATCTATCGCTTTGTCCGGCAGAAAACGGTCGGTAATATAGCGAGTTGATAATTCCACCGCGGAAACAATCGCCGGATCAGTAATGCGAACGCCGTGATGCACTTCGTATTTTTCCTTGATGCCGCGCAAAATCGCGATAGTGTCTTCTTTTGTCGGCTCTTGAATCAAAACCGGTTGAAAAC
Organism: Candidatus Magasanikbacteria bacterium RIFCSPLOWO2_12_FULL_43_12; assembly: GCA_001783065.1. Taxonomy (GTDB): domain Bacteria; phylum Patescibacteriota; class Patescibacteriia; order Magasanikbacterales; family UBA922; genus 2-12-FULL-43-12. Next base: position 27,084 of record MFQN01000013.1, read on the forward strand.
GGCGCTCAAAAGCCGCGTCTTTTTCAATGTGTCTTTGGTATTCTTTAAGCGTGGTGGCGCCGATGGTGTGCAATTCGCCGCGCGCTAACGCCGGTTTTAACATGTTGCTGGCATCAACCGCCCCTTCGGACGATCCGGCGCCCATGATAGTGTGAAGTTCGTCAATAAATAAAATAATTTTTCCGGCTGATTCAATTGTTTCTTTTAAAACCGCCTTGAATCTTTCTTCAAACTCGCCGCGAAATTTTGTGCCGGCAACCAAACTGCCGATATCCAAAGCAATCACTTCTTTTTCTTTCAGACTTTCCGGTACGTCGCCGCGCACGATTCTTTGGGCTAAACCTTCAACAATCGCAGTCTTGCCAACACCCGGCTCGCCGATTAACACCGGGTTATTTTTTGTCCGGCGCGATAAAACTTGCATAACGCGACGAACTTCGTCATCTCGGCCGATAACAGGATCCAATTTTTCTTTACGCGCCAATTCTGTCAAGTTTTTTCCATATTTTTCTAATGCTTGATACTTGCTTTCCGGCTCTGGCGAATCAACTTTTTGCGTACCTCTGACTTTAACCAAAGTTTTTAAAATATCATCATATTGAATTTTTTGCTGTGATAAAATATCGCTAACCGGATTTTTATTAGTTAAAAACGCTAACAACAAATGTTCCACACTGATAAAATCATCGCCCATTTTTTTCGCCTCGTTGCCGGCGTTTTGAAAAATGTAAATCATCGCCTGGCCGAGCATAATCTGCCCCATGCCGCCGCCGGACAGGGGACCGGTCTGTTTTGGCAAAGCATTAATCAAACCCTGCGCTGTGTCGCGGATTTCTTTTAAGTTAGCATTCAATTTTTTTAAAACTGAAACTACCACGCCATCTTCCTGCGCCAAAAGAGCAACAAAAAGATGCGGTGGGTCAACCTGCGGCTGACCATTTTCTGCGGCAATCTTAGCCGCGTTTTGGATAGCTTCTTGGGATTTGTTGGTGAAGTTTTGTGGAAACATATAGTCATTGATT
>MFQN01000014.1 GCA_001783065.1 Candidatus Magasanikbacteria bacterium RIFCSPLOWO2_12_FULL_43_12
CTCAATTTGCCATTCTATTTCCTGAACGTTTAAAACTTTCATAAACAAAAAAACCGTGCTTATGCACAGCCATTTACACAAAAATATTGACACACTCTGCATTGGGCGCGGTCGTTTCTACCGTTGTCAGCATGCTGGGCATCTCGGCTTTGGCGCTCGCGCTGGGCATGTATCTGCCAATGGAGCTCAACAGTCCGATTCTGCTTGGCGCTTGCGTAGGCTGGCTGATCCAACATTCAACCAAAGACGCGGCGCTCTCCAAAGCGCGCGGTGACAAAGCCATACTCGTGGCGTCGGGCCTAATCGCGGGCGGAGCATTGGCCGGCGTTCTGGACGGCATCACAAAGATGGCTGGCGTTGAGTGGACATTCGGTTTCTCTGACCATGTTCGCAACTGGCTCGGCCTCGCGGTCTTTCTTGTTCTCGCGGCGTTCCTCTACTGGGACAGCCGTCGAGCCAAGGCGAACTAGTTCATCACACACATCACGACGGACAGCACACGCGCGCGTATTGCCCCACGCGCGCACTGCCCCAATTGACCACGAGGTTATTTGGGGTCCTACCGTGCTGTTCCGTCCTTCCCCATTTTTCAATATTAAAAAATTTGGAAAGTGGGGAGGGGATTAGATTAAATATTTTAAAAAATCCTTCATAAATATTACGAAGGATTTTTTAATTGACTTTTTTCTTCTCTTCCATTATACTTTAATCACTCTGTAACCTTTGTAAGTCTTGTCAGCCTTTCAAGCCTTTTCTCATGAATGTCTCCGAACTCGCTCGCCAATTAAGAACCAATACCAAAGAACTGCTGGAAATTCTCCCGCAGTATGGTTTTGATATTGGACAGCGGGCGATTAAAGTTGACAACAAAGTCGCGGACCAGATTTCCCGGCGCTGGCGTTTTATTAAAAAAGATTTGGAAGAAAAAAAACGCAAAGCGGAAGAAGAAAAAAAACAAAAAGAAAAAGAATTGCGCAAAGAAAGCGGACACAGCGTAATTTTACCGCAACTTATAACTGTGCGAAATTTTGCCGCGTGTTTGAATCTGCCGATTACACAAGTTATCGCGGAGTTAATGAAAAACGGTATTCTCGCGAATCAGAATCAAAATATTGATTTTGATACCGCCTCAATTATTGCCGGAGAACTTGGTTTTACGGTGTTGAAAGAAGAAGGCGGAGCTAAAATTGATGTGGAAAAAGAAGATCAACGCGGTCAGGTTTTAGAGCAGGCGCTCGCCAAGGCGGAAAATTCTCTGCCTCGCGCGCCGGTGATTGTAGTTATGGGGCATGTTGATCACGGAAAAACCAGATTGTTGGACACGATTAGAAAAACAAATATTTTAGATACGGAATCCGGCGGCATTACCCAACATATTGGCGCGTATCAAACAATTTGGAAAGATCCGAAAAGCGGCGCGGAGCGCAAACTCACCTTCATTGACACCCCTGGCCACGAAGCTTTCACGGTAATGCGCAGCCGCGGCGCCAAAGTGGCTGATATAGCGATTCTAATTGTCGCGGCCGATGATGGCGTCAAACCGCAGACTGTGGAAGTTATAAATATCATTAAGGCCGCGAAACTGCCGTTGGTTGTCGCGATTAATAAAATTGATAAAGATGGCGCTGATCCGCAGAGAGTGCGCGCCGAATTATCGCAGAGGGGGATTCAAAGCGATGAATGGGGAGGCAGTGTGCCAATGGTGGAAATTTCCGCGAAGCAAAATTTAAATATTGATAAGCTGTTGGATGTTTTGTTGTTAGTGGCTGATATGGAACAGGAAAAAATTAAGGCTGATCCAAATCTGCCGGCCGCCGGAACGATTATTGAATCCCATGTTGATAAAGGAATGGGGCCGGTGGCTACGGTATTAGTGCAATCCGGCACTTTGAAATTAAATGATCCATTGGTGGTTAATGGCGAGATTTATGGCAAGGCGCGCGCGATGAAAGATTATTTAGCTCGCGCTTTGCAAGACGCTCCGCCATCAACGCCGGTTCAGATTGTCGGTTTTAAAGTCGCGCCGGAAGTTGGCGATATTTTGGATGTCAGTCAAGCCGGTCAAGCGGAAAAAATTAATGTAAAAGAGAAAAAATTGCGCCAAACCGGAGCCGAACGGCAGATAGTTGTTGCCGGCGATGAAGATGTTGAGGAAGATAAAAAGAAAAAGATTTTGAATTTAGTTATTAAGGCTGATGTGTTGGGTTCATTGGAAGCGATTATTGGCACCTTGGAAAAATTTAAACATGAAGAAGTCGGCGTGGCAGTTGTCGGTAAGGGTTTGGGTTTTGTTACCGAGGATGACGTGAATAAGGCCGAAGCCGCTAAGGCCGTAGTTGTTGGATTTCACGTTAATCCGACATCAAGCGCGGAAAATCTAATGATGGAAAAGGAAATAGTTTTCGCTCGTTACGATGTTATTTATGATTTGTTTAATTGGGTCAAAGCTGAATTGGAAAAAATGCTTTCATCGGAAAAAATCGCCACCGAAATCGGTAAAGTTAAAATTTTGGCGATATTCCGCACTGACCGCGGAATGATGACTGTTGGCGGTCGAGTCATGGATGGCAAGATTAAAATAAATACTTTGGCCCGCGTTATCCGTGAAGGCGTGAATATGGGCAGTGGCAAAATTGTTCAGTGCAAAGTCGGTCCGCAAGATGTGAAAGAGGCGATTGAAGGCACCGAGTGCGGTATGCGATTTGAAGGCAAGGTTAAAATTGAAGTTGGCGATAGCTTGGAAATTTATACCGAAGAAACTAAGGCGAGGAAGATTGTCTTTGAGAAATAAAATGCCAATAGACGAATTTTTACTAATGCTACTAATAAAAAAATTTGTTGCATTGGCATTAATTAGTATATTAGCATTATATTATTTCATATGTCCGAGGCACATTTTACCGACGCAAACTTTGAGTCGGAGGTTCTTAAATCAAAGGTTCCGGTTCTCGTGGATTTTTGGGCGCCATGGTGCGGGCCATGCCAGATGATGGGTCCAATTGTGGAAGAATTGGCAAAAGAATTTGACACCGCCAAAGCGAAAATCGGCAAAGTCAATGTTGATGAAAGTCAAGTTACAGCCGGGAAATACAAGGTGATGAGCGTCCCGACTTTTTTTGTGTTCAAAAACGGCGAAGTGGTTGACCAGATGGTTGGGGGAGTGTCAAAAGAGAAGCTGGCGGGGATGCTGAAGAAGCACGTGTCATAAAGACACAAAAACAGAACAACACTTAAACATCTCGATTTCCCCCCAGCCTTGTTAAGGAGAGAGGACTTTAAAAGCAAACTTTATTTTACATTTTAATTTTTTATTTTTAAATTTCGTTTATGTCCAAATCTCTCAAAATCATCTCGTGGGCAGTTGGAATTTTAGTATTAATTTTTGTCATCATCACGGTTTTGATAATCAAAAATTCTTATCAAGAAAAAGTAACGGCGAGGAATAGCGCTACTATGTATGAAAGCGGTTCTTTTGGTTTAACTTATGGCGCTACTACCGGTTTGGGTCAATCAAGCGGTTTGATGGCCAAAGTTCAGGAAAAATTTGCCGGCAATGATTCAGGCGCTGATTACGGAGCTGGCGCGTCTGCCGACAGCGCGCAGGATATGAAAACCGATCGCATGATTATTAAAACCGGTTCTTTGGCAATGGTGGTTGAAGACGTAAAAGCCGGTATAGCAATTATTACGCAATACGCGGAAAAGAACGGCGGCTTTGTGGTTTCCAGCAATGTCAGCAAACAAGGAGTCGCGCCTTATGGCGAAATAACGATCAGGATTCCATCAAAACTTTTTGATAAAGGTGTGACGGATCTGAAGACTATTGGGGAAGTTGAAAGCGAGCAAGTAAATGGGCAGGATGTTACCGAAGAATATGTTGATTTAACTTCGCAATTAAAAAATCTTCGCGCGGCTGAAGATCAGTTTTTATTTATCATGAAACAGGCAACGCAGATAAACGACATTTTGGCAGTGCAAAGAGAGTTGACGAATATCCGCGGACAGATAGAGCGCATACAGGGTCAAATGAAATATCTTGAACAAAGCGCGAAACTTTCAACTATTAGCGCGTATTTATCCACAGATCCTGATGTTTTGCCGGCCGTTGATCAGCAAGATAAATGGAAGCCATGGGGACAAGTAAAATCCGCGGCCCGCAGTCTGCTGTCTGTTTCTAAAGGTTTGGTAAATTTCGTCATCTGGGTTGCCGTTTATATTCCGCTGTGGTTAGTAATCGGCTTGGCAGTGTGGGGAGTGGTGAAGGGTGTAAGGTGGGCAAGAGGGAGAAGGATCTAAAGAAAGCCAAAATTAAAACCGTCCCGACATGACATCGGGACGGTTTTCTTATCTCTTATCTCCATTTATCTCAATCTATTTCTATCTCCATTGCCTTTTTTAATCAAAAGAGTAAAATATCACTACTTTATACTTTACAAACTTTATAACTTTTAAACTATCGTTTATGTCCAACCCTTTCGTAAATGCCATGGTCCAGCTGGATAAGGCCGCTAAAATCATGAATTTGGATAAAAATATTCATGAAGTTTTAAAACAGCCGGAACGAGTATTGACTCTCGCTATTCCGGTAAAGATGGATAATGGCGAAACAAAAGTTTTCACCGGGTATCGTTCGCAATATAATAACGCGTTAGGACCATACAAAGGCGGTATTCGTTATCATTGGAATGTTTCTTTAGATGAAGTGAAAGCGTTGTCTTTTTGGATGATGGTAAAATGCGCTGTTGTTAATATTCCGATGGGTGGGGGCAAGGGCGGAATAATTGTTAATCCCAAAGAATTATCTGTCGGAGAATTGGAAAGATTGTCCCGCGAATATATCAGAAAAATTTGGCGCGTTATCGGTTCAGACAAAGATGTGCCGGCGCCGGATGTTTATACCACTCCGCAAATTATGGGCTGGATGCGCGACGAGTTTGAAAAATTAATCGGCAAACCGGATCCAGGCGTTATTACCGGAAAAGCGATTGCCGATGGCGGATCAGAAGGGCGCGAAACCGCCACTGCCATGGGCGGGGTCTATGTTGTTAGAGAATTAGCCAAGAAGAGGGGATTGAAGCCGTCAGAAACAACTGTCGCAGTGCAAGGCATGGGCAATGTCGGCGGTTTTATGGCAAAATTATTGCGCGATGATGGCTACAAAATTGTCGCGTTGAGCGATTCCAAAGGCGGTGTTTATAATCAAGACGGCATTGATCCGGACAAAGCGGAAACAATTAAAAAGAATGGCGGCATGTTAGGATGCTATTGTCTCGGTTCCGTGTGTTCATTAGAACAAATACCGACTGACGGGCCGTGCCGTCATGTCAGCAACGAAGATTTGTTGGAATTACCGGTGGATATTTTAGTCCCATCCGCGCTTGAGAATCAGATCACGAAAGAAAATGTTGACAAGATTAAAGCTAAATATATTATTGAAATGGCAAATGGCCCAACCACGCCGGAAGCGGATGAAATTTTACACGCGCGCGGAATTCCGGTTGTCCCGGATGTTCTCGCGAATGCCGGCGGAGTTACGGTTTCTTGTTTTGAGTGGGAGCAAAATTTGAAAGGCGAGCACTGGACTGAAGCGGATGTGTTTATAAAATTAGAAAAAATAATGGTCAACGCGTTTAATGAAGTTTGGGATACTGCCGAGAAATATAATGTTACTTTGCGGCAGGGAGCTTTTGTTAAGGCGATAGAGAGGGTGGCTGGGAAAATGGCGAAATAAAGTATTAGCGAAATATTATTGGTGATTGTTAAATTGTCCCGCCACGGCGGGATCCCGCCTCATGGCGGTGGCTAAATTGTTGTGTGAGAGACATTGTCTGTCAGTTAAATCGCACGGTTATTAGTCCCGTTAGGGACGGGTCCATAGTAGCCAGGCACTTTAGTGCCTGGAGAGAACGTACAATAAAATTCGAAAGTCCCAGAGGGACGACACAAAAATTATAAATTAAAACCCTGCACCGTTCTGGTGCAGGGTTGTTTAGGAAGGAAGTGAGAGGGGCTCGCCAGCCAAGTCCCTCTCAAAGAACGGGAAAAGAAACATGTTAACGTTTTGCGGTAATGAGGTCGTGAATTACTTCCACCCGGGAGGGAACGCCAGGATGGTAAGTAGCTGGCATCTGTATTTAAACATACATTTGATTTTTTGGGAAGGGCATTCACACTTCCCTCTCCTTTACAAGGAGAGGGGTTAGGGGTGAGGTGGTTCGTTTTTCCTTGCCCTTTTCTCTATTTTCCGCTAAAATATGTCTATATGTTGGAATTCTTCAAATCCGTGTTCCATAAACTTTTCTATGCAAAAAAAATACAACCATAAACAAGTAGAAAATAAATGGCCCGCCTCCACTAAGGCTTCGGCGGGTAAACACGCTGTAAAGGTAAGGCAATATAATCACCATGAAATAGAAAGTAAATGGCAAAAGCTGTGGTTAGAAAAGAAACTTTACAAAACCAAGGAATTAGCTGACAAGCCAAAGTACTATGTCTTGGACATGTTTCCGTATCCGTCCGGCGCCGGGCTTCATGTTGGCCATCCCAAGGGATATATCGCGACTGATGTCGTGGCGCGGATGAAAATGATGCGCGGTTTTAATGTCTTGCACCCGATGGGCTGGGACGCGTTTGGCCTGCCGGCGGAAAATTACGCTTTAAAAAACAAAGTACATCCGGCGGTTGCCACTAAAAAAAATATTCAGGTTTTTAAAAAACAGCTCGGTCTTTTGGGTTTTACTTACGACTGGGATCGCGAGATCAACACCACTGATCCAAATTATTATAAATGGACGCAATGGATATTTTTGCAAATGTTCAAGCGCGGGCTGGCTTATGAATCCAATGAGCCGATTAACTGGTGCCCGTCCTGCAAAACCGGTCTCGCAAACGAGGATTTGGAAGACGGCAAGTGTGAGCGTTGCGGTTCTGCTATTGAACAAAAACCAATGCGGCAGTGGGTTTTGAAAATTACCGATTACGCGGAAAGATTATTGAAGGATTTGGATTTATTAGACAAATGGCCGGAGCCAATTAAAGAAATGCAGAGAAATTGGATAGGGCGGTCCGAAGGCGCGTCGGTTCGCTTTACTGTCATTGCGAGGAGCGAGGAACGAGCGACGCGGCAATCTAGTGACAGTACAATAGAGGTTTTTACAACGCGCCCTGATACATTGTTTGGCGCCACCTATGTTGTCCTCGCCCCGGAGCATAAGTTAATTGAAAAATTAAAAATTAAGATTGAAAATTTTGGCGAAGTTAAAAAATATATAGAGCAAGCTAAAAATAAAACTGCATTAGAGCGCACTGAATTGCAGAAAGAAAAAACCGGTGTAGAAATTAAGGGCGTTAAAGCAATTAATCCGGCAAATGGCGAAGAACTGCCCATCTTTGTTGCCGATTATGTTTTGGGCGGATACGGCACTGGCGCGATTATGGCTGTGCCGGCGCATGATGAACGAGATTTTGAGTTTGCAAAGAAATATAATTTGCCGATTAAGATCGTAGTAATGCCAGATGGCGGATCCACAACCGCCGGTAACACTGCCGAACAAATTGTTCAGGAAGAAATTAATAAAATTTTGAGCGAACACGCTTTTTCTGGGAATGGATACAATGTTAAATCCGACTTTCTTTCTGGTTTAAGAACTCTCAAAGCCAAAGAAAAAATGATTCAATGGCTGGAAGAAAAAGGATTTGGTAAAAGGCAAGTGCAATACAAACTCCGCGACTGGGTTTTTTCCCGCCAGCGCTACTGGGGAGAGCCGATTCCGCTGGTGCGGTGCGAGAAGTGCGGTTGGGTGACGGTTCCGGAAAAAGATTTACCACTTGAACTTCCAAAAGTCAAACATTATGAACCATCCGGCACCGGTGAGTCGCCGTTGACGAATATCAAAAACTGGATGAACACAAAATGTCCTCAATGCGGCGGACAAGCGAAGCGGGAGATGAACACAATGCCGCAGTGGGCTGGGAGTTGTTGGTACTATTTGCGCTATGAAGATCCAGACAACAAAAAGGCGTTGGTTGATAAAGCCAAAGAAAAATATTGGTCGCCGATAGACTTGTACGTTGGCGGGGCGGAGCATGCGACGCGGCATTTGATTTACGCCAGATTTTGGCACAAATTTTTGTATGACATTGGCGCGGTGAATAATATTGAGCCATTTACCAGATTGCAGAATGTCGGTTTGATTTTAGCTGAAGACGGACGCAAGATGAGCAAGCGTTGGAATAATGTTATTAATCCGGATGATGTTGTCAAACAATACGGCGCGGACGCGATGCGGCTTTACGAAATGTTTATGGGGCCGTTTGATCAGCCATGCGCGTGGAGTACGCAGGGAGTGGTTGGAATGTATCGTTTTCTTGATAAAGTATGGAATTTGAAAGAAAGAGTTGCAAGTAACAAGAAACAAGATACAAACAATATCCAATATTCAATATCCAATATCCAAGTGACACTGAATCAAACCATTAAAAAAGTCACCGAAGACATAGAAAATTTGAGATTCAATACCGCGATTTCACAGCTGATGATTTTAGTAAATGAAATGTCTCGGTCGAAAGTTTTAGACCCTAAGTCCTACGCCATTTTACTCCAACTCCTCGCCCCATTCGCCCCCCACATCTGTGAAGAACTCTGGAGTCAGCTTGGCAACAAAAAGTCCATATTCTTATCCGACTGGCCAAAATATGATGTTGATAAACTGCAATTTGATACGATGAAATTGGCGGTGCAGGTGAATGGACGGGTGCGGGCCACGATTGAAGTCCAAACTGGCGTTGGTGAAGAGGAAATAAAATCTGTCGCTTTGGTGGATAAAAATGTCAAGAAGTGGTTAGATGGCAAAGAGCCTAAAAAAGTGATTTATGTGAAGGGGAGGCTGGTGAGTGTTGTCGTGTGAAATAGCACACGGATGACACGGATTAAACGGATTTTAACGGATTATCAGCCGATCATATGTTGGAGGGAATAATTAATTCAAAAAGCAAGACGTTCTTAGCGTTTTGTTTTTGTTTTATTGCCGGTGTCGCGTTAGCGTCGTTGTTGGAATTAAAGACCGGATTACTTTATCTCTATTTATCTCTATTTATTCTTATAACTCTATTAATCATCTTCTGGAAAAATAAAATCGTCATGTTTTCTCTCATCTGTATTTTGTTTATTGTCTTCGGCGCGGTCAGATATTTATTAGTATTTCCATTGTCGCTTAACCACATCCCCAACTATACCGGCAAAGAAATGGAATTGACGGGTTACGTTTCTCGCGAACCAGACACAAGATTAGACGGAGTACGATATGTCGTTAACGCGCGAGATATTGGAAGAATTTATTTTAAATACAATCTTTATCCTCGTTTTCAATATGGTGATGTATTACAATTAAATTGTAAGTTGGGAAAACCGGAAGCGAGCGATGATTTTCGCTATGATATGTATATGGCTAAAGAGGGGATATTCGCGCTCTGTCAATCGCCGTGGGTGGAAAAGATTGGAGAATACGATGGATTTTTTGTTTACAGCGCGATTTTGTGGATGAAAAATAAAGCGGCGGATAAAATTAATTTGCTTTGGCATGAGCCGATGGCCAGTCTTATGGCTGGTTTGCTTTATGGCTATCGCAGCGGGTTGGGGGAGTTGAGTAATGATTTCAACCGGACGGGGATAACGCATATCATCGCCATTTCTGGCTATAATATCAGCATCGTGGCAATGATTTTAGTAACAAGTTTGAGCTTTCTCTTGATCCCGCGCAAGAAAGCGTTTTGGCTGGTCTGCGGCGGAATTTTACTGTTTGTTATTTTTGCAGGGGCAAGCGCGTCGGTCGTGCGGGCCGGTATTATGGGCATGTTGGTTTTATTGGCTAAACAACTTGGTCGGCTGTCGCGCGTTGACAATGTGCTGGCTTTGTCCGCGGTATTGATGTTATTGCAAAATCCGTTAGTTCTGCGCTGGGACGCGGGTTTTCAGCTTTCTTTCGCCGCGACACTTGGTTTGGTTTATTTATCGCCAAAAATTCAACATTGGTTTAGCAGATTACCGGAATTTTATGGTCTGCGCGAGGTGTTTGTTTCAACCATGGCCGCGATCATCGCCACTTTGCCGCTGATTTTATTTAATTTCGGCCGTTTGTCAATCGTCGCGCCAATCGTAAATGTCCTAATTTTGTGGCTGATCCCGTTTTTGATGTTGTTCGGATTTTTAGCCGTGATTTTGAGTTTTATTTTTTATCCGGCCGGGCAAGTGGCCGCCTGGATCGCTTTGGTTGGATTAAATTATATCATACACCTCGCAGTGTGGTTCAGCAGTCTCAAATGGGCGGCGATTGATTTTAGTATTAACTGGATTATAATGGTATTATTATACTCACTGATAATCTCTATTTTTTATGCCAAAAGTCAGAATTTTAAACTCAAAAGCCGGTTATAATCTCGCGGCTGATTATTACGCCAGCAAAGAGAAGTACTGGGATAGTTTTGAAAAAGACAAAGTTTTGCCGATGCTTGGTAATTTAAAGAGCAAAAAAGTTTTAGATGTCGGCGCGGGGACAGGGAGATTAGCGTTGAGGATGGCAAAAGCGGAGGCGGAAGTGACTGCGTTGGATCTGTCTGATGAAATGCTAAAGAAATTAAAATTGAAAAATCAAAATTTAAAATTATTAACGGCGATTGGAGACGCGGAAAATTTAGCATTTGCGGATGAAAGTTTTGATATTGTTGTGGCGACGTTTTTGATTGTGCATTTGAAAGATTTGCGCGGGTTTTTTAATGAAGCTTATAGAGTGTTAAAAACTGGCGGTTTGTTTTTGGTGACAAACATCAATCAGCGAAAAGCTCCGGCGGTAAAAATAAAAGATGGTTTAGTTGAGATTGAATCATACTATCATCGTCCCGAGGCTGTGGTTAAACTATTGGAAGAATTGGCTTTTTCAATTAAGAAAAATGAATTTGTGAAAAAGGGCGAGAACTGGGTTAATCAGATTATTTTAGCGAGTAAATAAGACAAACAAATTGTCGTCCTCTCCTTGTAGGAGAGGGGCAGGGGTGAGGTCTCAACGAGGGTATAAAAAACAAACCAAACTTGATCATGCCAAAAGTAACCAAAATAGTATTTATTTTATTAATAATCACTTTCGGGCTGATTTTTTATGTTAGGTTTGAGGACGGGAGATTAGAAGTCAAAATAGAGAGTAAAAATAGTGTAGTGAAAGAGAGCAAAAAAGAAAATTTGCAAATAACCTTTTTTGACATCGGCCAAGGCGACGCGAGTTTTATTGAGTTTCCAACCGGCGAGCAAATGCTGGTTGATTGCGCGGTGGATAGCAGGATTTTATCGGCTTTAGGACGGGTAATGGAGTTTTATGATCGCGATTTAGACTATTTAGTCGTTACACATCCTGATTCAGATCATTATGGCGGATGCGAAGATGTTCTGCGTCGGTTTCAGGTAAAAAATATTATTTATAATGATGTTAAAAAATTCGGTGATTCGGTTTGGGAGTCTTTTTGGCGAACGGTTCAAGCTGAAGACGCGGTTTATTATCCGGTTAATCAACCAGCGGTTTGGGAGGTTGGCAGTAGTACAATTCACTATTTATATCCGGACCATTCTGTTGTATCCAGCACCGCTTTTGTCCACGGGCAAAAAGAGCTTGGTGATAATAATGCCTCGATTGTCTTTCGTTTAGATTACGCTGGCAGCAGTGTCCTATTTACTGGAGATATGGAGAATGAGTTGGAGCAATATCTGATTAATAAAAAAAGAGAACAGTTGAAATCCGATATTTTAAAAGTCGGCCACCATGGTAGCGCCGGAGCATCAGGAAAATTGTTTTTAGAGGCTATAAAACCGGAATACGCTGTTATTTCCGTTGGCGCGGATAATAGTTATGGCCACCCATCGCTTCGGGTCTTGAGACGGCTGGAACGCGCCGGCGCGAAGGGTTTGCGGACTGACGAAATGGGCGATATTAGCTTCCAAATTTCCAACGAAGCTGTAAGCTTGAAAAATAAATAAATCCAGCGTAGAATAGCATAAGTTACTATATTGGTGTTATTAGTGGTCGTTAAATTAGTGGACTATGAAGAATTACTCATCCAATCGCGCGCAAAAAGGCAAGACAGCGTATCGTACGCCAAGCCGGTGGATAAAAAACCAGCCGGAGTTGTTTAAGAAAATGCAGGATAACAAGTTGAGAATTTTTAAGACACAAGACACAAGAAACAAACAATATCCAATATCTAATATTTAATATTCAATTATGTCTTACAAAATCCTCTCCGTCGGCGGTTCTATTATCATTCCAAAAACCGGTTTTGATGTTGGCTTTTTGAAAAAATTTCGTCAATTAATTTTTTCACAAGTAAAAAAAGGCGATAAGTTTGTGTTAGTAGTTGGCGGCGGAGCGACGTGCCGGGCGTATCAAAACGCGCTCACTCAAGTTATAAAACTACCAAATCGACAGTTGCATTGGCTGGGGATTTATACCACTTGGTTTAACGCGGAGTTTGTGAAGTTATTATTTTCCGGTCAATATGTTTATGAAAGTGTAATTAAGAATCCTTCCAAAAAAATAGTTACTAACAAATCAATTATTATCGCCGGCGGGTGGAAGCCCGGTTTTTCCACTGATACGGATTCAATTTTATTAGCAAAACAGTTTGGAGCTAAAGAAGTGATTAATTTATCCAACATTGATTATGTTTATGACAAAGATCCGAATAAATTCGCGAACGCGAAAAAAATAGAAAAAATATCATGGAAAGATTTTAGAAAAAATATTGTTGGTTACAAGTGGCTGCCGGGCAAAAATTCTCCTTTTGATCCCATCGCCAGCGGATTAGCCGAGAAATTTGGTTTGAGGGTGGCGATAATGAATGGGAATAATTTGACAGAGGTTAAAAAGGCGCTGGAAGGGCGGGGATTTAAAGGGACAGTGATTGAATAGTTATGAGTCAGTCAAACTACAAAATTTATTCCACTTCCAAAGACGCTTGGGACGCGATGTATCAGGCGATTTCGAGCGCGAAAAAATCAATTTATTGGGAATTGTATATTTTTTTGGATGACGAAGCCGGTAATCCGTTCTTTGATTTATTGGAACAAAAAGCCAAAGAGAATATTGATGTAAAAATTGTCGTTGATTCCTGGGGAAGTTTTTGGTTGTCTAACCGCAGAGTGAAGCACCTGCGGGAATCCGGAGTTGATTTGCGTTTTTTTCATGAGCGTAAAAAGCGGTATCGCGGCTGGTGGAAACGGTTGTGGAGCAGAACGCATCGCAAGATTTTGGTGGTGGATGAGCTGATCGGTTTCATTGGCGGTGTTAATGTTGGCAGCGAAATGAGGGACTGGTTGGATATTCATGTTCGGTTGGAAGGCAATGTGGTGCATTCCCTTCTGCGCGCCTTTGCCAAGTCTTATATCATTTGCGGAGGTGAGAAAAAAAAGGTCCGACAATTTTTAAAACACAAACTCTTGTTGTTGCCGGGTAATGACGAATTGATTTTAGATGAACCGCACGAACGCCATTCATCGGCGCGAAGCAAATACACAGATGCCCTGTCGCAAGCTCGTGAGCGGGTGATTTTTTTCTCGCCGTATTATTTTCCGGACAAAAAATTTTTGTTGGCGCTGTGGCAAGCTCGCAAGCGTGGGATTCGAGTTGATTTATTGATTCCATTTCGCACTGATGTAAAAATAATGACACTGGTCGCTTATACTTGGTTTTCAATTTTGAAAAAAGCCGGCGTTAAAGTGCATTTGAGCGAACAGATGTTGCACGGCAAAGGCGTGATCGTTGATGATGATTGGGCGATGGTTGGGAGCAGTAATTTGGAGCAAACGAGTTTTTATAATAACTACGAAGCCAATTTGCAGATAGAGGATAAAACGACCATCAAATCGCTTAAAGATATTGTGGAAGGTTGGATGGTGAAGTCAAAACATTTGCACGATAATCCGTCAATTGAGCGCAGCCGCTGGCAGAGATTCCAGCAGTGGTTAGCAGTGAAGTTGTATGAATTGTGGCATGGGGAAAAGTAGTGAGTGATGAATCAGGAATTATGAATTAAGAATTATGGACAACGAGAAAATTCGGCCATTGGCCGACCGCATGCGTCCGCGCAATTTTGTTGAATTCGTTGGTCAGGAAGAAATTGTCGGCAAGGGAAAATTATTGAGGAAATTGGTGGAAAATGATGAGTTATCCTCCATCATTTTTTGGGGTCCGCCGGGGGTAGGTAAGACTACTTTGGCGCAGATAATTACCAACCAAACTAAGGCGCATTTTGTGGTTCTGTCAGCCGTTGATGCCGGCAGAGAGGAATTAAGAAAAGTCGTCAAAGAAGCAAAAGAGAGATTGCATGGGTTAGAAAGACAACGAACGATTTTGTTTGTTGACGAAATTCATCGTTGGAACAAAGCACAGCAAGACGCTCTTTTGCCATGCGTGGAGCGCGGAGACATTACTTTAATCGGCGCGACTACGGAAAATCCATCGTTTGAAATTATCGGTCCGCTATTATCCCGTTCGCGCGTTTTTATTTTGAAAAGTTTGACGGAAAAAAATATCGCGGAAATTATCAAGCAGGCGTTGAAAGACAAAGAAATGGGGTTGGGAGATTATGAGATAAAGATTGAAAATGAAGTTATTGAGTTGTTAGCTGGATTGGCGGGCGGCGATGCGAGGGTGGCGTTGAATGGGTTGGAACTTGCGTTTAAGTCTATAAAGTCTGTAAAGTCCTTAAAGTCAAAAGTAGAGATTACAAGTGGTGATATCAAAGAAGCTTTGCAAAGAACGCACCTAGTTTTT
Organism: Candidatus Magasanikbacteria bacterium RIFCSPLOWO2_12_FULL_43_12; assembly: GCA_001783065.1. Taxonomy (GTDB): domain Bacteria; phylum Patescibacteriota; class Patescibacteriia; order Magasanikbacterales; family UBA922; genus 2-12-FULL-43-12. The sequence goes on from MFQN01000014.1 coordinate 14,814, forward strand.
GACAAGAGGGGAGAAGAATTTTATAATTTAATTTCGGCTCTTCACAAATCAATGCGCGGGTCGGACGCAAACGCGGCATTGTATTGGCTGGCGCGAATGTTAGAGGGTGGTTGTGATCCGTTATATGTCGCAAGGCGGGTTTTACGATTTGCCAGCGAGGATATTGGCATGGCAAACAGCGAGGCGCTTGTTCAAGCCAACGCGGCTTATGACGCTTGCCACAAAATCGGTTATCCAGAATGTACGGTGCATTTGGCGCAAGCAGTCGTCTATTGCGCCAAGTCAAAAAAATCAAATTTATTATATATAGCGTACGGCAGGGCAGCTGAAGATGCCAAGGAAACATCGCATTTGGGCGTACCAATTCATCTACGTAATGCTCCGACTAAATTTATGAAAGAGATCGGCTATGGGAAAGATTACAAGTATAATCCGGATTTTGATAAGTCTGTGGAGCAGGATTACTTGCCGGAGAAGCTTAAGAGTAGAAACTATTTTATCTAATTTATTATATCCATTCATCTCACTGTATATAGTTTTTTAAAAAGATATTGAGATAGATGGAGATAAATAGAGATAAATTTTAAAGTATGAGTAAAGTATTTTGTATTTTCGGCTATGGTGTCCCCAAAAACATTATAGAGGATGACAACTATCGCCGATATTTATCTATCGTGTTTAATCGCATTTTTGATATTGCGGGAGGGGAGAAGGCAACGATATTGTTCTGTGGCGGGTCGACTGATTGTTTCAAGCCGTACAAACGCACGGAAGCGGATGAGATGTCTAGATTATTTAAGAATCTGGCAAAGAGAAAAGAAGTTGGTGGCGAGGCAAAGAAATGGGAATATATTTTATTGAACAAAACAGTCTGTGGTTTAGAAAATATTTTGTACACAGTTGGGTATTTAAAAAAGAATCGGATTAAAAAAACGGACGTCAATGTTTTTTGTGAACAAACACGAACTCGGCGAATTAAAACTCTATTGGCTTACGGAAAGAAATACGATAAAAAATTACATCAAATCAATTTTAGAATCTTACCAGTTGATTTTGATTTATCTTCCAATCGTTATTTAGCCAAAGAGTTTATCGCCAAAAGAGAAAAGCACGACACCAAACAAGAATTTGAAGCGATCAAAAGCCAGAAAGCGCTTCTAAAATGGCGACAGTGGCATTTGCGCAAGCTGGAGTATTTACGAAAACACAGCTATGATAAAAATGGCTCAAAAGTTGTGGAGAATTGGTGGCGAGAGAATATTGGGTTTTAAATTTGTGTAATCAATTTTAATCACCCTAAATCAATGCTTAAATTTCTACTCCACACCTGTTGCGCTCCATGCGGCATCGCTGTAATTGACGAATTGAAAACCCGGCATGACCTGACGGTATTTTTTTATAACCCCAATATCTATCCGGAGGGAGAATATTTGAAACGGAAAAAATATGTTGTTCAGATATGCGAGGATTGGGGAGTGAAGATGGTGGATTTTGATTATGATCAAACAGCGTGGAGCGAGGCTACCAAAGGTTTAGAAAGCGAGCTGGAAGGCGGGGCGAGATGCCCGAAATGTTTTAGATTGCGATTGGAAATGACGGCGCGATATGCCAAAGAAAATAATTTTGATATTTTTTGCACTACGCTCACCAGCGGCAGAAACAAAAAAGCCGAAGTGATTAATCCTGTCGGCGTGGAACTTGGCGCGAAATATGGTGTTAAGTTTTTTGAAACAGATTGGAAGAAAGACGGCCGGCAGGAGAAAGGGAGAATAATGGTGGAAGAGCGGGGGATTTATCGGCAAAATTATTGCGGATGTGTGTATTCTAAGGCTTACGATGCTGACAAGGCTCGCGAGGCATTGTAAGCTTTGTAAGCCTTACACTCCAAGAATTCTGCGTACTATATATAGTCGGCAACCAATGTAAAGAAGTTGCCAGCCCATAGATAAACGCGCCAATAATCCAAAGAATAACCCGTGTTTTCTCTCTTTTATAACATGTCTAATCCCGCCGAGGAAACAGTGACCAACTTTTTGTCCGCTGGTGGAGGCGAAATAATTTAACGCGATTTCTATCTGGTATCCCTTTTTATATTTATTCGGCACCCTTGACCACAATTCTTTTTTTATCACCCGCAGACCGGAAATAAGAGGCAGAAAGCGCATTATTTTGTTAAACCAATATGCCCGCCGTCTTATTACGCCAATATACATAATGCGATTGCCATTCAGCACCGGTGAAATTATTTTTTCCATTTTTTGCGCGGTAAAGCCGATGATGTCCGCGTCCGCAAACATGATGATTGAATTTTTGGCGGCTTTTACTCCCGCTTCCATCGCTATTGCTTTACCACAATTATCTTTATGAGAAATAACATGCACATCAGCCAAACGCGCTACTTCTGCCGTGTCATCATCCGATCCATCATCAACCACAATAATCTCGCCAACCAGCGAGCATTTTTTTAATTCTTCTATCACCGCGCCAATCGTCCCCGCCTCATTGTAAGCCGGAATCACCGCGCTGATTTTATCACCTAACATGGGACACATAACACGTAACAATTACTTGCCACGCCGTAGTACGCCCGAGGCGGACGAAGGCGGGTCTCAATTTATCTCCACTTTTCTCCCCCCACCTTCCACCTCAATAAAAACTTTCTTAACCCTCTTACCCTCCAGTAATCCACCCAATTTCTCCGGCCACTCAATCACGCATACAGTCTCCGAATCGCCAATATAATCCTCCGCCCCAATTTCATATAACTGTTTCTCATCTTTTAATCTGTAAGTGTCAATATGGACAAGATTGGATATTTGATATTTGATATTTGATATTTTATATACCTGCATAAGGGTAAAAGTTGGGCTGACTATATTTTTTTTAATTCCTAACCTGGCCGCAATTCCCTTCGTCAACGTCGTTTTTCCAGCTCCAAGCTCGCCGTAAAGCAAAACCACATCGCCGCCTTTTAATTCAGCGGCGATTTTTTTACCGAAGCCAATCATTTGCTGCTCACTGCTTATCCGCATAGTTCAGGATACAACGGAAATTTTTTCGTCATTTCAATTATATTTTGTTTAATCGCGCTTAATTTTGTTTCGTCTTGCCAATTCACCAGCGCCTCGTTAATCCAGTCTGCGATTATTTCCATTTCCGCTTCTTTCATCCCGCGGGTGGTTAACGCTGGTGTGCCGATTCTAATACCGCTGGGTTTGTATGCCGGTTGAGGATCATCGGGAATGACTTGTTTATTTACGGTAATTCCGGCCTTTTCCAATGTTTTTTCCGCTGTAGCGCCATCTATGCCGATACTTTTCATTGTGTCAGCCACCATCATATGATTATCAGTGCCATCGGTAATCAATTTTATATTTTTTTCCATCAGTTTTTCTGCCAATTTTTTCGCGTTTTTGATAATTTGGTTGGCATAGTCCTTGAATTCCGGTTGCATTGCCTCTTGTAACGTCACAGCTATAGCCGCGATATTGTTCATGTGCGGTCCGCCTTGGAGACCCGGAAAAACCGAACGATCAAGAATGGTAGGAATATTTTCTTTGGTCATTTCCGGTTCTTTAAATGGATTGCCGACTTTCCCCATGGAGAGAACCATACCACCGCGCGGTCCGCGCAAAGTTTTGTGCGTTGTGGTAGTAACAATATCAAACCCGTAATCAAATGGGTTGCGCATCGCGCCGCCGGCGATTAAACCGCCAATATGGGCCACATCAGCCATAGTTATGGCGCCAACTTCATCAGCCACACGTTTGAAATCAGTGTAATCATAATCGCGCGGATAGCTGGTGTAGCCGCAAAGCAAGATTTTTGGTTTTGCCTCTTTGGCAGTTTTTAATAATTCATCAAAATCAATTTTGCCTCCGTTTTCCGGATGAGTTTTGTAACGGACGAAATTAAATAGCTTACCCATATGACTGACCGGCGCGCCATGGGTTAGATGTCCGCCGTGGGAGAGATCCATGCCCATTATCGTGTCGCCCGGCTTGCAAAACGCTAAATATACGGCTTGATTCATCGGACTGCCGGACAGGGGCTGAACATTGGCGTGGTCGCAACGGAAGATTTTCTTTGCCCGCTCAATTGCCAATCCTTCCACAATATCGGTGAATTGATTTCCGCCATAATATCGCCTGCCCACGAATCCCTCAGCGTATTTATTGGTCAAAACCGAACCAAGCGCCTCCAACACCGCGAGAGACACAAAGTTTTCGGACGGGATCATTTCCAGGCCTTCTTCCTGTCTTTTTAATTCTCCGGCAATCGCTTGTTTAACCTGCGGATCAAAATCTGAAAGTTTTATTTTATTCATAATGCTTTGAAAAATAACAATTTAGCAATTTAACAATTTGACAATATAACAATCCACTAAATCATATTTTTATTTTAAATCCTTAATAATTTCATAAACATTCGGCGCGCAATCAGCCGGCAAATTATTTATGTCGTGCCACGCCCATTCAATCGTCTCCGGTCCGGGTTTTATTTCGCCAATTCTTTCTGCAAGATAATGTACCAGAACCACCAATTTGTCTTCGGCTTGCGGCCGGCGCGTAATGATGGTGCGGAGTGGGCGAATTATTTTTATATTAATACCCAATTCTTCTTTTACCTCCCGACGACAAGTCTCTTCCAGCGGAATGTCAAAATTTTCCACTTGTCCGCCCGGAATCATCTATACTGTTGAACCGTGTTCTTTCTTTTCTTTATTAAGCAAAATTTTTCCGCTTTCAATAATAACCGGTCCGGAAGCGATAATTGTGCCTTTAGGGAGTTCCATATAATTGAAATTATTGAAATTAAAGTGGTTTTATAGTATCATAGCCTTGATTTATTTTCAATTGTTTCTATGTTGTGGGTCTTTTTAGCGATTTCAGCCCATCTGGTCTGGGCTTTGGTAAATTTGCTGGATCGTTATGTCATGGAAAAGAGACTGAAAGAGCCATTTTTTTATACGGTCGTTATTCTTATTTTTGACGGTCTGGCGAGTTTATTATTCCTGCCTTTCATAACATTTGATTGGATCAGTTGGACGGCAGCGGTTGGCGCGTTGTTCGCCGGTGTCTTTTTTATGTTAGGAACAATATTTTTTACCAGAGCGATTCAGATTGAAGAGGCAAGCCGGGTTAACATCCTTTGGGTGTTCATACCGATATTTGATTTTATTTTTGGCTGGTTGCTGCTGGGGGAGAAGCTGTCCGGCAAACAGTTATTGGCTTTTCTTGTTTTGTTATCCGGCAGTTTAATTGCCTGCCTTCATTGGCGCGGCGGCAAATGGAAATTTTCTCGCGCGTTTGTTTTAATGTTGATAAGCTGTTTGTTTTATTCCGGTTACGATATCATCATGAGGTATTTTACGCGAGAGTCGCCGTTTTCTCTTCTTTATTTTATCGCTTCGTTTTCCATGTTGTTTTGGCTCGTTCCGATTTTATCAACAAAAAAATTCAGACAAAAATACCAGTCTGAATTTAAATGTTTTAATTTATCACTGGTGATTATTGTAATTTTGGTCGCTTTTTTTAGCGGGCTTGGTTTATTTTTAAACACGCGGGCGATTTCGTTGGGGCCGGTTTCGCTCGTCAGTGCGTTGGAAGGTTTTCAAACGATTTTTGTATTTGTCATCGCGGCGTTGTTGACTATTTTTGTCCCGCGGATAATGAAAGAAGAATTTGATCGGAAGAATTTGGTTTTGAAACTGGCGGCGTTAGTTTTGATGTTGGGAGGGATTGCGGTGTTGTATTTGTAGAAGATTTTTGTCTCTTTTACAATTGTGACACATGTTTTGAGAATTGAGGGAGCCGAGGGGTCAATCCGTTTTTGGCGGAAAGACCCCACGGTACAAAGTGTCCGCTTACGGGCAGCGGCGGAGCACCAGACAGTAGTCACGCCACCAACCACCAATGTGGTACCAGCCCTGGGACCAGTTTCGATGATAGTCGCTCCAGTGGAAACACGAGATCTTGCGTGGGTGGTTGGGGTTGCGAAAGCTGGTGACGAGCCAGTATCTGCGTAGCTCATTGGGGAGTTTGTTGAAGCGTCTCTTTAAGAATGTTTCGTCCTCTTTTCCAATGGCTCCGCCATTCTTAGTGGCAGTGCGGCGGAGCATTTTAGTGCCGAAGACGTAGTCGCCATCACTCTTGCGGAGAAACCCGACGGCCTGATATCGGCGGTCGTCCACCTCGAACTTGATACGGATATTCTTGTGCCCCATATGTATCCTCCTTATGGTTGGCCAATTCAATTATGGCACTTAAGACACAAATCTTGTATCTAAATGCCACAATTGAGTTGAAAAGAACAGTGTGTTATTATACTAAAAAATAAGGATTTGTCAAGGGTGTGACGAAGGGCGAGTTAATTAATGATTTTTAACATATACGTCCCTTCTTTTCTATATCCCAACTTTCTGTAGTAACTTCTGACCCCAACTCCGGCAATCACCGCGAGTTTTTTAAATTTATTTTTCTTCGCGATCTTTTCCGCTTCTTGAACCAGTTTTTTCCCCAGACCAGTGTGCTGGATTTCTCCATGTTTTAATGTTTTAATGTTTTTATGTTTTAATGCTACCAGTTGGCCATAGGTGTGGAGTTCGCGGATGAAGGCCAAGTTTGCGATTTTCGGAATCAGAGAGTACGTACTGTCATTGCGAGGAGTCCGCAGACGACGAAGCAATCCACTTTCGTTGACTGTTGACGACTGGATTGCTTCGCTGTGGCTCGCAATGACAGACAAACGCAGACGGCAAAACGCAAAAACTACCTGGCGTTTTTTATCTTCATAACTTAAAAAGTATTCCATTCCGCCCGTGGTCTCGTATTTCTCCACAAACAATTTCGGTGATGTGGTGATGTAGTGATGTGGTGATGTAGTGATGTGCCCAACTTCTCGACAGCGCAAACATTCGCACTTCAATCCGCGCTTCGCCATCTCCGCTTGCAAGACCTGCCGTAGATTAGTTTCTTTGTTTCCAGCTTGAATGTCTGTGGCTGGTATGTCGCGAATCAAGCGAGAGATACGACAATAGCGCGGCGTTGCAACCTTCATTTGGATTAATGCTTCTAACAGTTTTTTGTCCGAATACGGTTTATACTTGCCTTTTTTGTACCAATTATATAATTCCGCGCTTTTAACAACAGAACATGGATAAATTTTAACCATATCTGGCTTTAATCCCGGGTCAGAAAAAATTTGTTTGTACATTTCCACATCATGGTTGGGAGTTGTTCCGGGCAAATTCGGCATAAAGTGCAGGTCAACTTTAAATCCTGCCTGCCGCAATAAATACATCGCGTCTTTAAATTGTTGAACCGTGTGTCCGCGTTTGGTTAGTTTTAAAATTTTATCATCCGGCGCCTGCAAACCCAATTCAACTCTTGTACAACCCATTTGGCGCATGTGATAGATGGTTTTAGGTGTGATGAGATCGGGACGAGTTTCCAATGTTAAGCCGATTATTCTGTGTCGTGTTGTTTCATTGCGTTCCTGCTCATTCTCAAGCGTGTTTTTTAGATATTGAATATTAGATATTGAATATTGTTTGTATCTTGTGTCTTGTTTCTTATTTTTCATTTTATTACAAGCTTTAAATGATTCCAACACAAACCAATACTGGTACGCCAACGAATAAGCATTCCAACTTCCACCCTTGACAATAAATTCAATCTTATCCGTTGGATGGCCGTTTTGTTCCAGCATTTCAATCCGCCGACGCATTTGTTCGTACGGGTCAAAGTTTAGGCCAAAGGCGCGGGCAGCCGCAGGTTCGTTCCGCAGATAGCTTTTTGGCATTTTGGCTTCAGACGGACAATACACGCATTTACCAGGGCAAGGGAATGGCTTGGTAAGTGAAGTAACGATTGCCACGCCGGAAAGGGTGCGGATATCAGCCTTGCGCATTAATTTTTCCAGCGGTTTATTTGATTTGATTCTTTTCTTTTTTATTAAATTCTGATAAGCTGATAATAACCGGTGATTGGGTGGCTGGTTGATTTTCAACTTATTGCAGGCTATTCTCCGCGCGTTATCAAACTCGGCCTTGAGTAGAGGCTTTCTAGATATAATTTCCAAAATTATTTTTTCGTTTATATCACTCATATGAACCCAAAAGATTTAATAAAACAAAATCGCCTCGCTTACAACATTATCGCTGATGAGTTTTTGTTAAAACGCCAGTATCGGCTTGATGAGTTGCGCTTTTCAGAACAATATCTTGACGACGGCGACAAGATTCTTGACCTCGGTTGCGGGTGGGGGAGATTGTATCAGGTGTTTGCCCACAGGTCAATGGATTACACGGGTGCCGATCAAAGCATTGAACCTCTAAAAATCGCGCGTAAAAAATTTCCTAAAATAAAATTCGTCAGAGCGGAGATGACAAAATTGCCTTTCAAAAAAAACGAATTTGATAAAATTTTTTGTATTAATACTTTCCATCATCTTTTATCCGGAGATTTGATGTTGGAAGCGTTGCGGGAGATGAAAAGAGTTTTAAAGCGGGGAGGACAACTGATAATGACAAATTGGAACTTAAGAGGAAATTGGCGCGAGAAAAAAGTTGAGTCTAAAGAATATAAAGACATCGGAAATAATAACTATGAAATTCCATGGAAGAATGATCTTGGAAAAGTGTTGGTTAAAAGATATTATCATGCTTTTTCTCCTTTGGAATTGAAGAAACTTTTGAATCAGGCCGGTTTTAAAGTTGAAAAACAGTATTATGAAAGATGGGGGAATAGAAAGAAGTGGGGGAAGAGGAGTAATAAAAAAGATGGGGCGAATATTGTGAGCGTAGCTACATTCCCGTGACCAAACATACCACCGGCCCGTTCCACTGCCAGCCGGCGAGGGCGGCTTTTTTGAGGCCGGCGATAGAGAGCGCGCTGTTGGTGGAAATAGCGAGTTTGCAGGTTTCTTTGACTAAATTCATTGCTTCCATAATTTGTTTATCATCTATAATCCACCCGGACCCGCCGCTGGTTTTTATTATTTCAACCACTTTTTCTTTCCGCATTGCGACGCGGTCTACGATGGCAGAGGCGAGCGAGCGAACCACCTCTCCGCCCCTTGGGGACACCTCCCCTTCGTAAGGGGAGGACAAGACGAATGCTTCGGCAATGGGATGACAGGTATTTGTTTGGATAATATGAATTTGCGGACGATTTTTTAGTTTTAAATAATTGTCGGTCCAGAATGCTTCAGCCAAACCTTGCGCGGTCGTGCCGGAAGAAGTAGGGACGAAAATCGCGGCAAGGTTTGGGATTTTATCTAATTCTTCGGCCAATTCAAAATAGCCCAAAAGCGCGTTGTCGTCGGTTGATTGGCGCAGAATTTTTGTGGCGCTATCTTTGTCTATTTGGAACGCGGATTGTTTTGGCTTCTCCACCTGTTCAATTTTAATATTCGCGTCTTCAACTGTCAGCAAAAGAAGTTTTAATTTTTTTGGGTCAATGTTTTTGCCGACAAAAACCGTGAGCTTGATTTTGCTCGGATTGTTGCGGTTATGCGCTTGCGCGGCGTGAATAGCCGCTAACGCCGCGTTGCCAGAAGAAGAAATGACGAAGTCGGTTTTGCCGTCTTCTTTGAAGTATTTTTTTATCATCAGCGGTATTGACCGTCCTTTGTGCGAGCCATATTTATGCTGATCCTCGCGTTTGAGGTAAACATCTTTTACCCCGAGCGCCCGGGCCAGTTCGCCATACGGCATTTGGATTGTCTTCATATGTTTCACTTAATCACTGGATCACTACATCACATCATCACTTGGCGATTCGGCGATTCGGTGATGAGGTGATGGTGTCATCAAGTGATGCAGTGAGACTGTGTTTGCATAATATCTATTTTTATGGTATCATATTTTTGTTTTTAACACTAATATTATTCTTATGAAACTCGTCTGTCCAGAATGTAAAAATGAAGTTGATTTGTCCCGCTATCCAAATTTGGCGGTGGGAAATGTGATTGAGTGCCAGATGTGCGGGATTTCGTTGTTGGTGAACGCGATTGGCGAGGAAGTGGCGGCGGAGATTGTCGATGAAGGCAAGTGAGTGTGTAAGTGCGTAGGTGTGTAAGTGCGTAAGTATAGACGAGTTTTGGACTTTAAAATCGATACTTATAAACTTACTTACTTATAAACTTACTCACTAACACTTCTATCATTCCTCTAAAGCCGTGACTGCCAAGGAAAACCACAACATCACCCACCTTTGCTTCTTTATTGATCAAGTCAACTAGTTTTTCATCATCAGAAATATATTTAACATTCGGATGCGTTTGGCTGATTATCTTCATCAAGTCCTCGCCCTCAAGTGGTGGGGATTTTTTTGGATCGTGTTTGATGCTGGTTAATTCCGGAATTATGACTAAATCAGCCGCGTTGAATTTATTATCATAACTTGGTATCGCTTCCGGCTGTCGGTTGCCGGTGTTTGGCTCAAAGATGGCGATTATTCTCCTGTCATTGTGAGGAGGAGCCGCGCGATCCCTCGTCTCCACTCGGGACAGGCTCCGCAATCCAGTGTCGTTGAGCAACCGGATTGCTTCGCTGTGGTTCGCAATGACAGATGCTAATGTATTTAATGTTGACTCTGCTTTCGCCGGCGAGTGCGCGATATCGTCAAAAATCGTAATCTCGCCTTCAAATCTCTTTTCTAATCTTCTCTTTAATCCTTTAAATTCACCAATGGCTTTAATAATCGTTTCCGGATCAATACCAATCTCACACGCCATCGCGAACGCGCCGCAGATATTTTCGGCCATGTAATCGCCGAAGACGTAGGACTTAAGATGTAGGACGGAGGAATTATACGAGATGTCAAATTCCACACCGTCTTTTGTAGTTTTAACATCGGAATATTTATAATCGGATTTTTCCGACTTTCCGTATGTCTTAATCGTCGGTTTGTTCCATGTTCCATGTTTCATGTTACATGATACACTTTCGTTTGCCACAACCAACCCCGTCTCAGGCACAGACTTTACTAACTCATCAAACACTCTAAAATACGCCTCTTCCGTCGGATACACATCCGCATGGTCCCATTCCACCGCGGTTAAGAGCAGATGAGTGGGGGAATAGTGCGCGAATTTCGGTCTGTCATCCCAGCGCGAACTTTTGTATTCATCACCTTCAAGCACCGACCAATCGCCACTGTCATTGCGAGGAGTCAGTAGACGACGAAGCAATCTATCGATGTTATTCTGGATTGCTTCGTCACTCGTTCCTCGTTCCTCGCAATGACAGAAAGCAGACGGAAAATCCCCGTCAATTGCCAATCCGCCAAACATATAACTCAGTTCCATTCCTGCTTTATACAATATCCAGCTCAACAGCGCAGCAGTACTAGTCTTCCCATAAGTCCCGGCGCAAACAATGGAATTTTTTCTGACAATATATTCCGCGATTAGTTCTGGATAAGATTTGTATTCAAGTTTTTGTTCTTGCGTGTAGAGCCACTCGGGGTTATTGGAGCTTGCCACATTACCTACCACAACTAAATCCGGTTTGCCATTTTTACACATTAAATCAGGATGCCAGCCGGTATAGTAATCAACTTTATTTTTTTTAAGATAATCAGAAATCGGCGGATAAATACCAACGTCACTCCCTGTAACCCGCCAGCCTGCTTTTTTAAATGCCAAAGCCAGCCCGCTCATCGCGACCCCACAGATGCCGATGAAGTGAATGTGTCTCATAATATTCTCTTCAATTCATCAATGTTTGTCTTCCACTCTTTCCCATCAAACCACTCCAACCCTTCAAACTGTAATTTGTAAGTATCTGTCGGACGTTGGGCCGAGCCGAGGTAGATGTACTTTTTGCCGCTATTTTTTGCGTAAATAATCGCTTTCAACATCATGCCGAGGCCTGTATTGGGATTGAGGGTGTAGGATGTAGGACGTAGGATGTAAAAAGGGTAAGAGTAATGCAGCATTTCTTTATTTTGGTAACAGACGCAATATCCAATATCCAATATTTTAGTATCCTGGTATTTTAACAAGATATTAAAATTATGTTTAGTGGTTAGTAGTTCTCTTGCCTTATTGGCGCTAAAAGTACCCTCGCCAAATTTTGTCTCATAAAAATCTTTCGCAATTTTACCGATATTCCAATTATAATCTTCAATCGGCAAGTCATACGTCTTAAGTCTTATGTCTTCGGTCTTTCGCAGGACTCTCCTGTTTTCGCTCGTCAATGTGAATTTATTTAAATCAACACGAACACTCCGCGTCTGATTCATTACGTCCTTGCCAACGCGCGTAAACAAATAACCCTGGTTGTAGAGAGAGTTGATGTTGGAGTCGGAGAAGTCGGTGATGATTTTTTCATCCCAAACCAAATATGATGACATAATTATCTCTTATCTCTTATCTCATATCTCTTATCTCTGAAATGTTTGAGATAGGAGATATGAGATAAGAGATAGGAGATAGCGATTAGTAAAGCGCTACCCACAACCCCAGCAAAACAACGGCCGCGTGCATAATCCAAAACCGCATCACGGTTTTCTCCTCGCTCCAACCGCGCATTTCAAAATGATGATGCAATGGAGCCATTTTGAAAATTCTTTTGCCTAATAAATACCTTCCGAAAAGCTGAACAATCACACTGCCAAGTTCCAGAAAAAAAATAAAACCAAAGAAAGGCAGTAACAGCATTTTATTTATAATAATCGTATTGATCGCCAATAACGCGCCTAACCCCAGCGAACCAACATCTCCCATTTGAAACCGAGCCGGCTTGACGTTGAAATAAGTGTAAGTTATCAAAGCGCCGGTGGCTGTGGCATTAAGTAAAGTAATTTCTTGGTAGCCTGAAAGCCAGCTTAAAACTGTTAGCGCGGCAAAAGTAATCATCAGTGAACCGCCAGCCAAGCCATCCATGCCATCTGCCACATTGACCGCGTTGGCGGTGAACATGACAAAAAAAATAATAAGCGGAATGAGCCACCAGCCGATATTCGCGTAACCGTCAAATGGTATAAAAATCTGTCGCCAGTGTTCGCCGAGTTTGGAATATATCCACCAAGCAGTAATGGCGCCGGCAACAAATTGCAAAAGTAATTTTTCATGCACGTGTATGCCTTTCCCCGGATGAGAACCGAGCCATAATGACGCGCGTTTGAAAATTGACCAAGGCAAAGTTAATATCAGCCAGATTCGCTGTGGAATTGATTTGTGCACGCGGATTAATTTTAAAACTTGCGTGAGTTTTCGGTTGCGCCGCTCGTGGCCGTAGATGTGGAGAATGTCGTCAATCCCGCCTAACAACGCGGCCAACAGCATTACGCCAATCGGCATCCAGGTAAACTTTCTTTCCCAGTTAAATAATCCGGTGATAATCGCTATCGTTACGATTACCAACAGTCCACCCATAATTGGCACACCGGCCTTGCTTTTTCGTTCAGAAATAGCCATTGTTGGATCATATTCAGCTCGGCGGGTGATTTTGTATTTATAAAGAATTTTTGTCAAAAATGGCGCCCAGAGGAAGGCGATTAGGCATGAAATCAGGCCAAAAGCAATGGCCGTGCGGAGGAGGTTGATGGAGGCGTCTGGGAAAGGCATATTATTGCGAGTATATTAGCAGAAAAGAGGCGTGAAAGCAAGTTGCGTGTTTATTTTGTTTGTGGTAATGTCAAAATAGGCAATCACAATAGGAGAATGCCATGAGAAAGGACACCGAGAATGTTTACTGTGCTGAATGGTTCGGTCCCAAACTGTTGCTCCTGCGCAATCTTTCTTTTCCGGAGGGGTCTGGACTCGCTGACGAGCGGAATCAACTGGTTCTGTTCGTGGGGAAAATGGCAGCCGCACAAAGAGACTTGGAGGAAGTCCGCAGACAGGCATGCGGACGAATTCATCATCCTGTTGATGTTGTCTGTGCGGCAAGGGAGAAAATTGCTTCTCTGTGGGGTTGGCTTCGTCAATCTTCGGTCAGTCAGGTTCATTCCAGACGCGATGTCGTGGACTCGTAGAAGCTTCTTCGCCTGTCACATTCCGCTCTTTGTCGGCTCACTCCGTTCCTTCCTTGGCGCACCTTTCTGCGCCACCAACCAAAAACACCCTGTTAAGGGTGTTTTTGGTTTTATAATACTTTCAACCTCTTAATCTTAATCTCCCTCGCTGTTTTCGCGTATTCCCGCGTTCGCGGTTCGTTCCAGTTTTGCTCAAGAAGATTTTTATTTGAATCAATAATTTTTATTTCTTCTTGCCTGACGCCGTGATTGTAAAGTCCGTCATCCGGGAATTGGAAGGAGTGAGTGTAACGGAGAACCACCTCACCCCTGCCTGCCGGCAGACCCTCTCCTTGGTAAGGAGAGGAGGTGTTTGCGACTTTGTGTACCAACAAGATGTGATGCAAATTATAATTCGCTCCGGTGTTCATGATGATGATAAAATCACCGGGCTGAATTTCAGAGAGTCTTATTTCTTTGCTGTTAATGTCATTGTAAAAAGTATTAACACCGGTATTTTCCGCCGGCCGAAATAACGCGATTAATTTACGAATCGGACTTCGTATCCATGGCCGTTTGATGTGTTTGCGCAGCGGCCCAAGTTTGCGCGCGTTTAATTCCGCGTTAAGAACATGATACACCAAACCGGAACAGTCAACGCCTAAATTATGTTCAACCAAGAATTTTTTAGTTTGTTCATTGTCTAAATTTTTTAAATCAACTTTCTCCCGTAACGCAATCAGAGTTGCTTCATTAACAATTTCTTCCGGCGTTCCTTTGCCAATCAAAACTCCCAGCGCCCCGCGAACACGACTGCGTTTGTTATTAAAATAAGGACAGGATATTTTTTTTTTGGAAAACGGTAAGTGAAGATAGTTGTTGATAACTTGCATGGCTTGGGTGGAGAGTGTGGCGTCGGACATAGGAATTAGGGCGTAAGACTTAGGATTTTGTTTTTTATTTCTGTCGGGAGTAAATTTGCTTTCCCTATTTTTTTTAACTCTATCCATTTTAATTTATAACTATTTTCTTTTGAATTATAGCCTTTCTCCGGGCCGCCGAGGGATAATTTGCCGGTAAAACTTTTTACAAAAAAATATGTTTCGTCCCTGCCGTTACTTATTATTTTGAGCGGTTTTTTTATTTTGTCAGATTTGACTTGCAGGCCGGTTTCTTCCAACGCTTCTCTAACGGCGGTATTAACGAGTTTATTGTCTTTTCTTTCATGGCTTCCTCCTGGCAGAATTAAGTAGCGTCGGCCGTACTTATTGCGTTCAATTACTAATAATCTATTATTTTTTATAATGATCACCCCCGCCCGCCTTGAATCCCAAACATTGCCGCCCCTGACACAACCGATAAAATCAATCATTTTCTTCCCAATATCGTTCAACTCATTATGTTTTGCCATTACGCTGTCTGTGGTTTGCATCCGCAATAAATCCGCGCCAGGACTATCATTATCATAGAATATTAGGTTAAATGGCGATTTTTTGCGGCATTTTGGTTCTGGCAGGGCTGGAATATTTTTCGTCACTCTCTGCACCACTTGCGCCCCGTCCGTGATTTGGATCAGTTTTTGATTTTTCAAATTAATATTTAAGAGAGCTTTTATATGCGCTTCAAACGTCGCCAAATGTGTTTTGTTAATTGTGTTTTGTGTTTTATTTTGCAACTGGCTTTCGTACGTCGTACTCGCCGGCTGTCGCGCGTTTATTTCCAGAAGATACAGCCGTCCGGTCTTCTCCTCCACCACCACATCAATTCCGAACAATCCTTTCCAGCCGGCTTTTTTCAAACGCAAGCCGACAGCAGTGGCGATTTTTTTGTATCGCGCGAGTTGTTTTTTGGATAAAATTTTATGCGGCAAGGCCCAGTCATTGCCGATCGTGGCGAATTGTTTGTCAGTAAATGGCATCAAGCCGGTGATTTGGTAACTGATATTGCCAAGCAAAATTTTATTTTTACTAATGACATTGTTGTTGGTAAAAAGCGGGCCGACAATATACGGCGCGATTCTCGCCTCGCGTTCGGGGAATATTTTTTTAATATTTTTTAATATTTTTTCGTTTTCTATCAAAACCGTTCCACTGCCTGTATGCGAACGATTGAATTGCAAAATGAATTTCTCTCCGGTAAATTTGATGTCTTTGCATTTTTTGATTTGATATGGCGGCAAGTATTCTTTTAATTCACCAAGCCATTTAATCTGCGATATTTTTTCTTCCACTTCGTTGGCCAGTTCCGCCGGCGGGTTTAACAGCTTCCAACCGTTGTCAGCGCAGATTTTTTCTATTTGCGGAGTGGTTTTGAAAACGACAAAGTTGACCACCCCTCTGCCCCTCGGGGCATCTCCCCTTGGTAAGGGGAGAGGTTTGATACCCCCCTCCTTAACAAGGAGGGGTGCCCAGATTCGCATCTGGGCGGGGAGGTGGGTCTCGCAAATTGTGTTGATCATTTTTTTTACCTTCGGATGCTGAAGCAGTTCCCGTGTATCAAGCTGTTTTTTTTCTTTTATTAATAAAACATTTTTTTTGCCTTTCGCGATAGAATTGCCAAAAGGAGTGGAATTTGAGATAATAAAATAGCCGGGAGTGTTTAAATCTAACCCCAAAGCGCGTTCAATATCGCGGGTGATATAGATGATTGGTGAGGATTTTAAGCGTTTTTTTAACTCTATCATAGCGGAGGCATTATAATTGATTTTTGACTATCTTACAAGGCCGACAAGGCTTACAACGCTCACAAAGCCTCGTAAGCATTGTCAGCATAGTAAGCCTCGTAAGCCTTATGGACGCAATCTACCAACAACTCAAACAATTTGGAAAAGTAAAACCAAACGAGCCATTAGCCAAACATACGACTTTTAAAATCGGCGGACAGGCGCGGTTTTTAGTTATTGTTGAAGACAGAGAACAAACGATCGGTTTGCTTAATTTTTTATCCGCCGAAGGAATTAATTATTTTATTTTAGGCGGCGGATCTAACCTGTTATTTTCTGATGATAATTTTGATGGTGTGATAATAAAAGTTACAAGTTACAAGTTACAAGTTACAAAAAATGTGGTAGAAGCCGATGCTGGTGTTCCGTTAGCTAAAATCCTTAACATTACCATGGAGCATGGCTTGTCCGGAATGGAATGGTCAGCTGGCGTGCCGGGCACGATTGGCGGGGCGGCGCGCGGAAACGCCGGCGCGTTTGGTTCTGATATTGCATCAAATGTTGATCGAGTTGAAGTGTGGCGCAATGGGGAGGTAATAATTTTATCAAAAGAAGAGTGTAATTTTGGTTACCGTTCCAGCGGATTGAAAAAAGATGGCGCTGTTATATTGAGCGTTTGGTTTAAATTTCCGGTTGGAAATAAACAGGAAATAATGGCAAAAGTGCAAAAAAATTTGCAAGCTCGGCAAGGAAAATTCCCGCCGTTTCCTTCCGCGGGTTGTTTTTTTAAAAATATTAAGCTGGATAAATGGCCTGGTAAAAAAGAAGATTTACCTCCGATTTTTTTAGAACGCGGCACTGTGCCGGCCGGTTGGCTGGTGGAACAAGCGGGCATTGGCGGTTTAACTGTTGGCGGAGCCAAAGTTGATGCCAGTCACTGCAATTTTGTGGTCAATGTTGACAAAGCAACACAGTCAGATGTTTTAAAGCTGGTTGAAATTGTTAAAGAAAAAGTGTATAATAAGTTTGGGGTAGAATTGGAACAGGAGGTAGAAGTGGTGGAGTGAAGGCAGTTTAATTTTGTTTGACAAGAACAACGTCTATTTTAATATTATGTCTTGGCGCTACTTGCGCCAGGATTTCTTTTTTTTGGTATCCTTTGCGATTTAAAACAACGCTATATTCGCCCGGTTCAGCCGGAAAAAAGTACCGACCGAACATATCGGTAACGTAATATGATAATAATTTGTTGAATTTTTTTTCAAATAAACTGACAAAAACGCCCGATAATGGTTTTTTTGTTTTTTCATCATAAACCACGCCGAATTTTGTCGTCTTAATTTTGTGGTTTAGACGCCAGAATAAGCACAACGTGATTATGTTCCAGCCAACAAGTAAATATGTCCACCAGATTTGAACTAACAATAGGAAAATTAAGGATGCAAGTGGAGCGCCAAATGCTATCAGTACGCACGCGCGCCTTTTATATTTTTTCCAGTAGAATTTTTTAATTGACGGCAGTGTTAGATTTGGATCCATCGGCACATCTTTGTCAATAATTTCATTAGCACGTTGGATTTTGATTTGTCCGCCTAAATAATCATCTTTATCCGGCCGGATTTTTTTGAAGTCGGAAGGAAAATCGTAGTCAGACTTGAGGACGTCTAATTGATATTCTCCCGCAGTTGGCAAAAAAAGATAATTACCGTCTCTTCCCGTTACCATTGTTCTGACTACCACTTTGTCTTTGTTGTAAAGACGCACCGTGCTTAGGTCCAGCGGTTGGTTATTTAAGGAGTTGTAAACTCTGCCCCAATCTTGTTTTTTCCGTCGGACAAATAGCAGCCCGAATTGGGTGAAAGTAAATTGAAAATAGAGTAAAAAATTTTGTAAACCAGCGGCAAAAGGCACATTCACAACGGCTATTCCCGCGACGATTGGAGATGTTTTTTTAATAATACATTGTTTGAGATAAGCTTCCTGTTTTGGTGTTTTTTGTTTTATTAATCCAAAAATATCTTTAACGCCGTTTATCTCAACAGTTTTAATCGTTTCTTGGGCGCAATCAATCGCCACCGCTGATTTGCTGTGAACGTCGGCGATGTTTAAATATCCGGCATCGGAAAAACATTTAGCCAGAGCTTTTTCGGTTTCAGCGGATATCTCGTCGTAATTATATGTTTTGTCTGTTCCACCGATACATTGCCATAGTTGAAGTGATTTTTCAGAGTATAATTGTGTGTAGTCTTTGAATTGGTCAATCAATGTTTGTTTAAGCGCCGGCATATCCCAAATCCAGTTGAGAGAATTTTTTTGATAACATTCAGAAAGTTTCGCGATGTATTCATCGCCGGTATACAACCACGTCGCTTCTGCTTGACAATCAAGAATAGAAAAATTTTCTTTGCCAGTTAAATTGCGAAAGGCGTTCGGCAGTTTGTCCGTCGCCACGTTGTCAACATAACAATTTTTGTAACGTGTAAAATATTCCCCATGTTTCATCTCGCCTCGTTTCTCCATATACTCTTTATTTAGCGCTTCCAAACAGGCGGCTACCTCGTCAGCTTGTTGCGGGCAAAAACTCGGATCTCTGGCGCAATCAATATTTTTAGCGCTGGTTTGCCACTGTTCGCTTGCCGGGTCAAAAAGTTTATAAAAATCCGACAAAAATTCTTCCGCGTCGTTATCTAAATAGCACTGTTTTACTTTTTGCCAGTAGCTTAATGTGTCACTTTCACCTTGATTATACTCCGCGATAGCGTCAAGTTCGCATTTGGCCGCGGCTGGCGGCGGCAACTCTAACGCCAAAGCGTTGCCGGCTGTTATCAACAAAAAAGTTAGAGAAAAAAATAAAAATTTTTTCATATTGTTGTTTAAAAACATCTGTGTTATACTTATACTATATTAATGATAACATTTTTTTATTATGATAATCAACATCAAAGCGACGAACATCGATTTGACGGACGCAATCCGTCAATATGTGGAGGAGAAAATGGGGGGATTAACAAAGTATTTTAGCAATATCACCCAAGCCGACATTGACATTGGCATGGAATCGCACCATCACCAGAAAGGCAAGATATTTTATGCTGAAGTCAACGCTCACACGCCCAAAAAAATCGTGCGGGTTCGTAAAAACGCGGTTAATTTGTATAAAGCGATTGATAAGGTGAAAGATCATATCAAAGTTGAATTAGGTGAAAAAGGCAAGCGGATGCAGGCGAAGAATAAGAAGGTGTTGAGGAGAACAAAGGAGTACGAAATCTAATTTATAGCAATTATTTTTTGTATGAAATTAAAAATCAGCATTTTTGGATAAAATACCGAGTACTTTTAAGTTTAGTGTTCAATGGCAGATTGTTTGTTTATATCGTTCCTAACCCCGCCAAAATGCGGGTTTTGTTTTAGAGTGGACAATTTTACCTATTTATGATATCATTTTGGGGTATTTTGGAGAAGTAAAATTACGGAAGAGTGCCCGAGTGGTTTAAGGGAACAGTCTTGAAAACTGTCGTGGATGAAAGTCCATCGTGAGTTCGAATCTCACCTCTTCCGCCAATTTTCACTTTTTGTGAAATTGTAAGATATTGCCTCGGCGCAAAGCGCCTCGGCATGGTATTTTTCCGCAATTTGAAAGGCATTTTTGAAATCGCATGCCAGCGTGCGGTCGGCAATGCGGAAGTTCGAACCAATCTTTTTGAGAAAATCCCGAATCCGTTCGGGATTTTCTTGTTGAGCG
>MFQN01000015.1 GCA_001783065.1 Candidatus Magasanikbacteria bacterium RIFCSPLOWO2_12_FULL_43_12
CCCACAAAAGGAGAGGAAAAAATATAGATTGCGTGTTCGCGGACGGCACAAGGGTGCTGGCAACAATCGTAACCGATGCCATAGAAATCAAAGACTCTGTCCTAATCTACGTCCGCAACACCCTGCCGCACAACACCGTGGTCTGCGCAAGCAAATCATTCTTGCGCGCCCTGCTAAGCGCTTTGGGCATCCAGAGCAAAATCCTTCCGGCGACAGTCTACAGGGTTGATGTCGACCACGGCGGCCACATCAGCATCACCAAACTTTAGTTCGCTCCTTCCTCCGCCCGATCATCCGATCGGGCGCCTGCATTTTTAATTTGACAGCCAACTCAACTGTGTTATAATATCATCACTCTAAACAAAAATAATATGGAGGATAACAAAACTTTACAAGAGATACTGGAGACCGTCAATTCAACGTTTGAGACGGTTAATTTTATCAAAGACAACGCAGTAACCAAAGACGAATTCAACGAATTTAAGGAAGAAGTAAATGGAAGGTTTGACAATCTTGAATCAGAATTGCGCTCAATACGTATAGAATTAATTGATATCAACCGTCGTTTGGATCAATTGGAAAAACGGACAAAAGAAGATTCAGACGCGCATGCGAGTGATATTTTGGAATTGCGCCAGCGAGTGCAAATGCTTGAAAGGCAAGTGGGGCAACTGCAACCAGCGCGGTAAAAAAACTTTAAAAAAATTTCCTGTGAAAGAAATTTTTTTTCAACTAAACCTTCCTAACAACTCCCGCATTAGCATCCACTTCCACGATGTCACCATCTCTAAACACAACCGTCGCCAATCCAGTACCAACAACACAAGGTTTGTCATATTCGCGGGAGATAATCGCGGCGTGGCATGCCAATCCGCCTTCGTCCGTGACAAACGCGCCGGCTCTTTTCATGATTGGAATAAAATCAACCGAAGTCATTTTAGCGATTAAAATATCGCCTTGCCTGAATTTGTCAAAATCAACCGGACCGTTTATTATTTTCGCGACTCCCGCGGCTTTGCCGCCATGCGCCGGAGTACCGTGGATCTCTTTAACGCCGCCTGATTTCGGTTTAAACTTCCTCTCAAATTTTCTGATAAAATCCAAATCTTCAGAGACAAAATACTTTGACACTGTCTTATTAGCGATGAAACAGATACCGCTTCGACGCTCAATCAATTTTTTCTGGTAACCATCTTTATTTTTCGCAAGATCCAAAATCTCGTCGTGTGTCAGGTAATTAAAATCTCGCCAGCTCAACAAACCATGCTCGCGCGCGAGCGCGTCAAGTTTCGGACGGATAATTAAACAAGCGCGAGAGAAGGCGGCTTTACGAAATTCGTTAAAATACGCGATGTCGCTTAACATTCTTAAATAATACTCCGCTTCTTTGGATATTTTTGCTCCAGGTTTTTTTAATTTTGGCCTTGAACTAATTTCGTGTTCAATGATTTTCTTTTCAAATTCCTCCGCGCCCCACGGCTCGCCGACAAAATTAACCGGAATCCACGAATATCTTTTACGCAAACGCTCGGCTTCTTTTTTAATATCAATCTTTTTACAACATAATTTGCCCAGCTCGCGCTCCAATTTCTGCATCGGCGCCAAACCAGCTGGGCGCGTGTAATAGGCCGCAATACTTTGCCGATCACGATTGTCCGCCAATAATTCCCAAACCTTATCGGTCAAAAGTTTACTGCCAAGAGAAGTGATATCAAGCATTGCTTCGGATAATCCATAAAAATGGAAGAAATTAGAAAGCGCCGGCTGTGAGTCGGACTTGAGCGATCTGGCCAAGCGCAATAATTTCGCGCAATCTTTCTTAAATTGTTTTTTGATGAATTTTATAAAATCCGGCCGCGATAATTTTTTCGCCAGCGCCGCGGAAAATCTGTCCCGGCCATACTTGCCGCCGGACAAATAATAAAAATCAGCCTCCTCGCCATGGCGATGCGTGCGCAAATGCAAAATGCACGGCAGACCATATCTCTCGCATCCTTCTTTGCCAAGACTGATTTGCAGAGAATCATGCCATAACGGCACATTGCGAGAGATGTAATATCGCCACGGGAGTGACAAAATTGGAGACGGGCGAAAACTAAATATTTTTTGCACAAACCCATTGTTCGCATCCACCCACACCATATCCCCATCTTTCAAAACTTTTGTTGCTATCTTTGTTCCAACAATACAAATCTTCTTTAGCTCCCGAGACACAATTGCCGCGTGGGATGCCAAACCGCCCTCATCAGTGACTACTGCCCGAGAAACTAATATGTGTGGTAGCAATTTTGGACTAATTAGTTTGGCGACCAATATTTTGTTCTTTTCCACTTTAGGTGGTCGGTCGGAATTTTCTACTTTAAAAACAACACCGACCGCCTTACCTTTAAAAGCAGAAATTCCGAACAACTTATCGCTTCTCTCAAAATCTCTCATGCGACGACTGACATCTTTCGAGCTGTCAACCGTTGGCTTAAATCTGTTTATTAAATCTTCAGCCATTTTTACTATTTTTCCATCTCCTTTTTCTCTGGCCTTTTCCAAAAGAGCATCCATCCATGCGAACCTCCTCAAAACCGAATCTCTGGATAGTTGTTTGCTCCACATTGGGACCGAGTAGCGCCAATAAACAAAGTTCCCTTCCATGGTTATTACCGGAATCTCTTCCCTGTGGATATCGCGCTCGACGACGTGTTTATTTTTTAATTTATCAAATAATTTTCTGTTCACCGCTAAAACATGAAAATCCCAACCGGTTTCTTTAATAAACTTCTGAAAATCAACAGCTTGTTTGGTGTTTGCAGGTATGCTGACTTCGCCTTCTTTATAATCTTTATCCACGCGCCACGGGACCAAATCAGTCGGTATCATTATGTGAAGATGCTCGTCTCTTTCATATTTGATATCATACCCATTCAGCTTATCCGCGTAATGCAGAACCAAAAACCAATCTGCACCCCCTAAATTCCAGTTATTTAACAACTTTTTTAATTTTAACAGTGTAATTTCTAAATTCACACGAATTGTATATAAAATGATGTTCTGCTATAATGAATATACTTGATTTTTTACTAATTGTAAATATGTCAGACACAATACTGAGGGGAATTGAAAGCCAGCCTGACTCATCAAAAGAAAAAAATCGCGCCGAAAGACCGACCCTAACGGCTTATGTACTGCGACACGGTGAAACGGAAAAAGATAAAACAAAAAAAGACCGCGGTTTGACCGAAAAAGGAGAAAGAGAAATCTTGGAAGCGGCCGACAGAATAATCAGTGAACTTGATCCACAAAATGACATCATCCAATTGCTAGATAGTGATACCCCCAGGACAAAAACATGCAACCAGCTTATTGGACAAAAATTAGCAGAAGCTGGATTTAAATTTTTTACTCTTATCAGAACGGACAAAGCAGGAAAACCGCTTGAAACGGAAATAAATACCAGCGGCGACATAGTCGCCAGCAGAAGATTCCCAAAAATAAGAATGCCAAAAATATCAGAAGCTGACTCTGCGGTTCAACGCGATTCTAGTCAAAGAAAAAAGTACAATATTCCAAATGGTGTGGAAGACGCACGCATGGCGATTTGGTATGCTATGGGAGAACGAGGTAAACTATCTGGTGATTCAGAAACCCCCCAAGCGGTAGCTGAAAGGATGGAAGATGGTATTGAACAAACCAAAAAAAAATTACCAATGCTCAACAAACTACTAAAGCCTGGGCAAAGAATCGTTGCGATAATAAACGCCAATGCGCCGCAGATAGACGCTTTAATCACTAAAAAAACAGGAAAAAGCATGCTGGAAAGAGGAGAAGTAAAAAATGCTAAAGGTTTTAGAATCGATTTCTCCACTCTGGAAGATAGCAGTCACAAGGTAAAAGCCACTTTTGAAGAGTGGCCGAGCTAAAAATCTCCCCCGTGCTTTTTGACGCTTTGCAAATATGCGCTGATAGCGTCCCCAGCCATTTTTCTCGCTTCATCCAAGCTCTTGCCATAAGTAACACAGCCTGGCAAAGCTGGCACCAGCACCGTAAAACCGCCCTCCGGCTCCGGACGGATTATTAAATTATAATGTAAATTTTTTAACATAAATTTAAGCTCATTGATTGCCTTTTACACAAATTAACTATACCACACAACAGATTAAATTAGATTTTCTTTACTGTTCCAATGTTGGCATCCACCTCCACAATATCTCCATCTTGCAAAACTCGCGTCGCGATTTTGGTGCCTGTAATACACGGCTTTTTCATTTCGCGCGCCAAAATGGCGGCGTGGCAAGTGATCCCGCCTTCGTCAGTAACAAACGCCGCGGCTTTTTGCATTGCCAAAAGATAGGCCGGAATTGTCATGTTAGTTACCAATATATCGCCTTGTTTCACCTTGTTAGCCTCGACCGGACATAATACTTTTACTACTCTGCCAACGGCTTTGCCTTTCCAAGCGACAACGCCTTTAATCTCTTGACCGGCGATAGTCTGTATTCCAGTGATCTTTTCTTTGGTAACGATAATATCGTCGTAAAATTTCAAAACCGCGAAGTCATCGTTGTCAAAACGGTTCAGCCTGCCAAGAATAAAGTCTTCCGGTAGATAATTTTTTACTGAATCAATACCCAATTCTTTTTCCAATTTAGCAAAAATCGGTTTAGCGAGAAAATTAATTTCAAACAAAGAATCGGTGCGCAGGGTGCGTAAATAGACAATATCCTGAAATTCTTTAACCAAACTTCTTAATTCGCGCGGCACGTCTGGATAAACGTGAGCCGTGGGCGGGCTGTCTAAAATAGACTGTCGCAAATCTTTCATTTCCGCCAAGGTATAACCGACGTCATAACCTGCGTCAATGCGGCTTTTAAGCCATGTATATTTCGCGTATAGTTTTTCAACTCCAAATCCTTCTAAAACGTCATCAACCATCAAGGCATGAGCGTTTTTACGTTTGGGGAAACCAACATCTCCAATATACTTATCCAACTTATCAACAGCTATGTATTTGGTCAATCGCCTCTTTAGTTTGTCATTAAAATAGACTTCGGCGGCATGCGCGGTCCAGACACTCACATTGATTGGATCTAACAGAGAAACAATTTTTTTGTATTGTTCCAGAGCTGGAGTTTTTTTATCTTTTAACATTTTCGCTATTTCGCGCGTCGCTTCGCGATAACCATGAAGACAGGTTTTAACTAAAAAAGCCGTCCCTAATTTTTTTACATACTTCCCAGCTTCTTTACCGGCCAGATCAAACATCTCCGCAGTGCTATACCACATACCCCTTTCAAATAAAACAATCGGCCACTCGCCTTTGATTTTTTGTTTGGCAAAAGCCTGTCTTGAAGCATTTGTAATCATCAAATACGCCACCAACACCGGAAACCGCCTCTTTAGCCATGGCTCCCACGGCATTTTTCTAAATTTTTGAATTAGCGCTTTGTTATTCATACCTTTTTCCTCCCAATATTCGCCTCGCCGGAATAAGTCGCGGAGATGTAATTGCCGGACTTTTGTTTTAATAATTTTGGAATCAATTTTTGCGGGTCGGAAGCTTGAGCCATAGTAATGGCCAAAAGCGGAATCTTTAAAACATAAGCGAAAGTATTGGCGACAACGCAAGCCACGCGGGTGCTGGTGAACCCGCCAATTCCCGTAACGACCATAATGCCGGCCAAATTTCTAATTTTAAATTTTAAATTTTTAATTTTGGATAAATTATGTATACAACCCAACAGCTCTCTGTTTCTTCCAGGGTAATTTTTGTGTTCAACACTATTCTCATCAAAGAGAGCGAGATGTATCTGATCTTTGGTGGAGAGATCAAAAAGAAGATACATAATAAATGACAAATACCCAATTTCCAATGTCTAATAAAATGCCAAATGACTAACTTTTCTTTTCGGCATTGTTTTTCTTAAAATTTTCAATTTTTTCGTTAACGCTATTTTCTTTTGATTTTCTAATAATAGACGTGAAAATCAGATTTAATTCATGTGCTTCCTTCCATAATTTTCTAGCGCTTTCAGCTTGATTAATTCTTGCCTTTGCTACCATCCGTAGCCAATGTTTTGTTTCTTTAGCTTCCTTGTTGCAGATACCAATCTTGTGCTCAAAATCTTTTTTAGTTTCAGCGCAATCCGCTTCGCAGTAATTAGCACCAACAGAGGTGCCGGAACGCACTAGTTGTTTTAAAATCGCCTCCACGATGTAATCTTTGCCATCACCACCAACCTCTCTGACAAAAACAATAATATCTTCGCCAAATTTAGCTGTTCTTTCCTCAAGATTGTATTTAGAATTTTGTTCATTTGACATTTTATTTGTCATTAGACATTAGAAATTAGACCTTCAACTCGTTAATCACCTTCGCGTTATTCGCTTCAAACAGCGCGAAGATGAATTTATCCATCATTTGCCGGCGTTCTTTGAATTCCGCTTCGGTCATCATGGTAAAACGGACTTCAAATCCCAAATCTTTCTCGTGCTTGGAAATAATATTAACGATTGTTTTTTCTTTCAACTTGCCGACTGCCAAAAGATCGCTGGGAGCTTCGCGGTCATTGGTAAATTGGCCGCTAAGCAAAAGCAATTTAATTTCACCGCCTTTTTCTTTAATTTCTTTAATCATTTCCTGCTGGCCTAAAATCTGCAATTTAGTGATTAAGGCCTGAACTTCCGGATAAATTAACGACTGCAAATCCAAAGCATAGTACTTACGCAAACTAACTCCTTGACCATAGTCTTTGCCCCGCAGTGAGACGGAGTCTCTACTGCTGGGGTCCCCCTCTTTCACCAAACCGATATTTACCAACAATTCAAGTTCGCGCCGTACGGCATTAAGCTGGATATTAATCGCGCGGGACAGCTCACGCACGAAAAAAGATCGCTCCGGATGAGCGAAAAAAGTGCGCAAAATTCTAAACCGAGTCTTTGAACCGAAAAGTTGTTCAAGCATAAATAAAAGGCTTAAAAAGCTTACGAGGCCTACAAGGCTGACAAAGCCGCGAACCAAATTGTAAGCCTTGCAAGCTTCACAAGCCTTGCAAGCTTCTTCTAAAATAAAACTATATATAGTATAATAATACCGAGCTTAAAAGTCAAAAAATCTATGCCCGACATTCTGGAAATCCATGAATTTTTCGCTGAAGGACAAAACCAAGACCGGTCGCATGTCCTTCTGCATATCACTGAACCCGGCACGCCCGAAGAATTTAAAAAAGGATATTTTTTTGCTGTCGCTGAAGTCAACAATGGTCCGATTGAACAGATTGAACATTTGCAAAAAATGATTGATGATTTGGAATCAGGATATTATGAAACCGACAACCAAACCGACAAAGACCCGTTTGAAACTGTTTTGGAATATGTCAATCGACGCGGCCACCACATTCTTCAATACAAAAATTCTCTTCTCCACTGTATGGTCGGCGTGTTACGCGGACATGAGATATCGTTTGCTTATCATGGCCAGCCGGAAGTGACTCTGTTTTACAAAAATCAAGAATTGGCTGAATTGGCTGACATGGACGTCTTAGCGGAACAAAATCAAGTCCGCGGTGATACGCTTTTTTCCTCGGTAATGCAAGGAACCATCAACTACGGCGATTATTTCTATATTGCCACTCCGCGCGTGGCTGATTTCTTTAAATCCGACCGTATTAAAAAAATTCTTCTAAGCCGGAACACCCGCCAAGCCGCCGGCCACATTCAAAAAGTATTATCTGACCTGCGCCAGGAATCTTCTTTCGGCGGTATATTGATCCATTTCGCCAGCAAATACGACATGCCAAAAACCGGTCGTGTCCCGAGAAGCGCGAACAGCGCCACCGGTTCATTGAACCAACTCGCGAACCAGGAACAAAGCGCGGAAGAAATGCTCGCCGCGCCGTTTTGGGGTGGATTAAAAAAACGTTGGAATAAATTCCGCGCCAATCGTTCGGCGGACAAAAAACAAAAAGTGATAACCAAAGCCAAACAGGATGTTGAACGAAGAGAAAAAGGCAAAATGGAAACCAACTGGCGGCCGCACGAAACACAGACTTCTATCTTCAACACCCTGCTTGTGACTATCGGCAAGATGATTGTGATTGGGTTAACCGGCCTCTTTCGTTTGATCAAAAGTATTGTCTTCAATGCCGCGGAAATTACCATTGCTCTTGTTCTCATAATTTCCAACAAAGATAATAAGCGCGCGGATGTGCTAAAGACGTTCCGGCGCTGGCGCGAAACTAAAAAAGAAAGCTTTGCCGCTCTGCCGCTATTGAGCAAAACGCTTCTTATTCTGACAATCGTTTTGGCAACAGTATTCATCGGCAGTATCAGCGTTTATAAAATCAAAGAAAATTTAGAAGCCAGACGGCAGGCTTACAAAAATCAAATCCAAGCCGTGATAGACAAAAAAAACGCGGCTGAAGCCAGTTTGGTTTACGGCGATGAAACTAGGGCGTTAAGTCTGTTTCAGGAAGCCAAACAGGCGATTTCCAATCTTCCGGAAAGCAATAAAAAACAAAAAGAGGAAATAACTGGACTCAACGAACAAATTGCCGCGTCATTGATGAAAATACAAAAACTTTACACGGTTCATCCCGAGATATTGCTTGATATTACGAGCGCCAATCCTACCGCCCAAACCCAACGCTTGGCGCTTTTGGGCGACTCGTTATTCGCGTATGGACCGGAAGATAATAATTATTACCAATATAACTTGGCAGAAAAAATCACGGAAGGCAAAAATTATGGCAATAATCTGCAGCTTCACGCCGCCTCCACACCCAAAGAACAGGATATGATTGTCTTTATCGCCGGAGATAGCGGCGCGGCAGTATACAATAAAGAGACCACTCTATTATCGGCAAAAGATATTTCCTACCCGGTTGATAATGTTAAAATAATTGATACCTTCGTCTATAATCGGAAAGTATACACTCTAGACCGGGCCAATGGAGAAATATTCAAACACAGCCAAACGCAAACCGGATTTGACAAAGGAGTGGCGTGGCTTAAAGATGAGGGCGTTGATCTTAAAGATGCCGTATCTTTGGCGATTGATGGCGACATGTTTGTCTTGAAACAAAATGGCGAGATTCTAAAATTAGTCGCTGGAAAAAAAGAAGAATTTGCCATCAGCGGACTGGAACCAAAATTAGATAAACCGCTGGCGATCTGGACTTATAATAATTTGGCTAATATCTACCTTCTTGAACCAACAAATAAACGAGTGGTGATTTTAGACAAAACCGGCAAACTGGTTGGCCAATACACGGCGGTTGAATGGCAGAATCCGACGGGAATGATCGTGGATGAAACCAAAAAAACAATCTATATTTTAGATAGCAATAAGATATATAAATTTAATTTTTAATATGCACACCCTATTCCCTCTCTTCATCATCATCGCCTCAATCCTCTGGGGCATTGATGGCGTGGTGTTGCGTCCGGCGCTTTATTCCCTGCCGGTAGCGACAGTGGTTTTTATTGAGCATAGTCTGGCGTTCTTATTCATGTTCCCGTTTTTAATTTACGAGTGGAAAAAACTGAAAGAAATAAAACCAAGCAGTTATGGTTATTTTTTTCTCGTCGCGCTTTTCGGCGGAGCCTTGGGGACGCTCGCGATTACAAAAGGATTGTTTTACGTCAACTTCGCAAGTCTGTCAGCGGTAATTTTATTGCAAAAACTTCAACCGATTTTCGCGATATTTCTCGCGTGGCTGATTTTGAAAGAAAGACTGCCAAAAAAATTCTTCGCTTACGCGCTGTTGGCTTTGCTTGGCGCTTACGCGGTTGCTTTCCCGACGCTATTGCCAAACCTCAACACCGGCGACAAAACCTCTATCGCCGCCATGTTCGGATTATTGGCCGCAATCTGTTGGGGCGCGTCAACCGTATTCAGCAAACGCGCCTTGCGAGAAACTAATTTTCGCATCGGAACTTATCTGCGCTTCGGCATCACGTCTCTTATCATGCTTGTAATCATGCTGACAACCGGCGGACAAACCGCCATTCCACAGGTCTCCCAAACACAGTGGTTTTATTTTCTAATTATCATATTCAGTTCCGGCGGCATAGCGATGTTGTTATATTATTTCGGACTTAAGCGCACCAAAGCTTCCGTTTCAACTATTTGTGAGCTTGGCTTGCCACTATCAGCCGTAATTCTGGAATATTTTATTTTCGGCAAGCTGATGAACGCGACGCAATTCCTCGGCGCGGCTGTCTTGCTGTTCGCGATTGTGATGGTGGCGAGGATGAGAGAAGCGATTACAGAAAACACTTAAACACAAAAACACCCCGAGTTATCAGGGTGTTTTTGTCATCCCCGTGCAAACGGGGATCCAAAAATCGAACGGCGACTGGATTCCCGCTTTCGCGGGAATGACAAGCTATTATTGTTTACTTTAGCGTCACTTTCCCGCCAGCCTCTTCAATCTTCTTCTTCATTTCCTCGGCCTCTGCCTTGGCGACTTTTTCTTTAATCACCTTTGGCGCGGCGTCAACCAATGCCTTGGCATCGGCCAAACCTAAACCGGTAATTTCTTTAACAGCCTTGATCACCGCGATCTTGGTGCCGCCGGCTTCAGTCAACTCCACATTAAAGTCGCTCTTCTCCTCGGCTGGCGTCGCAGCGCCACCACCGGCCGCGACCGGCGGCATCATCATAGCCGGAGCCGCGGCTGACACGCCGAATTTTTCCTCCAAAATCTTGACTAACTCGGCCAAGTCCAAGACGGACATTTTTTCCACCTGTTCCACGAGAGTTTTAAACTTCTCCGGAACGATTACCTCTTTTTTTTCTTCAGTCATAAAATTAAATTTTAGCTTCTTTAATATTATTTAGAACACTCACAAAGTTGCGGATATTCCCGGCCAACACATTGACGAACCCGGAAATAGGCGCGTTTAACGTGCCAACCAATCTTGCCAACAATTCTTGTTTGCTCGGCAAAACCGCCAGTTCTTTAACTTTCGCGGCATCAATGAACTTGCCCTCCAAAATTCCACCAAAAGTCTTAACGACTTCGTGAGTTTTTGCGAAATTGTGAATTAGTCTGGCTGGCGCTACATCATCTTCCAAACCCATTACTGTGGCTACGCCTCCGGGAAATGATTCCGCGTCCACATCCAAGCCAATTTCAGTCAAAGCCTTTTTTAACAAAGACTTTTTGCTGGCGAGAAAAATAATTTTCTCCGAGCGGCATTTGCGTCGCAATTCTTCGGAGTCAGAAACTTTGAGACCCTGAAAATTCGCGAAGACTACCGCTTTCGCTTGTTTAATGCCATCAACCAAAGATTGGACGGTGTCTTTTTTTTGCTGTTTAGTTTTTGCCATAAAAAAATACGGTTTACACCGTAAAAACTGTACACTCGACCTCTGGAGAATTTTGCTTCTCCTTAATGTACCTCGGCAGGCCTGTCTCGCCGAGGCCACAAGGGCAAAGGCGGAATATTTAATCCCGACCATGTCGGAAACCTGCTGTCTACGGTGTGGATATGTTACCAAAAGCCAAAATAATTGTCAAGCCTTGACAAACAATGCTAAATGTGGTATAATTATCTGTTAAAAAACAAGCCTAAATAAGCCAAATTTAATCATATGCGTATTGCCATGATCGGACAAAAGGGCATGCCGGCGAAATTCGGCGGCGTAGAAAGGCACGTGCACGAACTGTCAGTACGTCTGGTTAAGGTTGGGAACAAAGTTACTGCCTACAGCCGCAAGTGGTACACCGATGACAAGGCTGGAAAAATCAACGGCGTGACAATTAAACATCTGCCCACCATCCGCACCAAACACCTTGATGCAATTACCCATTCTTTTCTCGCGACTTTAGACGCGATTAAAAATCAGTACGATGTCATTCACTATCATGGTGTTGGTCCTTCGCTCGTGTCGTGGATCCCGCGCTTGTTCGCTCCGCGGATAAAAGTGATTACCACTTTTCACTCCATTGACCGCAAACACGAAAAATGGGGGTTTGGCGCGCGATTGATATTGAAAATTTCCGAATGGACCGCGTGCAAATTCGCTCATGAAACAATCGCTGTTTCCCGCACGATTGAACAATATTGCCGCGACGTGTATGACGCGCAAACAACTTATATACCAAACGGAGCGCCGGAATACCGCCCGACAAAAAAAGCCGATAAAATAAAAAAATTGGGACTCAAACCTCAAGAGTATATTCTAATGATTTCCCGCCTAATCCCGCACAAAGGCGCGCATTATTTGATTGACGCCTATAATGAATTGTGCTGGGAAAACTCCATTCCGGCAAATAAAAAGCTGGTAATAGTCGGCGATGGCCATTACACCGGAAAATACGTGAAGGCGCTCAAAGCAAAAGCGCAGAAAAACCCGGACATCATTTTCACCGGATTCCAATCAGGAGAAACTTTATCGCAACTCTATTCTCACGCTTATCTGATGGTCCATCCATCCGACAGCGAGGGATTGCCAATAAATGTGTTGGAAGGGATGCGCTACGGACTGCCAGTTCTTTTGTCAGACATCATTGAGCACAGAGAACTGATCAGCAATCAGAACTTCCTTTTCACTTGCGGCGATGTAAAATCCCTAAAAATACGGCTAAACGAACTTATGCGGACAAGAAAGAGCGTTATGGCAAAGCAGATAAAACTGAATCAAACCGTAATCAACCAAAGATATAATTGGGGAGAAATTGCGAGAAAGACGGACGGTTTGTATCAAAATATAGTTGAAAAAAAGATGGAAAAAATTAAAATGGCAGTGGCTGAAGCGGAGTAAAAGACGAAAGATCAGGAGATAAATAGAGACGAGAGATAAAAAATACCCGTTCGGTGTATAGTGACCGAGCGAATTTTTTGTGTCATTGCGAGGAAGCCTCGCCCCTCGCGAAGGGCGGGGCTGACGAAGCAATCTCATTGTTAGCACAACAATTTTTGGATTACCTCGATAAGATTGCTTCGTCGTCGCTCGAGCTCCTCCTCGCAATGACAAATGATCAAAACCCGCCGCTCATTCCCACAATATCGTCTTTTCCATCAAAATCAACGTCCGCGATTAGGACTTCAATCCCGGGCGTCGCGAAAGTTTGATAAGCGGAAAATTCCGAACCGAGTTGTTGGCCGAGAGAATTAAAAATTTTGATAATCGGCTTCTTGCCTTCGCCGGCGCCGGCAATCACTTCATCTTTTCCATCACCATTAACATCTCCGCCGACCACATTCACGCCGCCGCGGAAACTCTTTTCAAACACCAGCCAATTTGCCAAAGGATAAAGTTGATAATCATATAAATACACTCTTGGCTCAACGCTACTGCCTGCGCCGATCAGCAATTCTGACTTTTTACCCCCGTCAGTATTAGCTACCGCTAAACTGTAACCGCCGGAATATTTTTCTCCAAACGGATACCAATCTTGTTTCATTTTGCGGCCATGGCGAGTATAAATTTTAATCGGCGCCGGATAACCGTCTGACGGCGCGACATAAACTTCTTTAAACCCGTCACCATTCAAATCGCCGATGGCTACACGCAATTCTCCGGCGTAATTAATGGTATACGGATAAACCCGCATATAAATTTGTCCATCATCGCGCCATGCCATGATTCTGTTGCCATGGACGACAAGTAAATCGCGCTTACCATTGCCATCCAAATCAATATGGGCGATTTTATCCCCGCCTCTATACCCGTCTTCAAACACAAAAAACCCGTTACGAACGCGGTTGCCCTTATTATCAAAAAAGCGCAAAAAATCACCATTGCGGAACAACACATCATCAACGCTGGAGAAAGTTTTTAACAGAACACGGCCGTCATACCCATCCACGGTGATTTCCGTGACGATTGATCCGTCGTTTGTAGCGACATCTTGCGTGCCGTGAATTTTTTCGTATTCTCCGCCTAAATCAACAACTTCTTTCCCAGCAGCGCTGTTGACTATTGCCAAACCATTTTCAAAATCTCGGCGCCAGACATCTGCCGCGTATTCACTTTTTTTATTTTTGGAACTGGCGGTACTGATTGATTTGCCTAAACTGACGCCGTACTCATCATACCACCAAAGCTGGCCATGATCTTTGTCGCCGTAGTCATAAGAAAAATAGCCGTCTTCCAACAAAGCGCTGGTCAAACCATAGCGAACTTGTTTGTAATCATCATTTTTGCCAGTGTTTCTGGTGTTGCTATTTATAATCGTCAACAATGGCTGTTTATTGCTTTGTTTATTTTTTTTCCAATTCTGCATTATCTTCCCCCACTCGCCGCTATTATCCCAACGCAAAGGAAAAGTTTCAAACATTCGGCCATTAACAGGTGATTGCAAAAGCGGATTAGAGGAACCGTTGATTACAATATATTTTGTTTTTAAATTGGCGCGCGCGTAGTCCAGCAGATATTCAGTGCGCGATAGCCACTCTTGATTTAACCAGGCTGAATTGTCTTTTTGCCCGTCGCCATTCAAATCAACATCGCCGCCATTCACCCATGAAATACCCTCTGATACCATATCGAAAAATATGCCGTCAACATTAAGATCATCCACAATATATTTTTGCGTGAAATCAACCAGATGGCGCGACCATGTCGGATCCATGTTTATATCCGCCAAATCCGGCCAATGCGAAATTATTTTCCCCTGCGGGTCTTTCAACCACCAGCTGTCGGCAATCGGCCTAAGATTCTTGAAAAGTGAATATGGCTTGTCCCAGTATTTTGCGTTGAAACTCTGCGACGGCACATAAGCGAGAATAATTATGTCCGAATTTTTCTGCCTGATTTGTTTTATTGTTGTCGGATGAAGATTGATCTGGTCCGGAGTTAGAATTAATAAATCGTAGCGGCTGATTTGGCTGATGAAACCGTAATCCTCTTTTAATTCCGCCAAATAATAGTTGGCTAAAAATGGCGCGGCTTCGGCTTGAGAATAATAAAAAAAGGACAGGAAAAAAAACACTCCTGCCATAAAAAAACGCAAACTATTTATTTTCTTCTGCCGCTTTTCCATACGCTTTTAGCAACTTTGACCAATACAAATCCACGTTGTAATTTTTTCTCACATGATTAAACAGCTCCTGCCTTGCTTGCTTTCTTTTCTCAACATCGATATCAAGCCAATGTCTTATCTTATCCGCCATCGCTCGCGTGTCATCTGGGTCAAAAAGCATGTCATCCGGCAGAATCTCTTTAAACCCTCCGCGATTGCTTGCTAAAACCACCCTCCCCCGTCCAGCCGCCTCAATCGCGCTTAAAGGACAGTTTTCATACCAAAGCGAGGGCAATACAACTAATTTGACGTTATCAATCAACCGCTCTAACTCGGTCCATTTTTGATAACCAAAAAACTCAACATTCCCCAGCTTTTCATTTTTAGCTCTCTCTTTCAACTCTGATTCCAGCGGACCGGCGCCGGCAATCTTGAATTTTACATCTGGCAAAAGTTTGGCCGCTGACAATAAATTTTTCAAGCCCTTTTCTTCAGACAGCCGGCCGGAAAACAAAATTCCTTCGCCTTCAACATCATTAAATTTAAATTGATCCGCTGGCAGAACATTTGAAATAAACACAAGTTTCTCGGCCGGAAACCCGTCAGCGATGAATTTCGCTTTCAAAAATTCGCTGGACGCGATATATAAATCAATCGTTTTTTTATCGCCGCGCCACGCGACAAAATACGACTCCAGCATGCCGAACAAACTGCGCCAAAATCCGCCCAGGCAATTGTGCGTCAGACAGCGATAATACTTGCCGCGAACGCTCCGTTCGCAAATCTTGCCGTCATGAAACAAATTATAGTTCGGACTGATTAGTTTGTAATCATGCAGAGTCATCACTGTTGGTATCTGATATTTTCGCGCGGTATCAATCAAAGAAAAAGAGAGTTGGTGATAGATGTTATGGAAGTGAATTAAATCCGGTTTAAAATCGCGAACAAGCTTATCAAATTTTTTCTTAGCGTCAAAATTATAAATCATCTTGCCGGCGGCTTTCAGCTTCTGCCGCAAGCTGTTAGCGCTGTCATAATCAACATAATCCGCGAAGTATTCATTTTCAATAATATTTTCCGGATGGCGCATGCCAAAAATCTGTGTTTGATGCCCGTTTTTCTCCAACAAATCTTTGGTTAAAAAAACCACGCGGTCCGCTCCGCCGCGCATGTGCCAAAATTTGTTTACTAATATAATTTTCATACTTTGTCTGTCATTGCGAGGAGCTCGCGCGACGAAGCAATCCAGTCGCGTTGATTTTAAAAAATTTACGATGGATTGCTTCGCCCCGCGAAGCGGGGCTCGCAATGACAGAAACTCATTGCGAATCCAACTTAATTCCAAACGATTTACTCCTCACTATCCAACCCAAAACTTGAAATGGGTGTTTCCGCATCGCCGACCGCGCGGTGCAAATCATCCACACCGGAATATTTTTCCAGTCAACTAATTTTCTCTTCTCCTCCATCTCATCTGAACACCAGAATTGTTCAAAGTTAGCCGTCTCTTTAATATTCCCCAATTTAATATTATGCACGACTGACGGATAAATATCGCCGTTCGGATCCAAGAAGAAAAAATCGCGTCCCGGGGCATTAGATAAAATCGGATTTTTATTGCTGACAAACTCACACATGCCGTAAGCGAAATACGCGCGCAACCAGCGCTTCAAATTAAAACTTTTCAACTCTTGTTCAATCAGATACTTGTATTGTTTCCGCAACGATTCCACGCTGGGATTCCGCACATTTTGCTTGCCGCCGAAATAAAATTCCGAACTCTGCGCGTAGCTGTGGGTAAATTCAACGCCCATTTCGCGCGATAAATCATACACTTTAGACAGATGCTCAATATTCATGTCGGTCGCGGTATAAGCCAAGCGCAGATTTTTCATTCCCAATTCTTTCAGTTTCTTTACCGTGTCAATCGCCCGATCAAACCCGCCCGGAATCCCGCGCATTTGATTGTGCGTCTCGCCGATACCATCAATTGAAATGGCCACGCCGATATCCGGTTTGATTGCCAAAACAGCTTTCATCTGCCGAATAATTAAATCCGCGGCAAAACCATTGGAAGAAATAATCATCTGAGCGCGCGGAACCGCTTTTTTCAGGTTGGCGACAATCTGCGGCAAATCAAGGCGCAAAAACGGCTCACCGCCGGAGATATTTATATCGCGCAAAGACGCGGATAATTTCAAAAACTCCGTTGGCAACAGCTCCGGCTGATTTTTTAATTTCCAAATATCACACATCACGCAGCGGGAGTTGCAGTTGTAGGTGATGGCGAGGACACAGTCAACAGGTAGGTCTTTTCTGTCTATGTTCATAATCAAAAAACAAAATTAACGGAATTTAAAGTGAAAATATCAAAATGGAAAATTGCGATTGCGAATGATTCGCGGTGAAATAGATTGCTTCGTCGTCTGCGGACTCCTCGCAATGACGGTTGTTCGCCACTAATTGGGGAAGGGCTACTGTCATTGCGAGGAGCCCTCGCGGGCGACGAAGCAATCTCCTCGCTCACAACGGCGTCTGCCTGTCATTGCGAGGAGGCCTTTTTGCCGACGAAGCAATCTCCTCGCTCACAACGGCGTCTGCCTGTCATTGCGAGGAGCCCTCGCGGGCGACGAAGCAATCCCATCGTCGTATCGTGTCAAAAATCGTCTGATAAATCTTTCCATTCAGAATTATCTTTTTCAATTAAATTTATTTTATCCTGTCTTGAACCACCTTTTATCTGTTTTTCTCTTATAATCGCGTTTTCTGGGTCGTTGTAAATCTCAAAATAGACCAATTGATCCAAATTATACTTACTGGTGAATGTTCCTCTTTTGATTTTCTCCTTATACTCCTGAACTCTCCGGCGCAGATTATTAGTGACACCGGTATAAAGGACGCCGTTTTTTCTATTTGTCATGATGTATATGTAATAATCATTAATCATACCATGATTTTGAATTGTTTGAATAAGATTGCTTCCCCTCGGCACGGCTCGGGGTAAACTCTGCGCGAGCTCCTCGCAATGACAGGCGCCCGCTCCCTCAGAATGACAAAGTAAAGCGAGTATTATTAATCACCCATTCGTTCAGTCTGCAAAGGATGGCAGAGGAATAAAATACCGACACCAAGCCAATAATAAAACATCAGGCTTCTAAACTCAAAATACGGACCGAAAAAACCAAGTACCATCACGCCGACAGTCGCGCCAATCATTCCGGCAGACCACAATCGCGCGAATCCATCGCCGGAACTTTTATAAATATTTTTTGCTGTTTTAATAATAACCACAAATATTCCCGCCCAAAAAATCAAACCCAGCGTCCCAAACTCGCCCCAGATGCTGAACCAGCTATTATCAATCTGGCCGTAAATGTCCTGGATGCCGAACGGCAGACGCAGACGATTATAAATCTCGGTATTTAATAGCGCGGCCGCCGCTCCCCCGCCGTAATTCCCGGGTCCCACACCCCACAATGGCGATATCGGAACGACCATCCGCGGCGTGTTGATAATAAAAAAAATCCGGCCATAACCATCATAGCTGTTCTGCCACGCCCGCGGACTGACTGCCTCAAACATCCGTTCCGCCAATGTCTGCCGCGACTTTTCCGTAATCTGTGAAATGTTATCTCGCGCCCAGGCGAACCCGATTAAATACCCTGCCAGCAACACGGCAAAAAAACCAAAAACATACAAAACTTTTTTTTCTTTATACAAAAACCAGCCGATGGCAATGATTCCGAACACAAACGCCAGCCAGCTCGCGCGCGACATGGTTAAACCTAAAATCAAAACGCTGATAAAAAAACCGCACAGTAAATAAAATCTGTATTTGATATTTTTTAAATGATAAACAAATGGAAAAGCTAACAACAATCCAACCGCTAACCAACTGCCCATCTGGTCATATCTGCCCAAAGTCGCAAACACGCGCGAACCCGGTGCCCAGGACTGCTCCAACCCGCCTACGGCCGCTAAACCGCCGATGGTAACCGCGGGAGAAAAAAATAAATATCTATCTAACGCGCCGCCGGATAAATATTGCGCCAGACCGATTAAAACTTCCAACCCCAAAACAATCGCGCCGACGCTGATAATTTTTTTGATAATATTTTCCTCGCAACGCAAAAAAATAATTATAAATACCAGCAAAACAAAACGCAAAAGCTGGCGCATGCCCAAAAACCAAATCATCGGGCTGTACCAATTAAACAACAGCGAAACTGCTCCGATTCCTACGAAAGCGAACAGCCATTTGTTTATTACCAAACGCGGCCATAGTTGTTTCGTGTTTTTAACATAAAAATACCAAGTAAAAAAGAAAAAACCGTAAGTCAAAACTTCCGGAAGATATTTAATGTACTCATAAGCTCCCATTGGCGCGTAACGTAAAATTAAATTTTCCAGCGGCAGCCAGACGAGTAAAAAATAAATCAGCCAGTGGGGTTTTTTTATGGCGAAAAGAAAGGAAAAGCTCAATAAAAAAACCAAGATTAACAAAAACAATCCCAATAAGTCAACTGGCAAGTTTATCAAAAAATTGCTGAACATAACAATAATATTATAGCAAAAATGAGAAGAAAGTCAAAACCGACCTTGCGGCCGGTTTTTCTTTCAAGGTATCCTTTTTGTTGACAGATGCGCTGGACCCGTAAGATACGAGTCTGCCGTTTTGTTAAATATATTATGCCACTTTACAAACAATTTGTCAAGGTGATTTATGCACACCCCCTGTCTTCTCATCTCTACTTTAAGTAAAGGGGAAAAGATGGGAGGCCGTTGACAAAGTCAACGGCCTGTTGAATCACGCTCCGCTCCGCATCGTCAGTAGATGACGACGAAGAACATCATTGCGCGCCGCCACGCTTGGTGACGGATTGAG
>MFQN01000016.1:0-29804 GCA_001783065.1 Candidatus Magasanikbacteria bacterium RIFCSPLOWO2_12_FULL_43_12
AAGATGATGGAAGCCCCAACTAATTTATCCGCTTATTAAGCTTTAAAAGGAGGCCGCACGTTAGGCGACGGGGATAAAACCCCAACACGACGCTGGGCGGATCTCGCTTGTAAAAGCATACCACGAATGGTATGCTTTTATTATACGAACACTGGGTATGCGTCGCTTCGCTACATCCCGCCCGCCCAAAACCTGATGGTTTTGTTCCTACTGAAAAAGTACTTTTCTTTGCGCGTATCTTGCGCGTATCTTGCGCGACCTTACTGCTATTGCCGAGGCCAAAGGCATTATTGATCGTACCAAAATTTTACCGCAACAAGAGATTAAATTACGCCGTCAAGCCATTATCCGCATGACCCACCACTCCACGGAGATTGAGGGGAATAAATTAAACATGGGGCAAGTAGAAGCACTTTATGCCAAGAAAAAAGTTGACGCGCCGGATAGGGATATTTATGAAGTAAAAAATTATCTCAATGCTTTAAAATTTATTGAAAAAACCGTAGCCGAAAAACAGCCGATAACTGAAAAAATAATTTTAAAAATCCATAAATTAGTGACATCTAAAACTCTAATTCCACAATATTGCGGACATTACCGACCAGGCCCGATTTATGTCGTCCGTCGACGCATAGGTATGCCCCAAGAAACCCTATACACCGGGCCAGAAGCAAAACGCGTGCCCCAACTTATGACTGAATTTATTACCTGGCTTAAAGAAAGCGAGAAACAAGAAATAAGCCCGGTACTCGTAGCCGCCATTGCGCACATGGAAATTGCTGCCATTCACCCTTTTAACGATGGAAACGGCCGTACAGCTCGCGCTTTGGCCACCATAATACTTTACCAACGCGGATATGATTTTCGTCGATTGTTCGCGTTAGAAGATTTTTATAATACTGATCGGCCATCATATTACAAAGCCATCAATTTAGGCAAAACTTATAATGAACGACGTACAGACATAACTTCCTGGCTAGAATATTTTGTAAAAGGATTTAAAAAAGAAATTGACGAAGTAAAAAACAGAGTTTTACCATTATCCACCCGTAATGTTGACGGGAAAATTAAATCACAAATTTATCTTACTCCGGAACAACTAAAAATTATTGACTTCTTAGACCAAGTTGGAAGAATCGCTGTAAAAGATGTTGAAGATGTTTTATCTTGTCCACGTCGATCAGCGCAATTACAATTACAGAAACTAAAGAAAATAAAAATGATTAAGGCGACAGGTAAAGGAAAAACCACTGCCTACATTGCCAATTAATAAAATGATATGGCTACAGGGTGCATTTTTACCCCGCACCGAGCTTTGCTCTGGTGCTGGGGCACCCCTTTTGTTCCCCTTTACCCACTTTCGCCATAGTGATTGACGCCCCCCGCGATTGAATGACGAGCGAAAAAAAACAAAAAGCGTAAAAATTTACATTGCCTAACTAATTATTTCTCCGTCAACAACAAAAACATGGGGCATTATCTTATCAACAAGCTGTAAAATAGCTCTTTTTTTATTTTTTTGGTATAATTAAAGATGTAAATTCTGTCCAAACTCTGCTCTTATGAAAAAACCTTTATTTGGCATTTTGTATTTCCTATCTTTGTCTCTCCTGCCAACCAGCGCGTTCGCATCCAATCCAAGCGATTCATCACCGCTGGCGCTCTCTATCACAGCAATTCCGTTTTTCGGAGCCATTTTCATGCTTGTCACTTCAATCACCTGCTTGTTGATAGGTTTAAAAATCGGCTTTAAAAAATCATTGAAAATATTTGGGGTGTTGATGGGCGGATACATCATATTCGCTTTGGTTATCTTCACGCTGTTCGTATTTCGTTTAACGGCTCAAAAGTGATCTAAGATTACGTAGATTACAAGTAATATAATCAAAGCAAATCTAAAATCCTAATTCATGAAACTAAAGTATTGCTTATGAAAAAACTTCCGTTCGTTATTTTGTTGAACCTATTTGGTTTATTTCTTCTACCGGCCGTGACATTTGCCTTTAACCCGGGAGATGAGTATGGAATACTAGCATACTTGATTATCATAATTGGTGGGCCTATTTTACTAATAATCTTACTAATAATCTGGCTCATCTGCTTTCTAAAAACAGGATTCAAAAAATCGACGGGGATTATGGCGTGGATAGTGTGGACGATAGGAGCGATAATCGGCGGCTTCATTGTTTTGGGTGTCTTGACCAGCCAAAAATTAATGACACCATTGGTAGCTCCCATAATAGCCAACGCACATCTCGCCGTTATAATTTTACTAACAATTTTGTTGATGACCTGGCTCATCTGCCTGCGCAAGATGGGATTAAAAAAATCGTTAAAAGCTATTGGGTGGGTAGTATGTATTTTTGTTTTGATAATTTGGTTCGACATAATTATTTCTATAACCGGCAGTAAAAGTCTTGGCATTGGCATCTTACTAATAACCTGGCTCATCTGCCTGCGCAAGATGGGATTAAAAAAATCGTTAAAAGCTATTGGGTGGGTAGTGTGGTGGATAATCGGCATTTTCATTTTGACCATGTTGGTTAATAACGCGGTCTCCATAATGGGCGTATAGGCAGAGTTTACTGCATAGAGTCATGGGTACGTCCTATAGCAAAAGTAAATATGCAAACCGACATCAATCGTTCAGCTGAACAAGCTGTCAAAAAATCGGGGGTTGAACTCTCTACTGAACACCACTCTGTTGCGCAGGAAGGCGTTCTTGATAGTGTAGAAATTAAAGTGAAGCCGATGGAGCAAAAAAAAGAAAGATTTTTGGAAGAGTCAATCAACGCCTTGAAAAACAAATTGAGCGTTGGAAAGAAAAAAAATATAGTTATCCCGCTGGTTAAAGACCAGCTTACTGTTGATATTGAAAAAATAATGGAAGAAGACCTTAAAGACGCGTTTAATGAGCTGGATACAATCCAAAAGGAAGAATTCAAAATCAAAGGCGAGGAAACAGCGATAAATATCAGAAACGTGATGCGGCAGACGAAAATTAAAGCAAAAGCCATCATTCGCCTATTGATCCAATGGCTGAAAACTCTTCCTGGCGTGAATCGCTTTTTTATTGAACAAGAAGCGAAGATAAAGGCGGATAAAATAATGGCTTTGCGATATAAACATCAAAACACAAAACACAAATAACAAAACACACTGTTCAAACATATGTTTGAAACTGGCGCGCCATCTTCGTTGTTGACTGATCCAATCATCATGTCGTTTTTTGCGGTTGTTTTTCTCGGCGCGATAATCGTCAGTGTTCTGTTTATCCTGCGCGCGATTTTTCATTTTAAACTGAAAGAAAATAAGGCGTTTGATCAAGTGATTCTGCAAATATTAGTTCCCAAAGAACGCAAATCCGAGGGACAGGGCGGACAAGTTGGGCAAGACGACCGACTGGAACAAATTAGGGAAGAAATCGCAATTACAGAAACTTTCTTTTCTTCCATCGCCGGCCTACGCGCCCAGCGCGGGATTATGAATTGGATTCGAGGTCGTACTGACACTTTTTCTTTTGAAATTGTCGGGCACAAAAATCTAATTAACTTTTATGTCGCGGTGCCGCGCAAACTTCAGCCGTTTATTGAACAACAAATTCACTCTCAATACCCCTACGCGCAAATTGAAGAGATGACTGACTATAACATCTTTACGGAAAAAAGCTCGATCGCGGGAGCGTGTTTAAGCGGCAGGCAAAAACATGTCTTCCCGTTCAAAACTTACAAAAAAATGGATTCGGACCCGTTGAATGTTGTGCTTAGTGTTTTGGGAAAAAATTTCGCGGAA
The DNA here is from genome assembly GCA_001783065.1 of Candidatus Magasanikbacteria bacterium RIFCSPLOWO2_12_FULL_43_12. GTDB lineage: Bacteria > Patescibacteriota > Patescibacteriia > Magasanikbacterales > UBA922 > 2-12-FULL-43-12. The sequence goes on from MFQN01000016.1 coordinate 3,793, forward strand.
GAAAGCGCAATGGCAGTGCAATTCATTGTTCGTTCCGCGAACCGCAAATGGCGCAGAAAAGGCGTGCAAATTGTGCGCCGAGTCAAAAAAGGCGAAAAATTTGAATCTGTCACGCGCGGCAATGCTTTCACCCGCGGTTTGAAAAATTTCTTTAAAGAAATCGGCAGTATAATATCGCCATCAGCCAAAAAAACAGAAAACAAGCCGGAAGAAAAATACCAGCTTTCTTCGATGGAAGAGGAAATGTTGAAAGGAATTGAAGAAAAGCTGGCTAAAGGCGGTGTGGATATTACGATTAGATTATTAAGCGCGTCTGATAATCCGGAAATGGCACGCCTCAATTTAGATAACCTAATCAATGCTTTCAGCCAATACAATCACTATCGTTACGGCAATGAATTCTACGCGTCAGTGCCAAAAAAACAATCTTTGTTGATTCGCGATTTTATTTACCGCTCGTTTAATGAGAAAAAAAAGCTGGTGTTAAATACCGAGGAAATGGCCGGTTTTTGGCACTTACCTCTCCACTCCACTGAAGCGCCAAATATAAAATGGTTGACCAGCCGGCGCGCCCCACCGCCATCAAACTTGCCAACCGCCGGCTTACTTCTTGGTTATGTTGATTATCGCGGAAGTCGCACCAATGTTTTTATGAAAGAGTCGGATCGCCGTCGCCACCTATATATCATCGGCAAGTCCGGCGGCGGTAAATCAGTATATATTGCCAGTTTGGCGGTGCAGGACATCAAAGCCGGCCACGGTGTATGCGTAGTTGATCCGCACGGCGATTTGGTTGAATATATTTTGCAACATATCCCTAAAGAACGCGCTGATGATGTTGTTATTTTCAATCCATCGGATATGGCTAGGCCGGTTGGATTAAATATGCTGGAAGCGAAAACCGATGATGAAAAAGATTTTGCCGTTCAGGAAATGATCGCGATTTTTTACAAACTTTTCCCGCCGGAAATGATCGGACCGATGTTTGAACATAACATGCGCAATGTAATGTTGACATTGATGGCTGATATTAATGATACCGGAACGATAATTGACATCCCGCGAATGTTTACTGATGATGATTACGTCAAACAATACCTGAAAAAACTCAAGGATCCGGTCGTGCGTTCTTTTTGGGAAAAAGAAATGGCAAAAACCAGCGACTTTCATAAATCTGAAATGCTCGGCTATTTGATTTCAAAAGTGGGGCGATTCGTAGAAAATGAAATGATGCGAAATATTATGGGCCAGCAAAAATCCGGCTTTAACTTCCGAGAAATAATGGATAACAAAAAAATTCTGCTGGTTAATCTGGCCAAAGGACGCACCGGCGAAGTAAATGCCAAATTACTTGGTTTAATTATTGTCGCCAAACTGCAAATGGCGGCCATGGGGCGCGCTGAATTGCCGGAAGAAAAACGCAATGACTTTTATCTTTACATTGATGAGTTTCAAAACTTTATTACTGATTCAATCTCTACTATTTTGTCCGAAGCCCGTAAATATCGTTTAGATTTGATTATCGCTCATCAATACCTGGGCCAATTAACCGACGAAAAGGGACACACCGGAATCCGCGACGCGGTATTGGGCAATGCTGGCACAATTTGTTGCGGACGGATCGGACCGGATGATTCGGAAGTGTTGGCTAAAGAGTTCGCGCCGACTTTTGGCTCGTATGATTTGCTCAACACGCCAATGTTTGCTTGGTATACAAAACTTTTGATTGACAACACCGCTTCTAAACCATTTCTGATGCAAACTTTCCCACCGCAATCAGGCAATCAAGAACTCGCCACTGCGATTAAAGAGCTCTCTCGCCTGAAATACGGCCGCGACCGCGCGATTGTGGAAGCGGAAATCATGGAACGCACGAAGCTGGGGGTCGCGGAAAGCGGCGGCAAGACAAATATGATTGAAGCGAGTTTGTAGAATTGACAGCGCTGATAGAACACAGATTATCAGAATTATCCGGATTCGCCAAGATCCTGGTCGATCCTGGAAATCATGGAAATCTGTGTTTTATAAACTTTTGCATAACAAATTAAAATCATAACTCCGGACTCCTAAAATTTTAATTGACCACAATGAACATAGTTTTAAAACAAGACAAAAGCACTCAAGCGCTGGTATATGCTAACCTATTACCCTTGTTTGGGGTTTTATTTTTGCATTGGACCGTAATTGATATCCTATATACTTATTGGCTAGAGACTTTAATCATCGGGGTCATTACTGTAATGAAAATGTTAAAAACTAAAATGATTGCACTTGACGAATCCTCAAAAAACATGCCATTTACCCAAAAAACTTCAGCCGCCATAATACGTACATTTTTGGTGGGTTTTTTTATTTTTCACTATGGCGGATTCCTATCCGGCTATTTTTTCTTCATTTTCGGGGTATTCCCCGCCATCTTCCGATTATTCGACCATGTTGGTAGTTATAATATCTCGGCGCTGGGTATTTTCATTTCTGCCGCCGGACTTTTTGCCAGCCATTGGATATCATATAAACAAAACTTCATTGGCAAAAATGAATCCAAAAAAACAAATATCATGTACACGATGTTTGCGCCGTATAAAAGAATAATTGTTCTCCATTTGACAATTATCCTTGGTATGTTCTCAGTAATTCTCGCGACTGTGGGAATACCAAAAATTCTATCATCTCTAAATTATGACAGCGCAAAGCTAATCCCAACAGTTTTAAACTCTGTTGTACTGGGATTGTTTATATGGTTAAAGATTGTCATTGACAAAAAATACCACCTAAGAGAGCATTTTGAGTTGGAATTAAAACAAACACTATGAACACAATCAACGATATCCTGAATCAAAAAGCGGATGATTTGTTTGGCGACGACGCTTTATTTGACTTAATACCAACGCCAGCCGCGCCAGACATCAAAAAATCAGAAATAAAAACAGCGCCAGATTTACCTGTTAATAATACCGAACAAATAAAAATCGCGATTCACCGCGTCAAAGATCAACTAGACGGAATTTTACGCCTTTTGAATGGCGAAGTAATTAAATCCAACGAACCAACCGGTATTGTGAGCGCGCAAACGCTGGAAACCGGTGAAAAAATAATTGAAGGCAACTTTAATGGAGAAAAAATGATTGACAACGATGGCAAAGAGTACGGCGTCCCCGCGAACTACGCCAGCAAGTCAAAATTAGTGGAAGGAGATTTGATGAAATTAACAATTACCAAAAACGGCTCTTTTATCTTTAAACAAATCGGTCCGGTTGAGCGCAGACGAGTGACCGGTGAACTTATTTTTAACGCTGACAGCGGACAATACACCGCGATAGCCGAAGGAAAAACCTATAAAGTTCTAACCGCTTCAATCACTTTCTTCAAAGGCAACCATGGCGACGAGGTTGTCTTAGTTGTGCCGAGAAATAACGCCAGCGCCTGGGGCGCGGTGGATAATGTAATATAAAAACAGTAGAGACGCATTGCAATGCGTCTCTACTGTTTTTATTACCCACTAATTTTAGTTCGTCATGTGAGCGGAAACCAACTTTGTCATCTCAAACATGTTAACCATGTCTTTGCCGCCAAACAATACTTTTAATTTGGCGTCAGCGTTGATATTCCTCTTGTTGACTTGGTCCTGCAAACCATTGGCTTTGATGTATTCCCAAAGCTTTTTTACCACTTGGCCGCGCGGCAACGGGCCTTTTCCCACGACTGCTTCCAACGCCATTGAGAGCTTTAGCGGCCTCATCAGGGCTGGATTTGCTTTTCTTGGCATAGCAAAATTATTAAGACTTATTTAATAAACCAAAGATATCATACCATAAGTTGTATATATAGGCAACCCTTAAAAGCCCCCCTGTGTATATCTTGCCCTTATTGCCAAAATAGAGGTTAATACAGGGGTTTACTGATTAAAACGAAACGGCTATAATATAACCACTCTTAAATAGTCATTAAAGTCCATAAAGTCATAAGGTCTATAAAGTACTTTACGGACTTTATGACTTTTTGACTTTATAGACTTCGTTATTATGGCTCTCTATCATAAACACCGTCCGCAGAATTTTTCTTCTGTTACCGGACAAGAACACATCGTAAAAACCATTGAAAACCAAATAGCGAGCGGCAAAGTAGCGCACGCTTATTTGTTTTCCGGTTCGCGCGGAATTGGCAAAACTACGATGGCTAGAGTACTCGCTAAGGCGATTAATTGCCCAAACCGCAAAGAAGACGATTTTGAACCATGCGATGAGTGTCCTTCTTGCGAAGAAATCAGCGCCTCGCGGTCAATTGATGTGATTGAAATTGACGCTGCCAGCCATACCGGCGTTGACAACGTGCGCGAAAATATCATTGATAACGCGCAGTTCCGACCAACAAAGTCAAAATACAAAGTTTTCATAATTGACGAGGTCCACATGCTCTCTGCCAGCGCTTTTAACGCCCTGTTAAAAACATTGGAAGAACCGCCGGCATATGTAATCTTCGTACTGGCAACGACTGAACTTCATAAACTGCCGGAAACCATTATTTCGCGCTGTCAACGATTTGAATTCAAAAAAATCGGCCATGACGCGATGAAAATTTATTTGGAAAAAATTGCCAAAACCGAAGGAATAAAAATAGACAAAGAAGTTGTCGGTAAAATTATCAATAAAAGCGATGGGTGTTTGCGCGATGCCATCAGTTTGCTGGATCAAATTATGGCTACCGGCGAGAAAACCATCACCACGGCAATCGCTTCTCTTGTTCTGCCAACCACTAACACGGAAAACACCCTGCGCTTTATCGCGGCAATAATAGAAAAACAACCGAAAGACGCTTTGATTTTGATAAACCAGTTGGTAGACGATGGGATAAACTTGCATCAGTTTGCTTATGATACAATTGAATTATTGCGCGTGATGTTAATAACTAAAGCGGGAGCGGAGGTGGAAACAGTCGGGTTTGATCTTGACGATAAAACTAAAAAACAATTGCGCAAATTAAATGAACAGATCAGTCAACACGAGCTGGTCAAATTGATTGACTTGCTATTAACTAAACGCCAACAAATCAAATCCTCTCCTTTGCCACAATTGCCGCTGGAAATGGCGGTGATAGGGGCGGGTGTTGGTGAAGATAGGGATTGTGGAGATAAGGATGGCGATAGTGGAGCTGGCAGTGGCAACGGTAAGATAATAAAAGAGATAAATAGAGATAGGGAGATAACGCCTGCCCTGAGCTTGCCGAAGGGAGATAAAAAAGATAGCGGAGAGCAAAAAAAGACTATTGTTGAACGGGTTAGAGAACTTGTAAGCAAAGAGGTGAGCTACACAATCACAGATATCAATGACAAGTGGAATGAATTTCTGAAAATCGTGGAAACTCGCTTCCCTTCTCTGTCTTTTATATTAAAGATGGCGCAGATTATAGAGTTAAGCGGAGACACACTTCAAGTAGGTGTTGGCTTCAGTTTTCACCGTGACAAACTGATGGAAAAACTCTGCCAAAAAAATCTAGAAACGATTTTGGGAGAATTGGTTGGCGGAAGAATTCGTTTAGAGTTTATTTTAAATGGAGAAGCAAGAATTAAAAGTGAAAATGATGAATTAAAAGACTTGGCTTCATCGCTTGGCGGAGAGATTGTCAATTAAATTCTATTAACCTGTCTCCTCCCCTCGTAGGGGAGGAACAAGGAGGGGTCTCAACGAGTGTTCGCGAATACCCACTCTGTCTCCCCTTTCGCAGGGGGAAAACACATTTTCCGCCCTATGCTATCTCGTCTATAAACCAGCATGGAAGCCGATGGAGATAAAGACGGATTAAGCAAAGCAAAAGAGCTTGAATATGGCACAATCACGTGGCTTAAAGATAGTGATGGTGATGGGTATTCAGATGGCATGGAAGTAGCTAACGGGTATTCACCCACTAAAAAATAATTATTCGGGAGTCGTCTAATGGTAGGACAGCAGATTCTGAATCTGCTTATCGGGGTTCAAGTCCCTGCTCCCGAGCAAAACCATCCATGGCGGATGGTTAGGGAAAGTAAAAAACAGGAGGCATACAAATGAAAGGTGAACTTTTCATGTACTCGTTCTTGTTTGTGATAGGATGCATCATCGGATGCTTGGTGAGTCTTGCCTACGTCGAAGACACGAATAGAAAACGAAATCAAGAACGACTCGACTTGGTAGCAACACATCTATCCCAGTGTCGGGACAGCAACGATGACTGCAAACAGGAGAAGAGAGCCGCGCAGGAGGAACTGAGGGTTGCCGACCATCTCATAACGCAACAAGGACTCGCGGTGATGAACTGCCTGATGTTGCGAGATCCTTTGCTTGATTCTCTGTTACTGCCAGAACCTCCGCCGACTCTCTACTCGCTACCCGCTCCTTCGCCATAGCCACATCGTTCTTTCAAACTGGCGGCATCCTCACCTGCCGCCAGTCAATCCAAATAAAACAGGCCTTTTGCCTTACCTAAATTTGACTCATCAATACTGATGATGTTATACTTCTAGATATGGAAAATAATTCAAAACTAAATGAAACGGATTGGGAGAAACCTGTAACTTATGGCCAGCTTTTAGAATATACTGATAGTTTTTTATTACCCAGAATCAACGAGGCGATAAGTTTGGTGGTTAAAGATGCAAACGCCAATCTGGAAAACAGATTAAAGTCGTATATTGACGATAAATTGGCAGATTATACTTCTGACATTTTTAAACGGCTGGAGAAAAAAGATATTAAGGAAAAAGAATTCAAACGAAAGGTGGTTGAATTATTTAAAAGACACGATATCGGAACGACGGAGGACTTGGCGTTTTTAGATGGTCTGGCGATATAAACTAAAATACATCAAAAAACCCTCCGGTAATAATCGGAGAGTTTTTTGATTAGCGCTCTTGCAGTTTTTAACTTTTATGCTAAAATATCAACACTATGCCATTCAAACAAAAACAAGCGCAAATTATAAACGGCAAAGCGATTGCGGAAAAAATCTTGGTAAAAGTCAAAGTTTGGGTTGACGAGCTAAAAACCGCTGGAATTAATCCAAAGCTGGCTGTTGTTTTGGTTGGTGATAATAAGCCGTCGCAGACTTATGTCAGAAAAAAACAAGAAGCCGCGGAAAAGGTCGGCATTGATTTTAATTTGCATAAATTTCCGACCGACATTAGCAAAGAACAATTGGTGGAAGAAATTAAAAAAATTCAGGAAGACGCCAAACTCTGCGGCCTGATTGTCCAACTCCCGCTTCCTCAACAACTCTACACGCCGGAGGTGCTGAATGCTGTCAATCCGGATATTGACGTAGATTGTTTGACCAATGATAACTTGGGCCGGCTGATGAAGAAAACGGGATTTATTCTCCCCCCCACCCCATACGCTGTCAAAACGATTTTAAAAGAACTTGGAATCAATGTTGAAGGACGAAACATTTGTATTATCGGCGCCGGTCCGCTGGTCGGCAAACCGCTGACGATTATTTTGTTGAACAAACAAGCGACTGTAACAGTCTGCAACAGTTTGACCAAAAACCTCAAAGAAAAATGCCTTGAGGCGGAAATTATCGTTACCGCCGTCGGCAGAAATAATCTCTTGCGCGGCGACATGGTCAAACGGGGAACGATTGTAATTGACGCCGGCATCTCTTTCACGGATGAAAAAATCCACGGCGATGTCAATTTCGCGGAAGTCTCCAAACGAGCCGGCCATATCACTCCTGTCCCCGGCGGAGTCGGGCCAATCACTGTGGCATTGCTTTTAAAAAATACTGTCACCTGCGCCAAAAGAAAATTTTTAGGCGAAATACGATAGATTGCTTCGTCGTCTGCGGACTCCTCGCAATGACAGTATAAAAACTATGAAGCCAGTAATCGTCATCCCCACTTACAACGAAGCGGAAAATATAGAAAAAATAATTAAAAAAATTTTTTCTCTTGGAATTGATGGGTTAGAATTGATAATCGTTGATGACAACTCGCCCGACGGCACCGCACAGATCGTTAAAAAATTTTCAATTTTCAATTTTCAATTTTCAAACCCCGCCGAACAACGACCGCCATCGATTCACTTAATTGAACGCACAAGAAAACTCGGACTGGGTTCGGCATATATCGCAGGATTTAAAAAAGCGTTGGATATCGGCGCTGATTTCATTTTGGAAATGGACGCGGACTTTTCCCACGACCCGGATGATCTGCCAAAACTGCTTGAGGCCGCGCAAACCACTGATTTAGTCATTGGCTCACGAAAAATCCCTGGTGGAAAAATCATTGGCTGGGGATTGTACAGAAAACTAACGAGTAATGGCGCAATGTGGTTTTCCCGCTTTTTATTAGGAATAAAAACAAAAGACGTTACTTCCGGATTCCGCTGTTTCCGCCGCCGGACGCTGGAATCAATCCCGCTTGATGAAATAAAAAGCAATGGCTATGCTTTTCAAGAAGAAATGCTCTACCGCGCGCAAAAGGCTGGATTCAAAATTATTGAAACGCCTGTCACTTTCATAGATCGCCGCGTCGGCAAGTCAAAACTTTCTAAAAAAGATATCATAGAATTTTTTTTAATTATTTTAAAACTTAAAAAAATAAAAGTATGACCATCGGAAATAAACCCGACTGGATTGCTTCGTCGTCGCGCGAGCTCCTCCTCGCAATGACAGAAACAAAAAAACCACCTGCTCACTTTATCTCTAATTAATTTATTAGAAACAAAGTGAGTGGCAGGTGGTTTTTTGTTCATCCTCCTGACACCAAAGGTGAGATTGGGGGGGGAAGAAGAAAGTGGAAAGAACTAGGTCACCCTAGGAGTGACTTTGGGTGGGAATCGAAGAGTAGAGAGTCTCTCGGGTGGAAGAGACAACGAGGCAACTGGTAGTGGTGATGGAACGACATGAGCGTCATGAAACGCCCACACCGGTACCGTGACAACACCGTTCGCTTCGCGCTTTGCGCCCCAAAGATCCACTGCCACCAACGTCCCAGCGTAGTCGCCATCCTTAATAATAGAATGAGCGTACCGCCTCAAGCTGGCCTCCTACTGCTGGCCGGAAAGAAGCGGGTGGCCGATGACCACCTTGGCGCGGGGGTCGTGGTCTAGGCCCACGGCTTTGCGCGCCTCCACACTGCCGAATTCCAGAGTGTCGCACCCGAACGACCCCTCGAACACGCCACTGATCCGACGGTTCGAGCCCTCCTGGAAGTAGAAGATCGTACCGTCAGACGACCCGCCCTTCCGAACCGCGCACACGAGCCCTTCAGAACTTCCCCGCTGAAACCCTTGCATAGAGATCACTTTATCCTCCTCTAGAACAGAAACAAAACGGCCGCCAAAATGGCTTAACCCAGCAACCCGCTGGATTGACCGTTTCCGATGGACAATATTATACACGAAAAACCGGCTTTTGTCAATAGCCGGCAGTTTTTTAAGTCTGTAAAGTCCCTAAGGTCAAAAGTCTTTAAAGTATGATTCGGCTTTATAGACTTTATGGACTTTACAGACTTTCTAACTCTTTTCCCAACTCCTCATACTTCTCCACCCTCACCAACCTTTGCCTCAACTCTTTCACCCCGTCAAACCCGCGAAAATAACACAATAAATGTTTTCTAAAAGTTTTCAAACCAAACTCCTCGCCATAATGTTCCAAATGCAATTCAGCGTGTCGAAGCACTATTTTAACAACATCGATTTTCGCAATTTCGCATTCTTTCGTATTTCGCATGTCAAATATCCACGGATTTCCCAGCGCCGCTCGCCCAATCATCACCCCATCCGCTCCGGTAATTTCCAAACATCGCGCAATATCTTCCCGCGAATGAATATCCCCGTTCGCTATCACTGGAATTGAAACTAATTTTTTTACTTCTTTAATCCTATCCCAATTCGCGACGCCGGAATAACCCTGCTTTTTTGTCCGGCCATGAATAGTTATCGCGTCAGCGCCGGCTTGTTCCAGTTTTTGCGCGAATTCCAATATTTCATCGTCTTTACTCCAACCCAATCGTGTTTTAACACTCACCGGAACGCCCAAATTGGCCGCTTTCAGCTCTTTAATAATCGCGACCGCCCTTTCATGGTCTTTCATCAAAGCGGCCCCGGCTTTTGACTTCCCAGCGATCTTAGGCACCGGACAACCCATGTTCACATCAATACCGTCAGGCCGCAAAATCTCCCCCCTACGAAGGGGGGAACAGAGGGGGGTGTTCGCACAAACAATAATCTCTGCCGCTTCGCGCATTATTTTCGGATCCCCGCCAAATATCTGCAACACAATCGGTCTTTCAATCTCATCAAACCCGCACATTTTCAATGTCTTTTCATTCCCTCTCACAATCGCCTCCGCGCTCACCATCTCTCTAAAGATAACAAAATCGCCTCCCGACACCTCGCGGCAGACCCGACAAAACGGACTGTCAGTCATGTCAGCCATTGGAGCGAGAGCAATAATTGGTTTATTTTGAGTTATCCACATACGCAACGATAATACACCACTTGCGCGTTTTTTTCAACCTGTTATAATCACAATATCAATACAATCAAACTACACATTTGTCGGAAGTAGGGTTTAATTCCCTCGCTGTGCCGCAACGGTAAAGTCCACCAAAGAGGTGGAACAAGTCCGGTCTGCTAATGTGTAATATCCCGAGCAGGAAATCTGTTTTGATTTATTTACCAAAACAGTTTGCCAAATTTTCCGCTCGGAAAATTTTTTGTTTTATGACATTTATCAAACATCACAGACATCACTTCGGCGCTTTCGCGATTTTGATTATCATTGCTGTTGTTAGTGGATATTTTGCATTCGGGATGCCGAACAGACCAACAGCGCAACAGAACAACACATCAACACAAAAAAACAACACGATTCAAGACACAAGTAACAAGATACAAACAAATAATAAAAAACAAATAATAAAAGACGAAAAAATTGACGCAGCTGTAAACACCACATCTGATACTCAGAACGGTTCGCAACAATTTAACAATTTAACAATAGAACAATTAACTAATCAGGTAACCGTTCGTGTTGATGATAAAGACTATCAGACCAATTTTGTTTCCTCAACCACTGTCTATGATCTAATGACAAAATTAAAATCTAAAGACGAAATATCTTTCTCCGGCAAGGAATATTCCGGCATGGGATTTTTTGTTGATGAAATAAATGGTGTTAAAAATGATAATCTTTTCGGCAAATACTGGATTTACTATATCAACGGCGAAAGCGCGCAGGTGGGAATATCAAATTATATTATTAAACGAGATGATTTAATTGAATGGAAATATGAAACCACGAATCTTTGACACGAATCTACACGAATATGCGATGATAATTTGCGGTATTGCGGTATTATTTTTTGTTGGACTGGCGGCAGAACCGGCGCTGGCGGAGGAAAATATCAATGTAAATTTAAGAATTGAAACACCAAACCAAACAATTTTAAATCAACAAATTTCTCTTCCGTATTCCTGTGAAGTCACAGACAGCGCCGGAGTTACCTCAACTTATGAAGGATATAAAGCAATTTGCGCTCTGCAATCCGCGCAAGAACAAGGTTTACTGATTTATAGCGCAAATAATTTTGGCTGGGGACTGTTTATAGAAAAAATTAACAATATCGGCAATGATGCTAATATGTTTTGGTCTTTATACCAAAACAACAGCGCCTCTATGGTGGGCGCTACTGACCTTGCGCTTTCGGTTGATGACAAAATTGTCCTTTCTTATGTGGATTGGAATTATAGCAACGAAATTTTACAAGTTGTTTTGTCCAGCAGTACGATATACACAAACTCCTCCACGACCATGCAAGCTCAAGCGTGGAATAATACTGAATTTACAAACTTTGATTCACCAGTTTCATTTTTCATTAATGGCACAGCATACGATACTTCTTCCGGTGTTCTAGAATATACTCCGGACACAGACGGACAAAAAGAAATCTACGCGGAAGCTGTTGGCAAAACCAGAAGTGAAAAACAAACAATCAATGTTATACCGGCGGCGATACCAATGCCAGAGCCGACCCAAACAACAGTTAATTTAAATTTACGTTATCAAAATAATTTAATTTTTTCCAATCAAGTAACTTTACCGACCTCAACGACTATCTTGGATAATGCTGGCATAGAGCATTTTACCACATCCACTAACGCGCTTACCGCTTTGCTGGCCGCTGACGCAACCAGTACTGATTTTCACGTCTCTGATTTGCAATACTATGACGCGTACAACAGTTTTTATGTCAATTGCATTGAAACCACAGCCACCACAACCCCACTCTGCGCAAATTGGAATTATGTGATGAATAATACGTATCCGAGCGTAGGCATGGATCAATACATACTAACCGGAAACGAAAATATCTACATCTATTTTGATAACCCCTGGAAAATTACAGCTAGCACTTCTACTTTCGCGATAAACACCACCACAACCTTACAAACTTGGCGCTATAATTATGACAACCTGGAAAACGAATGGACTGCAGACGCAAATAATTTAATAGACATCTCAATCCCAAACCCAAATCCAACTGGTTGGTGGGACAACACAATCACAATCGCGGCCGCGACGACAGACGATACTGGAGTCGTTGATTATCTTTTTTCGACTACTGGCACATTCTATGCGAAAATAACCTCGCCTGACTGGACCAAATGGAGCAACCCAATTACTCTCACTGTTTTAGCTCCACCTTTCACGCCAACCTCAACCCCGCCCCAAGACAATCCGCCAAATAATTCAGGAGGAGGCGGAGGCGGTGGAAATAATAATGACCAGCCACCGACAAATCCAATCATTAGCGACCCAGATATAAAATCAACCGTGGACAAAATTCTCGCCTATCTCAAATCACAACAAGACACGACTGGAAAAATAATTGATGGCGGAATTACTGACTGGGCCATAATGGCATTCGCCAGCGCCGGTGTTTACAGCGACGAGGTAAAAAAAGATGGCGCGTCATTATTGGACTACGCCCAAAATTATAATTTCTCTGACGCCAGCGATCTGAACCTCTGCGCCGCCTATCCCAGACACATTCTGGCTTTATTAGCCGGCGGTATTGATAAAACCAACGCAAAGATAACTGGATTAAAAAACAAAATAAACTCGCAGTGTATCAACGAGGCCGCGTACGGGCAAAACGGGATTAACGACGATATTTTCGGCCTGTTCGCTTTATTAGCCACTGACGAAGATATCACCACAACGTCAATTCAAAATATTATCACTGCCATAAAATCAGACCAAACCGCGGCTGGGGCCTTCACTTGGGCTGGCTGGCCTGGGGCAGACATCACTGGAGGAGCAGTTAACGCATTAAAATACGCTGAAACAAAGGGCGCGAGTATTGAGCAAGAAATTTATTCAAAGGCGAAAAATTATCTAAAAACCAATCAATTAAACGACGGGGGGTGGGGTTATGGCGTTTCTGACGCGTTGACCACTGGTTGGGCGCTAATGGGTATAGACGCTTTAGGAGAAACGCAGGTAGACTGGTTGACATCAACAACAACCCCTTGGCATGTCCTTGTCAATCAACTCAATGACACCGGATATTATGAATCCGCCTGGGCCCCTGGTACGGTTGACTGGTTCGCGACCAAACACGCGGTGCCGGCGCTGATGGGTAAGTCGTGGCCGATCGTTTTGACGCCGAAGCAAAGTACAGAACCAGCGAAACAAAATACAAACACCACCGCAAGCGCCGGAACTTCTGACAGCACAATTCAGAGTGTTGAAACCACAACCTCAACTGCGCTGGTCATCACCACACCGACATCAACAATTTCAACACCTACACCATCTTCAACACTAGAACAAGTTGTAACATCTACAGTGGTGACAACAACGTTGGACATAACACAAAACACCCGCCTGCCAGAGCCTGAGGCTCTGACCGATGGCGGGCAGGCAATTAACACAACACCCGTTTCAGCCCTTCGGGCTACGCCGGGCAAGCAGACAGACACTAACAATTTAGCAATTCAACAATTTAATAATGAAACAAAAGAACAACTGAAAAATAACGAAACAATCAACACACCACAAAAATCAACTCAGAATATTTCCGCTATGGCAGAAAACACAATTCCGATCAACAAAACCGCAAAAGGAGTGTTTGCCGGCGCGACATCAATGGCCGGCGCGCTTGGTCTTTACTTAGCTTGGCGTTTTATTCAAACTCTGGTATAATAATACTTAGTTATAAGATTTAATAGCGTTGTATATACTTTCACAACTACCTGGTAACAAGTCTGTCATTGCGAGGAGCTCGCGCGATCCCTCGCATTCACTCGGGACAGGCTCCGCAATCCAGCAATCGCGAGAACGCGATAACGGTGTGGATTGCTTCCCGCCACGCTTCGCTCGCGGCTAAAGGCCCGAAGGCTCGCAATGACTTCCAAAAATGTAAACAACGCTGGCGATTCTTACAACTTAGTTATAAACTAAAAATCCGTATGAAAAAAATACATCTGGCTCTCGCCCTCATCGCTCTCGCTATTGTCGCTCGCGTTCTTCCCCACCCGGCTAATTTCGCTCCGATTGGCGCGGTCGCTTTGTTTGGCGGTATTTATTTATCAAGGCGATACGCGATGATTCTACCGCTGGCGGCAATGCTAATCAGTGATATTTTTATTGGCTTCTACACATGGCAAATTATGGTATCGGTTTACGTCAGTTTTGCTTTGACAGGTTTGATTGGTTTGCGGGTGCGAAAAAACAAAAAACTGTCCACAATTGTCGGCGGGACAGTTTTAGGTTCAATCTTATTTTTTCTTATTACCAACTTCGCGGTCTGGGCATTTGGCGCGATGTACGCGCACAATCTTGCCGGCCTGACGCAAAGTTATATTATGGCAATCCCCTTCTTTCGCAATAGTTTGCTTGGCGACTTGTTCTATGTCGGTTTGTTGGTTGGAAGTTATGAAGCGATTGGATATTTTTTGTTGAAAAAAAAAGCGCCAGTGACAGTTTAAAGAATATCACCCGCTGATATTTATTTTCTTATATTTCCTCCCCACCTTCACTCTATTCATCTCTCTCTCCAGCACCGCCTGCAATTTCGCGTAATCAACATTTTCCTCCGCCTTGGCCTGCGCCATTTGTTCTATCGCGCGCTGACGGGCTTGTTCAGCGCGATCAATATCAATTTCCTCCGCGCGTTCCGCGTTATCCGCTAAAATCACCACTTCATTATTTGGTCTGATTTCCAAAAATCCGCCGGAAACCGCTGCCAGATGTTCGCCATCTTTGTCTTTAATTTTTAATTCTCCTGCTTGCAAAATAGAAACGAGCGGCGCATGATTTGGCAGGATAGTAATTTCACCGCTGGTGGTCGGAATTGAAACCTGAAGAATGTCATTCTCATAGACAACTTTTTCCGGTGTGGCGATTTTGAATTTGATTCTATCCATATTGTCATTATTCGTCAATTCCACCCTTCATATAAAAAGACTGCTCTGATTTATCATCATGTTTGCCATCAAGAATCTCGCGGAAACCGCGCACGGTTTCAGACAGTTTGACGTATTTGCCCTCGTGGCCGGTAAACTGTTCGGCGACGAAGAATGGCTGGGATAAAAACTTTTGCATCTTGCGCGCGCGAGCGACGGTCAGTTTGTCGTCATCACTTAATTCTTCCATACCGAGAATCGCGATGATGTCCTGCAAATCTTTATACCTCTGTAAAACTTTTTGCACCTCGCGGGCCGTGCGATAATGTTCTTCGCCGACAATGTTCGGATCTAAAATTGTTGAACTTGAATCCAATGGGTCAACGGCCGGATAAATACCCAGCTCGGCTAAAGAGCGGCTTAATACGACCGTAGAATCAAGATGAGCGAAAGTCGTGGCTGGCGCCGGATCAGTCAAATCATCAGCTGGAACATAAACTGCCTGCACTGAAGTAATTGAACCCTTTTCTGTGGAAGTAATTCTTTCTTGCAAAGCGCCCATTTCAGTTGCCAAAGTCGGTTGATAGCCGACTGCTGATGGCATGCGGCCAAGCAAAGCGGAAACTTCCGAGCCCGCTTGCGTGAAACGGAAAATATTATCAACAAACAACAACAAATCTTTTCCTTCTTCATCGCGAAAATATTCCGCCATAGCGAGTGCGGTCAAAGCCACGCGAGCGCGCGCTCCGGGCGGTTCATTCATCTGGCCAAAAACCAAAGCGGTCTTTTCCAATACGCCGGATGATTCCATTTCGCGATACAAGTCATTGCCCTCACGAGTTCTCTCGCCAACGCCGGCAAACATTGAATAACCTCCATGCTCTTGCGCGATATTGCGAATTAATTCTTGAATCACGATTGTTTTGCCTACACCGGCGCCGCCAAACAATCCAACCTTGCCGCCTTTCAAAAACGGACAAAACAAATCAATCACTTTAATGCCGGTTTCCAATACTTCGGATTTGGTTGATTGTTCTTTAAAACTCGGAGCTGAACGATGGATTGGGTAAAGTTTCTTGGTTTTTGCCTCACCCTTGCCATCAATCGGCTGGCCTACCACATTAAACATCCGCCCCAAAGTCTGCGGACCAACCGGAACTGAAATCGGCTTACCGGTGTCAGACACTTCCGCGCCGCGTTGCAAACCATCGGTTGTGCTCATCGCGACCGCGCGCACCATATTGCCGCCAAGATGCTGTTGAACTTCCAAAATCAAAATTTTACCGTCAGGCATTTTTGTTTCCAGCGCCGTATAAATTTCCGGAAGTTTGTCCGGGAAGTGGATGTCAGCGACTACACCGATGATTTGAGAGATTGTGCCTTTGTTCATACTTTTATCCTAATGTTGCCGCCCCGCCGGCAATCTCCGCGATTTCTTGCGTAATGCCGGCTTGGCGCGCTTTGTTAAATGTTAAGGTTAATTCTTTAATCATGTCCGACGCGGAATCAGACGCGTTCCGCATTGCCATCATCCGCGCTGAATGTTCCGAAGCCGCTGATTCCAATGCCGCTTGATAAAACTGTGTTTCAACTAATCGTGGCAAAATTATTTCCAATACAGCGTTTTTATCAGGTTCAAACAAATAATCACTCAACTCTAAACTTCCTAATTCCTGGTTCCTAATTCCTGATTCCTCTCCCAACTCTCCGCTCATCTTCTCCAAATCCACCTCGGAAATCGGCAAAACCTGTCTTAGTTTCGCTATCTGTAAAATCGCTGATTTATAATCCGCGTAAGCAACCACGGCTTTGTCATAATTTTTCTTTTGATATTCATCAATCACCATTTTGCTAAGCGGGAGAATATCGGCCAACTTCGGCGTGTCAGAAAAATCAGTAAACGCGGCGACTAAATTATATCCCATTTTTTTAGCGAATTGCGCGCCCTTTTTCCCGACGCCAATTACATCAATTTCTATTTTCTCGCTCGGCTCAATGCTTTTACCGCCGACGCGATGGCGGCTGATATTTTTCGGATCAACCAACTGCGCCGTGGTTTTGCGGATAATATTGGCGTTAAAACTTCCGCACAAACCGCGATTTGAGGTGAATAAAATCACCAATAATTTTTTCACGGGCCTAATTTCTAGCAAGGGCAGTTTGACTTGCTGGACTTTTGACAAATTCACCAGCAAATTCCAAGCCATCACCGCGTAAGTGCGCGTGTTAATCGCCGCTTCCGTCGCTTTTCGCATCTTCGCGGCCGCCACCATCTCCATCGCTTTCGTAATCTTTTTCGTATTGCCGACGGATTTGATCCTGCGTTTGATTGCTTTGGTGTTAACCGCCATAATTATTTTTTAAGAAAACTCTCGCATGCTGACTTTAGCCCTGCTTCAACCTTCTCGTCCCATTCACCGGCCGCGATTTTATCTAACAAAGCGCGTTTGGTTTTATTCATGTAAACCAATAATTTCTTCTCTGTTTCCGGTACATCTTTAACATCCACACCATTAAAATAAGCACTGGTCGCGGCATAAATTGAAACAACTTGCTCTTCCACTGCCATCGGACTATATTGCGGTTGTTTTAACAACTCGGTCATTCTTTGTCCCAAATCTATTTGCTTTTTTGTTTCCGGATCCAAATCAGAAGCGAATTGCGCGAAAGCTTCCAATTCGCGGAATTGCGCCATGGCTAATTTTAATTTACCGGCGACTTTTTTCATTGGTTTAATCTGCGCTGAACCGCCAACGCGGGAAACCGAAATTCCGATATTCAACGCCGGACGAACGCCTTTATAAAATAAATCTGATTCCAAAAATATCTGACCATCGGTAATGGAGATTACATTGGTTGGAATATACGCGGTAACATCGCCGGCTTGAGTTTCAATAATCGGCAGAGCGGTGATTGAACCGCCGCCATTTTCATCATTAAGTTTACACGCGCGCTCCAAAAGACGGGAGTGCAAGTAAAACACGTCGCCAGGGTATGCCTCGCGTCCGGGCGGACGGCGCAAAAGCAGAGAAATTTCGCGATAAGCCCACGCTTGTTTGGTCAAATCATCATAAACAATCAAAACATCTTCGCCTTTATCGGCAAAATATTCCGCTATGGCCACGCCGGAGTAAGGCGCGATAAATGACATTGACGCCGGGTCGGACGCGCCGGCCACGACCACTGTGGTATATTCCATGGCGCCGGTTTCCTGCAATTTAGCAACTATTCTCGCCACTTTTGATTCTTTCTGGCCGATTGCCACGTAAACGCACTTTATGTCTTTTCCTTTTTGATTAATAATCGTATCAATCGCGATCGCTGTCTTTCCGGTCTGTCTGTCGCCGATAATTAATTCGCGCTGGCCGCGGCCAATCGGAATCATGGCGTCAATCGCTTTAATGCCGGTTTGCACCGGTTCGTGCACCGGATGACGACTCATCACGCCCGGAGCGATTTTTTCCACCGGATAGAACTGTTTGGTTTTTATATCTCCCTTGCCATCAATCGGAATGCCTAAAGCGTTTACCACTCGACCGACCATTTGTTCGCCAACCGGCACTGACAAAATCCGACCCGCACGTTTGACTGTGTCGCCTTCTTTAATGTGCCGACACTCGCCCAAAATCATGGCGCCAACCGTTTCTTCTTCCAAGTTCAAGGCAACGCCAAAGACAGGTGATCCATCGGATCCGCCCGAGGCGGACTCTCGTTCGCTTGAAACGAACTCGAGCATTTCCTGCGCTTGGCAGTTTGTCAAACCATTCATGCGAGCGATGCCATCGCCAACTTCAATAACAGCGCCAATCTCTTCCACTTCCACTGTCTTGGTAAATTCGGCAATGTGTTTTTTAAGTTCAGCGACGATCTGGTTTGTAGACATACATTAATATTATTTAGAAAATTATCTCAATGTATCTCTATTTATCTCTTTATTATTTATAATAAATTGAGATAAGTGGAGATAGATGGAGATATTAAATTAATTTTTGTCTAAGGGAAAACAACTGCGCTCTCAAACTTCCATCTAAAATTTTCTCCTCTGTCTTCACTACCAAACCACCAAGCAAACTGCCGTCAACTTCTTCTTTTGTCTCAACTTTATCGCCAAACACATTTTTAATTTTTTCCAATAATGTTTTATCAAGCTTGCGAGCTGTTTTAATCGCGATATCCACCTCCCTATTTTCTTTTTTTTCGCATTTTTCATATTCAGCGATTATCTGTTCCGCTCTTTTTAATTTATGCTGACGCGCCAAAAGTAAAACAAATCTTTTTATTGCATCTGACATTTTTTCGCCTTTTAAGTCTTTCGTAACTCCGAACAGAGCTTGAGCGTATTGTTTATTGCTGATTTTTTTGGTCATAAACACTAATGATGCTTAAAGGCTTACAAAGCCTACAATGCCGACGAGTCCTTGTGAGCTTTGTAGGCATTGTCAGCCTCGTAAGCTTTTAATCGTTTCTTCAATCAAATCCTTATCCTTCTTGCTATCCACTTTCTCGCTCAAAATTTTCTCCAGCGCCGCGATAATTAAATTTACAGTTTCTTGTTTAAGATCGGCGACCATTTCTTCTTTTTCAATTTTAATATTCCGCCGCGCTTGATCAACTACCAGTTCAATCTCTTTTTGCGCGCGTTTTTTCATTTCCACGGTCAGCTTTTCACCCTCTCCAAACGCTTTTTCAACGATTTTGCTTGATTCGGCCTTGGCCTCATCAATCCGTTCTTGAAATTTTTGTTCCGCCATCTGTAAATTCGCGTCAACTTGTTTTGCTTTATCTAAACTTTCGTCAATCAAATTTTTCCGCTCTTCCAATTTTTTCGTCAGCGGCTTTAAAATCAAATACCAAACAACTGCCGCCACAATAGCGAAATTCAGAAGCTGAAACGCGAATAATTGGCCGTTTAGACCCAAAGACGCGGCCACTCCAGCTTCGCTTGATTGTTCAAAGGATTCTTCAATTTCACCGCTGAAAGCGTAAACTGTGTTCATAAATTTAATTTCTAATTTCTAATTTTCAATTTCTAAATGCCGATTTCATCGAGCATCCTCGATAAAGTCGGGACAATTTCTAATGACACAATTTTGTATCTAAATCTCCCCTCTCGGAGAGGGGCAGGGGGTGTGTTCGCTACCCAATCGCCAACACCTCCCCCGCCCTCCTCCGAGGAGGGAGTTAAGCCATGATTGTTTAGAAATTAGAAATTAGAAATAGGCTTACCTCGCCAGACCTTATTTTGCCAAGATCTGGCTTACGTAAATTTACTTCAAAGTAAACACCACCACCAACGCGTAAATCGCGATGGCTTCGGCGAAAGCGGCGCCCAACAGCATCGGGACGAACAATTTACCGGCTGATTCCGGATTACGCCCGATTGATTCCATGGCTTTAGAAACGAGCAGACCAATGGCTATGGCCGGTCCGAAACCGCTGACTGCCATCGTAATTGCCTTGGCCAGCACCACGATTGATTCGTGTTCCATAATATTTAAATTAAAACTAAAGTTTAATTAATCTACTTAATGTTCTTCACTGCCATGCGGCTCGCTGGTAGCAACCGTAAGATACACCATGGTTAACATTGAAAAAACCGCCGCCTGAATCAGACCGACCAACAATTCCAACAACATAAACGGCGTTGGAATGATGACGGCGACCAAAGCGGAAAGCACGGAAATCAGCACTTCGCCGGCGAAAATATTGCCGAATAACCGAAGGGATAATGATAACACTTTGGCGATTTCTGAAATTATTTCCAACAAACCAACACCAAACTCCACTATAGCGGTAAAAATGGCAATCGGACCTTTTTTAACGCTTAAAAAAATATTTTTAATTTGAATAAATTTTCCGAGATGCGCGAAAAAACCAACGGCAAAAAAACCATAAATATGGGAAATAATCACTGACACTAAAGCCATCGCCGCGGTTAAATTCAAATCCGTGTTAGCGGGACGCAAAAGCATGTTGTGCCCTAATGTGATACTGCCGGTGCCGGGCAAAAGTCCGAGCCAATTGGAAAGTAAAATAAAAAAGAAGATAGAACCAACCACCGGCAAAAATTTTATGGTCTTTTTTCTATCTCCGGTTACTTGATCAAAATATCCGAGCAATAAATCCAGAAAAAATTCGCAAGCATTCTGCAATTTATTCGGCCGCAAACGCGCCGAGGTTTTTATCGCTATGCCCAACACCAAAAATATCAAAATTGCCAACCATGCGTTTACCATTGTGTTTGTTATTCCAAAATCGCTTATCTTGAAAATAATTTCCGGAGCCAGAGTGGGAATATGAATACTTCCAGTCATAAATGTTTATCTCTATCTATCTCTATCTATTTATCACAGTTAATCAAAAAATAGATAGAGATAAATGGAGATAGATTTAGATAAACTATATTTTTTTATCTATTTCCTGAAACTGTTTCCCGTACTTCTTAGCTTTTTTGTAAATCATTCTTCCGGATAATAACGCGGCCAAGAGAAAAGATACCACTGTTAACCATGGGGCTTTATCATATTTCCCATCCAGCCATTGGCCAACAAGAACAAAAATTATTACCGGAGCGGCTATCGTTGCCCCAAAATCACCCGCGATGCGAAGGCCTAATAAATAGTATTTTCGATCCTTTTGGTCAATCAGCATACTTTAAGCAACGCCCATATTTTACTAAATTATCCTCTAAAAGTCAACGCTTTTGAAATTTTAAAATGTGTATAAGTTCAAAGCCAAAAAATTGACAATTTAAAAAAATAGAGCTAAGCTAAGCTCAAAGGAGGAACACATGTTGACACCGTGGAACTACGAGGACATCCTCTTTACTTTTGCTGTCTGTACCATAGCGCTATGGGCCATCGGCTTGGGTATCCTCAAACCAAACAGCGGCCTCAAGGCTCTGCCAGCGCGCAACCGGCTCGGTTTCGTTTTCATCTTGCTCGGAATCCTGCTTGCTTGCCTCACCGCCTTGATGGTTACCATCTACCAGCTCCTGCCGCTTCTGGTGCCAACATAGAGGACTCGGCAAAGCGCCAAGCCCGACGCAGTCCGCTCTTTTTTGATACAATGGAGGATAAACACATGTCTATTGCTACCCTGGTACACGTCCTTATTGTGTTGTTGCTCTGTGTTTCCATGGTGACGCTCTGGTCAATACCAGCAAAAGTAACAAACCACAGCCCAGCTCAATCATCGGCCTTCACCGTCAGTAAATATTGTCTGCTGGTGGTGATATTCTTGAATGGCATGATCTTCTGCGCGCACCAGTTCAACATCCAGCCGCTCATCAGAATCCTCGACATATCAATCTACTAGTGGGGCCTACGTCCGTAGGCCCCTCCCAATCCCTCTCAAGAGAGATTTTTTATTTTTTTAAACAATCTCAAAGTATTTTCTAAAACCACTTTTTCAATCACTTCTACAGTCTCCCCTCTTAACTCTGCTATTTTTTTCACCACTTCTTCCACCATCCATGGTTCGCACCGCTCGCCGCGATATTTTTGCGGGGCCAAATAAGGCGCGTCGGTTTCGGTCAATATCCTGTCCAAAGGACAATTTTTTACCACTTCCAATAAATCATACTGCGCCTGCGGGTTGGTTTTTCTGGGCGGAAATGTAATGACCGAAGTAAAACCCAGATACAGACCTAAATCAAGAAATCTTTGCGCTTGCGTCAAATTGCCGGTGAAGCAGTGGATTACTCCCCTAAAGTTCCCTCCCCTGCTCACAGGGGAGGGCGCGGGAGAGGTTTCGTCGCCGTCCGCGAGACCCCCTCCCGAACCTCCCCATAGTGAAGGGGGAGGGATTGAAGAAGTTATTACCTCCACCATCTCTTCATACGCGTCTCTAATGTGTATCACCATCGGCAAATTAAGTTCTCGCGCGAGTTTGGCTTGCGCTAAAAAAGATTCCGAGTGTTTTTTTATAATTGCTTCGCGGTCAGCGTCGGCGGGCTTGTGAAACAACTCCATTCCGCACTCCCCGATCGCTATTACTTTCGGATGGCTGGCAAGTTTTTTATAAAATTCATAATCAAACACTTCTTCGCGGGATTTGAAAGTGATTTCTTCTTCATCAACCTCGGCGCTGGTGGTGTGAATCGGATGCAGACCCACAGTCGCGTAGATATTATCGTATTTCTCCGCCAATTTCACCGCCTGCTCGCTCGTGTCGCTTTGCGTCCCGACTACGTTCAAAATCATGCCTTTCGCTTGGCATCTTTTTATTACTTCTTCGCAATCTTTCTTGTAGGCGTTAAATTGGAGATGGCAGTGAGTGTCAATCATAGTAAAGTTTGTAAGTGTATAAGTTAGTAAGTAAATAAGTAAATGTAAAACAAAAACTTACACACTTACATACTTACGCACTTATACACCATCGCTCAATGTAATCGTCCGCCCCACTCCACTACCGTAAATCCTTTCCTTTCCGGAGTTTTAATTTGCATTGGCGCGACTTCAATCGGCGCGTCAAGCAAAGTGTAATCCATAAATACGCGGATGATGGTGTCAGGTTTTGGATTTACTGATAACGGCGCCGCTTTGTCAAACTCGCGTTGCGGTACAAAAGTCACAAACACATACGGTTTGACTTCCAGCTTCGGCTGCCAAAATTCCAAAAAATCTTTCGTTTCTTTTCCATTCAAACCGAGCTGGCCAAGTATCTGCGTCATTTTCACACCCACCTCGTCTTTGCTCATCACAAAACCGTTATCCGGTGTTGTAAAACCATACGCGCGCCCTTCCCAAAACAAATACGGATAATTCGTCTTATCAGCGTAATTAAATAAGTCGCTCTGCGGCGTCGCGCGCACAAACCAGCCGCTATTATATGCCGGTTCGGTCTTGGTGAACCCGCCGTTGGGTTTTACTTTCACTTTTATATCCATTTCCTTTTCTGGATAGAGATAGATGACAGGTTTTCCGCACTCGGCGAGCGACCTGTATTTAGATTTTAAATAAACGCGCCAATTCCCAAAATCATCCTGCCAAAAAAATATCGGGGTATCAGCGAGAAATTTACTATATTTTTCGTCATCCGGAATCTGTTTTAATTTTTCTTGCGCTTCTGAATCATACGCGTCATCAGCGCCAAGAACTGCTGTGCCCTCATAGCCATAATCAAAAAGCTGTTTGTAGTAAGTATTTGTTTTTTTGTCAGACAACTCGTAGATTTTTTCGTCTTTATTAGTTCTGCCGATTTCCACCAATTTCTTTTCTGAAAACCAGTCCTTTTTATTAACGACGTTAGTTTTGGTATCAACGCGCCATCCGCAACCGATTATTAGATCTCCGCCCAAAACGTATTTATCATTTTTGTCATTACCATTCATCCAATCCACGTCCGCTGAATAATAGCTGCCAAAAAATTCTTTCTGCGCTTCGACTGGTGCCAGCAGATTAAGAAAATAGGGGTGGAAATCATACACAAAATCCGAACCGGCGATATTCGTAAAGAAATAAAATTCGCCATTAAAATACACGTTGCCGGCTTTGGGATCAGTGAAGAACAGTTTTTGATTGATAGATTTAGCATCATCTTCCCTTTTTTCGTGAAGCCCAAAATCGCCATATTCGCTATTGCCTTGATAATCAAAAATCTGGCCGAGATATCTTGACCTTTTCAACTTTAAATAACTACTATTATTTTGCTCTGGTAAACTAATTTGTTCTGGCGGTTCCAATTCGAGAAATGACGCTCTGACTGTTCCTTCAAACAGAACAAAAGGCTCGTGTGCGAGGTCGCCGATCTTGCATGAGTCCCAATCATCGCTATATTTAGGATTTGGAAAAAAATATTTATCACCGTAGGTAATGATTCTAGTTAGGGAATTACCCGCGCCACTATAAAATACCAAATAGCCTGTTATATACGGGTCACCCATTCCTCCACAAAAATCAGGGACTTCCATGATATAAACCTGATAATTATTAGTTTTAATGTTTCCCGCCAAAGATAATTTAATTTTTACAGGATCAGCTGTTATAGAGCAGTTTCTATCTTCGTCCCCATCACATTCTTTTACCCTCATCTGCGAATAAGCGTCTAAAATATTCTTATAATCCGGATATAATTTATTTAAAAGCTCGTCTGTTTCTACTTCTGAAAGTCTCTCTGCCTTGCTAAGCCAAGCAACATCTAATTTTTCAAAGGGTATTTCCGGCTTTTCAGGCTCGACAATTTTCGTATTATCCTCTTTTTGCCCAACCTCCTGTTCAACAATCGTAGGGGTTTTATCGCTGACATTTTTTAATTTAAAATAAAATACGCCGGCGACAACAAAAGACGCCGCCAATAATACGGCTCCGATGGATAAAAACAATATGTTTTTGGCTTTCATAGCTTTAGATTAAAAAAAATATTTATTTGCAAAGATTTTTTGTCTCCTTAGGGACATCCGATCGTTAGGCGGGCAATTCAAAGTCCCGTTAGGGACGCCAGATAGTAGCCAGGCACTTTAGTGCCTGGTAAATGATTCGGAGTTCGTAAGTCCCATAGGGACGGCAGAAGTTTGCCGAAACACCGCCGTTTCTGTCGTCCCTATGGGACTTTTAAAATTTATTTTATCCTTTCCAGGCCTTAAAAGACCTGGCTACTATCAAATACCCCTACGGGGCTACGAGA
>MFQN01000016.1:29839-30229 GCA_001783065.1 Candidatus Magasanikbacteria bacterium RIFCSPLOWO2_12_FULL_43_12
AAATACCCCTACGGGGCTACGAGAAAAGATAACAAATTCTTAATTCAATTTTATATTAAAATTATTAAACTTATTATCACCTAATCGACTATTCTGGATGAATTGAACAAAAAAACTGTTCAGATAATCGCCTGACATCAATTTTACCTGACTTTGGACGCTTTGTAAAGGGAAGACATAAACCGACTGTCCCCCGGCTCCGCCTGTGGACTGCGCCGGGCAAGCTCCGCCTTTACACATCACTAAGCCAACAGCCAGACCCTGTTGTGTCTCGGTGGAAAAGTACTGATCAAAAATAAAATTGCCGAGTGAATAAAAAATCGGTTTATTTTTATAAATCTCCATTTCCTGCGCCACATGCGGGTGGTGCCCAATAATAATATCCGCGCC
>MFQN01000017.1:0-25016 GCA_001783065.1 Candidatus Magasanikbacteria bacterium RIFCSPLOWO2_12_FULL_43_12
CAGCTGTGCCGGCCAGAACAGTGAAGTTGGTCGGAGGTATTTCGAGCAATTCGGCAATCTGGCGATGCCGCAGTCCGGTGCCACACACGACCGTTTCGATGTGTCCGGGAAGTTTCCCGCGGAGTTTTCTGACTTTCGCGCGGCCGCGTTTTATGTCCGGGTCCGGGTAGCAATCATGTTCGCCGCCAGTCACCACGTAGATTGTTTTTCCCAGCGCGGCTGCTTTTGCCTCCATTACTTTCCTCCATATTTTAACCGCATTTTCCGAAGTACCCACTTCGGTTTTTGCGGTTGTTTACGTCGTTATGTTATATCAAATGTTGAAGTATTGGTCAAATAAAAAATTTAATTGGCTCAAATTAGACAAAAAGAGTAGTTTGGGGTATAATTAACTTAAGAAACAAGATACAAGATACAAATAAATTTCAAATTATAAATCTAAAATCAAAAACAATTTGTTTTTTTTATTTATTTTTTGTTTGTTTCTTGTATCTCGTGTCTTTAGTCTCCTTTATCTTATATTTTTAATCCCTTATGCTGAGTGATTATCAGCGCTACCGCTTATTTGAAATATTACCGGGATTAAGTATCTGGCTGACTTTGGTTTTATCTATTTTATTATCTTTCATCCGTCCGCTGTGGATGATTTATTTTATTATTTTATTTGATATTTATTGGGTGCTGAAAGTCGCGAATTTTTCTTTCTACTTAATTCTCGGTTGGTGGCGATTCCGGATTGCTCGGCGGATTGATTGGGCGGCGAAAATGAAAGAGGAGGCGCCGCGTTGGCAAGAGAAACACCATGTAGTCTTCCTCACTTTGTTTAATGAAACTTGGGATGTTGTGAAGACTGCTATGGAAAGCGTGCGCGTTTCAGCGTATGAAAAAGACAAGTTCGTGATTGTGGTCGCGGGCGAAGCGAGAATGCGTGAGCATTACGAGGATATTTTGAGCAAAATTAAACAAACATTCGGCGGTTGTTTTGGCGATATTGTCGGCACTCTGCATCCATCTGATCCGATTGAGGAAATTCCCGGCAAAGGTTCCAATTTGAATTATTCCGAGAACGAAATGAGGAAATATATTGACGCCAAAGGTTGGGATTACGGTCAAGTGATTGCCACGATTTTTGATATTGACACGGTTTGCCACTCGCAGTATTTCGCTTGCTTAACTTATTTATACTGCAAGCACCCGCGGCCGACGCGCAGTTCGTTCCAGCCGATCGCGCTTTATGATAATAATATTTGGGAGTCGCCGGCAGTTCTTCGCATTATGGCTTTTGGCACGACATTTTGGATTATGACTTCCTTGGCGCGGCAGGATTCGCTCGTGACTTTTTCTTCGCATTCCATGAGCTTTCGCGCGATAGTTGACGCCGGTTATCATGAAAAAAGAATCGTTAGTGAAGATTCACGGATTTTTTTTCAATGCCTGTTGGCTTATGATGGCGATTATGAAGTTACGCCGATTTATTTGCCGGTTTCCATGGACACGGTGCGCGACGATAAATGGTTGCAGAGCGTAAAGAATCTTTACCGCCAGCAAAGGCGGTGGGCTTGGGGCGTGGAGCAAATACCATATTTATTGTATGAATTTTGCAGAGTGGAACGAAAAAAATTCCCGCTTTGGAAAAAAATCAAATGGCTGTTTGTGGAGTGGGAAGGCAAATGGTCATGGTGCATGGTGGCGCTCATTATCACTTTGCTTGGCCGTTTGCCGATGTGGGTGGCATCGGAAGATGTGAGGCAGAGCGCGCTTTTTTTCAACGCGCCGTATATATTGGAGACGTTAATGATTATCGCCATGAGCGGCATGTTGTTGTCAGCGGCTTTGAGTTTGCCGCTTCTGCCCAAGCGTCCACTGTCCCAGCCGGCGCATAAATATATTATAATGTTATTGCAATGGCTTCTCCTGCCGTTTTCTTTAATTTTTGTCAGCGCCATCCCCGCAATCGATGCGGTAACGCATTTGATGGCGGGTAAATATTTAGGATTTAATATATCGCAGAAGAAACGGAAATAATTTATGTTGAAAAAGTTATTAATTATTTTCAGTCTGCTTCTTTTGGCCGTTGGCGCGGGTGGTTATTTTTTGATTAAAAGTTTTACTCCGGTTGATATATTCAAATCAGCGGTGGTGCAGGAACAGATAAAAAAGAAAGTCGGCGATGACAAGATGGATATTTTGAATCTATCACCAGCGTTGTTGGGTTTTTCAAAACCAATAACTTATCTATTGTTGTTCCAAAATAACACGGAATTGCGGCCGGGCGGGGGATTTATTGGAGTTTACGCGGTCGTCAAATTTGACAAAGGCAAAATGGATTTAATAAAAGTGGAAGGCACGGAAGTTTTGGACAGAAACACTCCGGTTGATTGGAAACCGGAACCGCCAATGATATTAAAAAAACATTTGAAAGTTGATCGTTGGTATTTTCGCGATGCTAATTGGTCGCCGGATTTCAACCAAAGCGCTAAAAAAGCGTTGGAACTGTATCAGGGTGAAGGCGGTGTGATGGCCGAAGAAATTGATGTTGTGGCAGGTATAACACCCACGGTGGTTGAGGAATTGTTGAAGCTGACAGGTCCGATTACTGTTGATGGAATGGAATTCACCAGTGAGAATGTTACGGAAAAATTGGAGTATGAAGTTGAATATGGTTATGATGAGAAAGGCCTGCATTTTTTGGAACGTAAAAATATTTTGAAGCCGTTGATGTTGGAGCTTTTGAAAAAGTTAAAACTATCAGCATGGAGCAATTTTCAATCATACCTTGGATTAACACAGAAATTAGTGGAAGAAAAACAGATTTTAGTTTATAGCGTTGATCTTGATTTGCAAAAATCATTAGACGCGAAAGATTGGACCGGGCGCGTGAAAGATACGATTGGTGATTATCTGCTGTGGGTTGACGCAAACTTGGCGTCTTTAAAAACCGACCACGCGGTTGAGAGGGTTTTGAATTATAAAATTACACCACAAGCTGATGGCAGATTTTTGGCTACCGCGGAGATGGCATATAATCATACCGGCAGGTTTGATTGGCGGACCTCGCGCTACCGCACTTACGCGCGCGTGTACGCGCCGCTTGGTTCTGAATTTATTAGCGCCAGCGGTACCATGAAATTGGATCGAACGGCAGGGGTTGGTGAGGTTGATCAGGGTGAAGAATTGGGCAAAAAGTGGTTCGGCGCGTTTATCGCGATTGAACCGGGCCAGACCGGCCGCCTTTCTTTTTCTTATCTGCTTCCGAACACAATGAGTGAAAAAATTAAAAATGGTTCGTATACATTATTTGTTCAGAAGCAGTTGGGTCTTCCGGAAATGGGTTTGACTCTTTGGTTGGATTTTGGTAATAATAGTGGTATGGAAAACAATGGAGATTTTGTTGGTAGCAATTATAGTTACACAGGTGTAATGAGAGAGGATTTAGAATTAGTATACCATTAGTATCATTAGTACTCTATTCGTATATTAGTATTTTTAATTTATGTTTATAAAGAAGGTGGCAATTGATCTCGGCACTACCAACATTTTGGTCCATGTTCCCAAACGCGGTATTGTTATTAATGAACCCGCGGTAGTCGCAATATCCAGAGAAGATAAAAAAGTTTTGGCGGTTGGTTTGGAAGCGAAAGAAATGATTGGGCGCACTCCCGATACGATTATCGCTGAACGGCCGTTGAAAGACGGCGTGATCGCGAATTATCGCACTACGGAAGCGATGTTGCGTTATTTTATAAATAAGGCTCTTGGCGGGGTGCATTTATTTCGTCCGGAAGTTATGATAGCGGTGCCGGCCGGCATCAGCTCAACCGAACGCCGAGCAGTGATTGACGCGGCCATGGCAGCTGGCGCGCGGGCGGCTTACATTATCAAAGAGCCGATTGTCGCGGCGATTGGTTCGGATATTCCGATTGGTTCGGCATCCGGGCATATGATTATTGATATTGGCGGAGGGACAGCGGAAATCGCGGTTATTTCTTTGGGTGGAATTGTTTCTTGGGGTTCGGTCAGAATCGGCGGCAACCGGTTTGACGCGTCAATTGCCGAGCATATTCGCCGTAAATGCGGTTTGGCGATTGGCGAACAGAGAGCGGAAGACGTGAAGATCGTTGTTGGTTCCGCGATGTTTATGGACAAGCCTCTGACCATGGAAGTGCGTGGACGAGATATGATTTCCGGCTTGCCGAAAACTATTACTGTTACTTCTGATGATGTTACTGAAGCTTTGCAACACGATTTGCATCAATTGGTTGAAGCGATTAAAGAGGTTTTACATAAGACGCCTCCGGAATTATCCGCCGACGTAATGGATAAAGGAATCGTGATGTCTGGTGGTTCCAGTTTGTTGCGTAATTTGGACGAGCTTATTGCTGACGCGACAGGCGTGTCATGTTACGTGGCAGATGAGCCATTGTTGTGTGTGGCCAAAGGCACCGGCATTGCGTTGGAAAATTTGGAGAGTTATAAGCGGTCGATTCTCGCAACCAAGTAATCCTATGCTAATAGGGATTGACGCTTCACGCGCGAACGAAGAACAAAAGACCGGCGTGGGCTGGTATGCTTGGCATTTGATTGAAGAATTAAAACACACCATCACTTTATCACCTCATCACTTCATCACAGACGAACCGGTGAAAGTGATTTTATACACGCGGGAAGAGCTGAAAGGCGAGTTGGCGGAGTTGCCGGAGAATTGGACACAAAAAGTGCTCAAATGGCCGCCGCGAAGATTTTGGACGCAGATAAGATTAGGTTGGGAAATGTTAATCAGTCCGCCGGATGTCTTATTTATTCCCGCGCATGTCTTTCCGATTATTCATCCGGAAAAAACCGTGATGACGGTGCATGACACCGCCGCCTTGCGTTTTCCGGAAAGTTATAATTGGTTTGAACGGTGGTACACGATTTGGTCGGCGAAGTACGCGGTGAAAAAGTTGTGGAAAGTGATTGTGCCGAGCGAATTTGTTAGGCAAGAGTTGATTCGTGATTTTTGTAGGGGACAGGTCGCGACCTGTCCGTACGGGAGTTCGGAAAAGATTGCAGTGATTCCGCATGGGTATGATAGGCGATATAAGAGATATGAGATAGGAGATAAGAGAGTTGACGGAGTGTTGAAGAAGTATAATATTGAACGGCCATTTGTTTTGTCAGTGGGGAGGTTGGAGGGAAAAAAAAATACCGCAAGAATTATTGAGGCGTTTGAAATTCTCAGAACACAAAACACAATTAACAAAACACAATTGGTGCTTGTTGGCGGAGTTGGATATGGCTATAAAAAAGTAGAAGAAGTAATCAATAGCAGTCCTTACAAAAAAGATATCAAGATTTTGGGTTACGTAAATGCGTTGGATTTACCGTATATAATGAACGCGGCCGAGGTGTTTGTTTATCCGAGTTTATACGAGGGTTTTGGTTTGCCGGTTTTAGAAGCGCTGGCTTGCGGCGTGCCGGTAGTGGCGGGAAAGGGCAGTTGTTTGGAAGAAGTCGGCGGCGATGCCTGTATTTATGTTGATCCAACGAATGTTGACGAGATTGCGCAGGCGATTCAATCAGCGAGAACCCACTTTGAACCGGTGTTGGGATTAAAACAAGCCGCGAAGTTTTCTTGGGAAAAGTGCGCTAATGAGACTGCTCGCTTGTTGAGAATAACATAAATGTGGTATTATTATAGTATATGAGCGAGATTATCGGCCACCAGGAGGCGCTGGAATTTTTTAATAAAGTAATCGCGAGTAATAATTTAAGCCACGCTTATTGTTTTATCGGACCGGAGCAGGTCGGCAAACGAACTGTGGCGGAAGAAATCGCGGCAAAACTACTGCAGACATCGCGGGAAAGATTATCAAGACAGCCTGATTTTATTACCACCGAACAGTCGCTTAATGAAAAAACCGGTAAAACGAGAAAAGATATCACGGTTGAGCAAATGCGCGAATTGCGCGCGCGTTTGTCCCAGCATGCTTTTGCCGGCGGCTATAAAGTGGCGTTGATTGACGACGCGGAAAAAATGAATATTGAAGCCGCTAACGCGCTTTTGAAAACTTTAGAAGAACCATCACCCAGAACCATTCTGTTTTTAATCGCCATTGATGAAGACAAATTACCGGCAACTATTTTATCCCGTTGCCAGCGAATCTATTTTCATCCGGTAAAAAAAGAAGAATTAGAAAAGTATTTGGCGGCGCGTGGCGTTACTAAACCGGAATTGGCGAGTTTGGCGCTGGGTTTGCCGGGGCGGTTGATTGATTGGTTGGAAGATGAGGAAAAATTTACCGCGTATAAAGCGGAGGCGGATAGATTTTTAGGAATGATCGGCCAGCCGTTTTTTTCCAAACTAAAATCAGTTGAGGAATTATTCGGCGAAAAAGGCGGTGATACTATCATGACGAGAGAAAATTTGGATTCAGTTTTGGGCTTGTGGCAGTTATTAGTACGAGATATTTCTCTGACAGCATCTGGCTTGGTAACAGAAACTGCGCGCCAAATTAAAATTTCTATCGGAAATCAGAATAAAAATTGTGTTGCATTGGAAAAACAGATAGTTGAAGCGCGTGGTCTGTTGAATCAAAATATCCACCCGAGGCTGGTGGTGGAAAATATTTTATTAAATTTGCCGTAGTTTGTTTTTTCAATATGTCTTATTTTCATCCAGACATTGATTCGCCAAAGTCGCTGATGAGAATCCCGATAGGTTTGGTTTTGCTCGTGTTTTTGGGTTTGGCTATAATTGGCGGAGAAAGATTATGGTTTATCATTGCGGAAGGCGCGCCGACCGAGCCGGTTAGGATTGATTTGTCAAAGGATGACTTGCGAACAATCCCCCCCAAAGGTTATCTGGAAATAACAGGTTATCCTCGCGTGGAGGTTTCTGATGAAAGCGGCATGGGTAATCCGCTAACCAGACAGGGTTGGGACACCACGAAGGAGTTTTATTTTTCGCTTCATCCTAGCGCGGAAACGGCAATCACGCCGGTGATTGTGATAAGAAAATACTATTTGTTAGGCACGTTATGGAGGTATTATGATGCTGATGAAAAAAAGATTCCACCCATTACAGGCGGGCAGTTGACGGTCATAAAAGGCGTCTCCGGTTACCATGGTCGTGATCTGCCAGAGCAGGTGCGCGAGAGTTTTGTTGCCGCCGGAGTGGATGTTTCAGAGAACGCGATTGTGCTTGATGAATATGCAGGCGTGCCGTCTCTTGGTATAACTCTGGCTTATTTTATCCCCGCCGCTATTCTGTCTTTACTTGGTCTGTATCTTCTGTTTCCTTTTGTTTGGTCTATCGGATGGTATGTCATTCGTTATTTTTTCTATGTTATTTTTTATCGCCGTCATTCATAATTAAATCATCAACCTATGTCTAAACGTATTTTTATAACTATCTTTGGTTTGGTGGCGGGGCTTTTGTTGGTCGGCGCGAGTTGCGTGTCTTTTTCTTCAAATCAAACCGGCACAACCGGCCCGGCGGGCATGTTTGTGTCCACTGACAAAGGCGAATCATGGCAACAAACTTCCGCTTTGCCGAAGGCGGACGGAGTAAAGAGCATAAACGGCGTGAGTGTCAACCGTCTTTATGAAGACCCGCAGGATCCGCGCGCGCTTTATGTTACTACGCCGGCCAATGGCATGTTTTATTCTTTTGATGACGGAAAAACCTGGCGGCAGCCGGAAGGGCCGTTGTCCAGCGGATTTGTTTACGCCGTGGCGGTGCACCCGAAAAATAAATGCGTGATTTTTGCCACTAACGGCAGAAAAGTTTTTCGCACCGATGATTGTTTGCGTTCTTGGACTGAAGTTGACAGCGAATTGAGATCAGATGTTTCCGTGCGCGCGTTGGCGCTCAATCCTTTCCCGCCATACCAGATTTTTCAGGGAAAGACCAATGGTGATATTTTACAAAGTTTTGACAGCGGTAATGGTTGGCAGGTGGTTAAAAAATTCAACAAGAGATTGGTTAATTTAGTCGCTAATCCGTTGAAAGAGAATTTACTTTACGCCATCATGAAGGAAGACGGATTATATCGCTCTGAAGACGGCGGCGCGAGTTGGGTGTCAACAAAAGATAAGTTGAAGAAGCTTTCCGGCGGATTGGAATATCGGCGGTTTGCTCTGCACGCGACTAAACCGGACACCGTTTTTTGGATTTCCACATATGGCATTTTGCGTTCCGATGACCGCGGCGACAATTGGACAGCGATGAATCTGATTACTCCTCCAGGCAGCGCGAATATTTATGGCTTCGCGGTTAATCCGCAGAATGAAAACGAAGTCTATTATGTCGGCACGATCGGCAATCGTTCCCTTTTTTACAAAACCGTTGATGGCGGAAAAAATTGGACCACGAAAAAAGTTCCTTCCGGACAGTTGCCAACGGTTTTGCGCGTGCATCCGACACAGACTAACGTAATTTATATGGGCTTTAGCATTCCGCCGAAACAGAAATAGTTTTAAATTTAAAAATTTTAGTTATTATGAATATTATTGATCAAAACAAAGAAGAATTTAATAAGGCGATTGAACATTTGAAGCGCGATATTTCGTCATTGCGCACCGGCCGAGCCACACCGGCGTTGGTTGAAGACGTGCAGGTTGAAGCGTATGGCGTGAAACAGCCGCTCAAAGCCGTCGCTTCAATTTCAGTTCAAGACGCCAAAACATTGGTTGTCAGTCCGTGGGACAAAAGTGTTTTACAAGCGGTTGAAGCGGCAATCAGATTATCTCCAATCGGCCTTAACCCGGTTAACGATGGCAAGATAATCCGTTTACCGTTGCCGGAATTATCACAGGAACGCCGGCAGGATTTGATTAAAGTTTTGCATCAAAAATTAGAAGCGTCCCGCGTGGCTGTGCGTCAGATTAGAGAAGACATCCGCAAAGAGATTGAAACCCAAGAAAAAAATAAAGAAATCAGCGAAGATGATAAATATAAATTTCAAGATGATTTGGAAAAGTTAGTGAAAGAATTTAACGATAAAATAAAGTTGGTTGGGGAGGAGAAGGAGAAGGAGATTACGACAATATAGGACCACTAATATAACGACCACTAATATACACTAATTTTGCGAATGCAAGATTAATCAGACAAGCCCTTGACAAGAGGGCTTTTTTGTGCTATAATATAGTGTTCTTTACAATAGAACATGGTTTAATTGCCAATTCAAGCGGTTTTTGGGGAATTGTTTGATTTTGGCTGAATAATACGTTCTAGTTCTGTTCTGGACAAAAGCGCGCGGGTGGTCCGTGCGTTGCTGGACTTCAGGAAAGGAATAGTACAGTGGAAAAGCAGACAAGGGCTATGATCGCCGGCGTGGTGGCGATGTTCGTGATCTCTATGCTGTGCTTGGGGATGTCCGGGTGCTCGGAGGAGTGCGACTGCAGCGATGCGATTGACTTCGCCGTCAAGGCCCAGAGGGCTAAGATGGCGGCAACTTCCGAAGCGCCGCCGCCGGCTACGGTGGCTGTTGTGCCAGAGGGCGCGGTCAAGCCACAGTGCAGGAATACCACACTTGACGAGTGCTTTGAGATGTTCGGGTGCCCAGTTGTGGCCAGAACCGCTCGCGGGACAGGTCCACAGCCTGGCAAGTGGTACGTCGAATACATGGCAATGAACGATGCGGAGGACTGTATCCGTATCGCCACGCGGCAAGTGGAGTGCATTATGTCTGGTGGCGAGAGTAATTACACCAGCCAGCAACTCGTCGAGAAGATCGATTGCTGGAAGAGCGATTTCATCAAGCGTGGCTTAGCACTGGTCAGTGCTGACGATGCCATGGGGCACGACATGTTCACATACGGCGAACGTCAGGACTATGCTCCACGGTATATGGGACTTGTGGAGTTTCTTAACAGCGCCAAGGCGTACGGCAAGGCTCCTGCCGAACTCATCCCTGTTGAGAAACAGAAGGAACTCTACCGGCGCGGTGTTCGGGAGGGCTTCAATGGCTGGAAGAAGATGGAAGACGCAGATGCCAAAGGTTGGGCACGGGACGATTTGTGCGCGGTCATTTTGGCTGACGAGGCGTTGTACATCTACCTCACTGGTGCAGGAGTCCTGTCCAAGGAGGAGTTCCCCGAGCTCAAGTGCGAGGAAGAATCGCCCAACTGACGAAAGTCGGTTAGGGCGTTCACATACCAGTATCGGTCACATGCCCACAACATGGCGACCGATACACTCTATTGTTTGCAAAGGTTTTGTGAATAGCAGAGTGTGACGAATCACCTCACCCTTCCCGCCTTTATGGCGGGATTTTTTGTTTATCCAATTATTTGGTATAATACTAATAGTTATAATTCATAATTTTCAAACACTATGGGCAAATTCAAAAGCGGCCTGTTATTCGGCGGGTTGTTGGGTGCCGGATTGATGTGGCTTTCTGTCACAAAAAAAGGCAAGGAAGTGCGGGAACAAATTTTAGACCACGCGGCTGTGATTTTTCCAAAAGTAAAAGCGCAGGTGTTGGCTTCGGACCAATACAAAAAACTGAATAAAAATCAGTATGTTAAGTTGGTTAAAGAATATGTTGATAAATACGCGATTGAAAACGGGCTGGCGGAGAGCGTGAAAAATATGGTCGTGAAAGTTGTGGCGGCGCAGTGGGGGAAGTTGAAGGAATTGTCGGGCTAGTGGGACTTGAACCCACGGCCTCATCGTCCCGAACGATGCGCGCTACCAACTGCGCTATAGCCCGATGTTTTTAACTCATTATAATATAAACTGTATATTGCATACACGTGGTGTGGATGGTCCGCCTAAGGCGCGCCAATTCCCGGCCGCATTGTTTTGTTTATAGAATAATATCACAGTATCTCTTTTTTTTCAAGGGTCTGGGAAATATTGACTGGAAACAGCAGTGCGTGCTAAACTGGAAGGAGATTTGCTGTTCTTTCCATTTGTCCAGACGCGTGGCGCGTTTGGAATAGTTGTCACTAGTTTGACTAGAAAGGAGGTAAAGCACAAGTGAATCTGCCAGAGGATGATGTTGGTAGGATACTGCAAGCGGTCATTGAAACAGACGGAGGAGACGGGTGGTCGGACAGTATCCGTGTAGAGATGCTGTTGCGAAGAGACACGTGGAAGACTAAGAGCTCCAGTTTTCCGACGATGGTGTTCGGGCAATTCGTCAGAGAAGAGAAGCTGATTCGTAAAAGTGGTGGTGAGACAACTCTCTACCATGTCACCAAGAAGGCGATTGACG
Organism: Candidatus Magasanikbacteria bacterium RIFCSPLOWO2_12_FULL_43_12; assembly: GCA_001783065.1. Lineage (GTDB taxonomy): Bacteria > Patescibacteriota > Patescibacteriia > Magasanikbacterales > UBA922 > 2-12-FULL-43-12. The sequence continues at coordinate 11,208 of MFQN01000017.1, forward strand.
ACTTTGCCTTGAGCGCGCCAGAGTCATACAACAGCGGCAAGGGTGAAACCGGCGGTGCCGCGCCATCAAATGATCCGGCCACTCCAGTGTCAACAGACGTTCAGGACAAGGCGCGAGCAGTCGTATTGGCGGTGTACGAATGCGCGAACGAAGACGGACTGGCACAGGACACCAGTGTCTTCTCCGCGATCCGTCGGTCAACAGGCAGGTGGGCATCAATTCAGTGGACGTACTTTTCCACTGAGATGGGCAAATTCATAAAAGGCGGTTGGCTGGAGCGCGGCGATGGTCTAAAACGGAACTGCTATCGTCTCACCAACAAAGGTAGAGAATTGTTGAAGGAGTCAGGTACGGGTGTTGACGATAATCATTCTCCGCCGCCTGATCAAGGCGGTGTTGAAGATCTGCCCGTAGCAAAACCTTCGCCTCCTGAACCGTCTGCATCTGAACCGCCAGTCGAGTCAGTTCCGACCATACCGCCGGCAGAGATTGCTTGCGGACCGCCACCAGCAGGGGCGTCTTTCGAAGAAGCCCCGCCACCACAGCAGGACGATGGAGCCAGTGTTATTACAACCACGCAAGAAGAGAGAGGCAAGATGAAACCGAAAGAGAGGGCACAACGCATGTTGTTCTCGGATCGAGTCCGTTTGGCTTGGATAAACACTCCGGGCAAGACGGCGGAAGAGAAGCAGGAGTACGTGTTCAATCGCCACGCCACCGACAGGCTTCAGGAGATCTTCGGCCTTGGTTCACCGCTTTCCGCGCAGGCCTTCTTGGTTAAGCTTTCTGACGAAGGTTTAATCAACGACGACTGCTGGACCGATGACATGAGCAACTACACTGGAACGAGCGGTGGCACGCCAGACGGCGACGACAGGGCAAGGCGCGTGCCCAAAATAGGTCCTCGCCCGAGAGCTACTCCCGAACCGCCCGCAGAAGATGCCGCGGACGACGCGGGAGAATCAACTGAGACGAACGAAGTCACCATCAACGATCTCAACGTCGTCCTCGCGCAGGCCGCGTGGATGGCGCCAGTGCTTAAGATCGCAGCTCTGCTGGGGCAGATGCAGTCGGAGCGCGCTCTGGCGCTGGCGATGATCAGACAGTTCGCGACGTTGTCCGGAGAAGACATGTCGCGTGTGCTCAAGATACTTGGCGCGATTTTTCCCGAACCGCCGGCCGAATCCAATGAGGAAGAGTAGGAGGAACACAAAAGGAGGGGGCAGAATAGAAAGGAGGACTAGATCTGCCACCCATCTCCTTTGATGTATAGATATGTATCAGAGGAAATGGGTTATATAACAGGAGCCAACTGAAGAGGTTGGTTTTGTTATTAAAAAATTTTGCTAAAAAGAGGGGGATATGGTAAAATAATAACACGATTTGCCATTGCCAAATTGTTAAATTGCGATCGTGATGGAGTGATGATGTGATGAAGTGTTAGAGTAATTTTACTAACTATCTTTCTCTATGTTGAGTGTCAAAAACTATTTTAAAGACGCGGTTAAACAAAAAGCTTCCGACCTGCATTTAATCGCCGGTGAAAAGCCGACATTGAGAATTGATGGGGAATTAAAAGACATGGACGATAAGTTGTTGTCAGCGAAAGAATTGGAAGAGGGGATTTTGTCTGTTTTAAACAGCGAGCAGAAAAAAAAATATCAGGAAGATTTGGAATTGGATTTTGGTTATGAACAAGACGGCGTTCGGTTTCGCGTTAACTTACATCAACAAGAAGGCAAAATCGGCCTAGCCGCGCGGTTGATACCGGACGAAATTCCATCGCCGCAAGATTTGCGTTTTGAACCAAAACTTTTGGAATTTACCCAGCTTTTAGATGGTCTGGTGTTAGTGGTTGGTCCGACCGGCCACGGCAAGTCAACCACTTTGGCGAGCATGATTGAGGAGATTAACAAAAGCCGAAAAGCGCATATCATCACAGTTGAAGATCCGATTGAGTTTGTTTTTAAAGATAAAAAAAGTTTGATTGAACAACGCGAAGTCGGCACGGACACAAAATCATTCGCCGCCGCGTTAAAACATGTTTTGCGCCAGGATCCGAATGTGATTTTGGTCGGGGAAATGCGGGACCCGGAAACAATCGCCACAGTTTTGACTGCCGCGGAAACCGGCCATCTGGTTTTTTCCACCCTGCACACTTCCAGCGCGGCTGAAGCGGTTGAGCGTATTGTGGATGTTTTTGAAGGCGCGAAACAAAAACAAGTGTTGATTCAGTTGGGAGCGGTTCTGCGCGGTATAATTTCGCAGCAGTTATTGCCAACAGTGGATAAAAAATTAGTGGCGGCGCGTGAGATTTTAGTCAACACCCCGGCGACAGCGAATTTAATCAAAGAGAATAATATCGCGCAAATTTCCAGCGCCATGCAGACCGGCGCCAAAGACGGCATGGTAACAATGGAAAATTCCATCAAACAATTATTAAAAGACGGGTTGATTGACAAAGACACGGCGGAGCGGAGAGTGGGGAGGCAACGGAGAGTGTAGTTGAAGTCAAAAGTCTATAAAGTCCTTAAGGTCTATAAAGTGATTTGAAATGAAGTTAGATATTAAACAAATTGAGGAGATTGCGAGATTGGCGAGATTGGAGCTGAATGAGAAAGAGAAAAAAATGTACGCCGAACAGCTTTCGGTGGTTTTGGATTATGTAGAGATGTTGAATGAAGTGAATACTGATGGAGTAGAGGAGACCTGCCAAGTGACCGGGCTGGAAGATGTCGTGAGGAGTGATAAGGTTGAAGAATGTCCTCCGGATGTTGAAGAAAAAATAATTGGGAATTTTCCGGAGAAGTTAGGAAATTTGTTGAAGGTGAGAGCGGTGTTCAGCGAAGAGACGTAGGACATAAGACTTATGACGTAGGATTTTGTATCCTATGTCCTATGTCCTATGTCTTCAGCATTAAATAAATTAACAATCCAACAAGCCCACGATGGTCTCAAAAAGAAAGAGTTTTCTTCGGTTGAATTGACGAAGGCCTGTTTGGCGCGGATAAAGAAGCGCAATTCGGAATTGAACGCGTTTATTACTGTTTGCGAGGAATTGGCCTTGGACGAGGCAAAAAAGGCGGATGAAATGATCAAAAAGAAAAAACCCTTCGACGGATCTCGGAGTAAACAAAAAATGCTACTTGGCATTCCGTTTTGCGTAAAAGACGCGATTTGCGTCGCCGGCGCGCGTTCCACGGGCGCGGCGAAAATTTTGGATAATTATATCCCGCCGTTTGACGCGACTGCGATTAAAAAAATCCGCGAACAAGGCGCTGTACTTTTGGGCAAAAATAATTGCGACGCTTTTGGCCACGGCCCTAGTAATGAAAACTCAATGTATGGTCCGGTAAAAAATCCGTATGATTTGACCAAAGTCGCCGGCGGTTCGTGCGGCGGATCTGCCGCGGCAGTGGCGGATAACATGTGTATTTTTTCAATTGCCGAAGATACCGGCGGTTCAATTCGCCAGCCAGCCAGTTTTTGCGGTGTAGTCGGTCTGCGTCCGTCTTATGGGCGTAATTCGCGTTATGGCATTATGCCGATGGCTTCATCGTTGGACACTGTTGGGCCGATGACGAAGACTGTGGAAGACGCGGCGATTTTGATGGAGATAATGGCCGGGCGGGATGAGAGAGACGCGACGACAGTTGGTGATAAGTCCATAAAGTCTGTAAAGTCCATAAAGAATTTGCGAGTTGGGGTGCCGAGAGAATATTTTGAGAGTGAAGGGATGGATAAGGAGGTGAAGAAGATTGTTGAGAAAAAAATCAAATCGGTAGAAACGCATCGCAATGCGTCTATCAAAATAATTGATGTGTCGTTGCCAATGACAAAATACGCGATTCCGGTTTATTATATTATTGTGCCGAGCGAGGATAGTTCAAATCTGGGGCGTTTAGACGGCATCCGTTACGGAGTACGAGCCGAGGCAGATAATTTATACGATGTTTACGCCAAATCCCGCGCGGTTGGGTTTCCGGAAGAAGTAAAACGCCGCATCATGATTGGCACCTATGCGTTATCCGCCGGTTATTACGATGCGTATTATCGCAAGGCGCAAAAAGTCCGCACTTTGATTATTCAGGATTTTAATCGTGTTTTTGAACAAGTAGATATTTTGCTCACGCCCGTTTCGCCATTCCCGGCGTTTGGGATAGGGGAGAAGAAAGACGATGTTTTGGCAATGTATTTGGCCGATGTATTTGTCGGCCCAGCCGCTGTGGCTGGTTTGCCAGCAATCTCTGTACCGGCAGGAAAAACTAAAGCGGGATTGCCCGTTGGGCTCCAGATTATCGGACCAAGGCTAAGAGAGGATTTAGTATTAAAATTTGCAAGCTTATGCGAGAAGACGAAATAAAGAAGGCGGTAAAAAATTCGCAAAACGATTACGCTTATCAAATAAACGTGATCGGCGATTACCGGGACACGTGGCGGATTTTTCGTATTATGTCAGAGTTCGTGGAAGGCTATCAGTTTTTATCAAAATTGGAACGCGAAGTAACGGTTTTAGGTTCGGCGCGGTTTGACGATAATCATGAGTATTCTAAAATTGCGCGCGAGTTGGGCGGTTTGCTCGGTAAGAACGGTTTCACGACGATTACCGGCGGCGGGCCAGGTATTATGGAGGCAGCCAACAAGGGCGCGCATGAAGCTGGCGGCGAGTCAATCGGCCTAAACATTCAACTGCCGTTTGAACAGCGGATAAATCCTTATGTCAAGCGGTCAACCGCGTTTTATTATTTTTTCACCCGCAAGGTGATGCTAACTTCGCCGGCTAACGCTTTCGTTTATTTTCCCGGCGGTTTTGGGACAATGGATGAATTTTTTGAAGTGGTTGATTTGATGGAATTAAATAAAATGGAACGCGCGCCAATAATTTTGGTTGGCAAGAAATATTGGCAGCCGTTATTGGATTTTTTGCGGGAAAAATCCGCCGGCGTCGGTTCAGTGCCGGTTCAAGATATAAATTCTTGGCGTTTGGTGGATACTGCCGAAGAAGCGTATCGGTTTATTAAAGACACTAAAGATAAAAAAAATGTTTGCGAACTTTCACCGGGAAATTTTGATTGTCAAGGCAAGCTTGATTGGAAAATTTTTCGCATTATGGCCGAACTGGTTGAAGGCTTTGATTTTCTCACCGGCTTGGTTAATGATGTAACAGTGTTAGGCACCAAAAGTACAGCCGCTGACAGCCATTATTACGCGGCCGCTTATGAATTGGGCAAAAAATTAGCTAAGGCGGATTATACGGTGGTAACCGGCGGCGGACCCGGCACGATGGAGGCGGCCAATAAGGGCGCGTTTGAGGCCGGCGGGCAATCACTCGGCGTAAACATGCGATACGGGCAGAAGGACAGAAAGAATCCGTATCTGACGCGGTCAATCGGTTTTCAATTTCCATTCACGCGCAAGATGATTATCACCGCGCCGTCAAAAGCGTTTGTGTTTTTTCCCGGCGGACTTGGCACTTTGCATCAGTTGTTTGAAGTTTTGACATTAATCCAAACCAAAAAGATGGAACCGATTCCGGTTTTGCTTTATGATCATAAGTTTTGGGAACCTCTGCATACCTGGATTAAAAAAACCATGGTGCATGATGTGGAAACCATCGGCGATGAAGACGACGAACTTTATCAAATTGTTGATGGCGTGGATGAGATGGTGAAGATAATTAAGGAGTCAAAGAAGTATTAATTTAGCGGTCATATATGAAAATTTTTCTGTTTGTCACATGTGTGGTTATTATAGGCGCGGTTGTATATGGATGTTCGCAGATTCAAAATAATAATATTGTTGGCGTTGATAATGAAAAAATTCTTGACGGCACCACACGAAATATTCAATTTAGAACAGATAAAGAAAAAGTCAGATTTCAAAAAATGTTTGACAATATAAATAATTCGACTGACGCCAGATGGAAAACAAGGCCGTTTGAAAGTCACGGAAATTTTTATAAAAAACAGTGGTGTAAGCGGGCCGAAATCGGCGAATTTGACTGTGAACAAACCAACAATATCACCAAAGGAATGATGTTTAAAGAACTGTCGGTATTATTTTATGATAAAGATCTGCCAGTTGTTTTTGGCATCGGATCAGACGCGCTGTATACACTGGTAAAATCGGGCTGGGGAGTTAGTTTTTCCTATCGCGAATACGCAGAAAGTATTTTCCAAAAACACACCAATATCACCTTTCTGCAGTTTGATGAAGCAAGCGAATATCCAATTGATGAAATTGTGTTGGGAACCGACCGCAGTTATTTGGTCACGGAAAATTCAGATTACAGTGTCGTGTATAATACCGGAACCTCTGAACAATCAGAGCTTGAATTATATTTAAAATCTCCAGAAAGTTTTAAAAACCGAGCGCTCAAGATCATTGACCAGCACTATCAAATGGTGATTGGCCAAATAAATAAGAATAAAATAAAAATTGATGAGTATGGAGAATACAAAGACGACGGTGTTCCGCCGCCAGTCATTAGTTCCCGTAATCTGACTAACGAAGAAAAGAGAAAAGCGCTTGGTGTGGCAAAAGAATATTTTGACAAAGAAAAGTCAATAATTTTTGATGAATATAATAATTTTTATCAACTTTTTAAAGCAGTTAGTCCGTTTGAAAATGTATTTTAGTTTACGCTCACTGTCTCGTTGTAAGCGGTGGCGACGTTTCAAATGCGCGAAAATTCTCTGTGAATTTTCGCGCCAAGGAGACCATTAAATCATGAAGCAATTGGAGGTCGCAATACTCTCTGTATATCTGTTGTTTTTTGTGGTCTAGAAAAGATCCAAAATAATTTTGTCCAGCCGGTGTTTGGATGGCCAGCGCTTTAAGTTTTTCATAATCAAATTTTTCATTGGGAAAGTTCTCAATGTAGGCTTGGGCGAATCCTTTGGCAAACGCGCGCATTTCACCGCGGTTAGACAAATATTTCAAAAGGCCGATCTTATCATCGGATTTAAAGTCTTTACCCGGATAAAAACAATGTTCTACTTCATGAGTTATGTCAATTGCAACTCTTTTCATTGCTGTCGCAATTTATCCGCGTTAACATCCTCGCTGTCTATTGGTTCGGTATTGATATGTAAAGAACTAAAGAAGCTTGAGTTGCAAGATCTGTCTGTTGCGCAATATAAGCGTTGTGCCGCCAAATCATCACTGATCATGTCGGAAAACTCATCAAAAGTGAAGCTTACCGCGCCGTCTTTATCAACCTCAACAAGTTTTTCCGGCTTCGTCAAATTTTATCGTGGGTTTTTTTTGTTCCGGTGTTGACATAGAGATTGTAAATTGGTCGCTTTCCCCGCCAGCTGGCTGATTCGGCACCGATGGCGGAAGGAGAGGGATTCGAACCCTCGATACCTTTCGGTATACACGCTTTCCAAGCGTGCGCAATCGACCACTATGCGATCCTTCCATTGCGCCAATGTTATACTATTTTTATTTTTTAGTCAACAGACAGTTGGCAAATTTATTTGTTTGTAGTATTATAAAAAAGGAAGATAAGAAATTCCTTCCTTTTATTTTTAATCAATCTATTTATGGCATCAATCAAGGCCGAATACATTTGGATTGACGGTTACAAGCCCACCGCGTTTTTGCGGTCAAAAACCAAGGTGGTGGATCATTTCATTCGTTCGGCTGAAGACGCGCCGGAGTGGTCGTTTGACGGATCAAGCACGCGCCAGGCCGATGGGCATTCCAGCGACTGTTTATTAAAACCGATCTGCGTAATTTCCGACCCGATTAGGGGAGAACCGAACGTGCTGGTGCTTTGCGAGGTGTTGAGTCCAGACGGGACTCCGCATGTCACAAATACCCGCGCGCGTTTGCGCGAGCTCTCCGAAAAACATGCCGCGCAAGAACCATGGTTTGGCATTGAACAGGAGTATACTTTGTATAAAAATTCACGACCGTTTGGATTCCCGGAAAATGGTTTTCCGTTGCCGCAAGGCAGATATTATTGCGGTGTTGGCTGTGATGAAGTATTCGGTCGGCCGGTGATAGAAGCGCATCTTACCGCCTGCCTTAATGCTGATTTAAAAATTTCCGGCATCAACGCTGAAGTGATGCCTGGCCAATGGGAATTTCAGGTTGGTCCGTTGGGACCTTTGGAAGTTTCCGACCAATTGTGGCTCGCGCGTTGGCTGCTCTATCGCATTGGCGAAGATTTTGGAGTTTACGCGAAGTTAGATCCCAAACCGGTTATCGGGGATTGGAATGGCGCTGGCGCGCATACCAATTTTAGCACCAAAGCCATGCGCGACTCTGGCGGGATTAAAGTGATAGAAGAGGCGTGCCAAAAATTAAGCCGCAAGCATAAAGAGCACATTGAAGTTTATGGCGCTGGCAATGAGTCGCGGTTAACCGGCCTGCATGAGACCTGCGGAATCAATGAATTCCGTTATGGAGTCTCTGATCGCGGCGCGTCTATCCGCATCCCGGTGCACACCGCCAAAAATGGATGTGGATATTTAGAAGATCGGAGGCCGGCCGCGAATATGGATCCGTACCAAGTTTGCGCGAAGCTGATAGAAACAATTTGCGGCGAGTAGCATTGGTTACATAGAAAAAATCGTCCCGATCTAGTCGGCACGATTTTTTTTAAATGGTTTTAAAATAATTGCTGATAGAATAAGATGAATAAAAGATATCGCGGTGGCGTAAGTAAAGATTCCGAAAATCAATCCTAAATATCTATTCAAATTGATAATGTAGCGGGTGATGTTAATTTGCACAGATAACGCGATTAAATTAACAATAATTAAAACTGCGATCAGCCAGGCAAAACCGCGCCACATATTTTTTAAATCTTGTTCGCTTGGTGAAATATGGCTGGCGACGCAGAAAGATAAATAGAGAAAAAGCCAGAAGCGCCAGGAACTTAAATTTGCAATAGAAAAAAGTTTGAGCAGGGTGGTTTTTAAAGAGATCAAAACAATCAGAGGCGAGGTTTGCTCCGTTGCCAGAGGCTGAAAAGCCTCTTTCGCGTTTGGCACTAAAAAATAGAGCAAGATTATCAAGACCACTGAACCGAACAGCATCGGCGCCGCGCCGACAAAAAAATTACCGAGCCGTTGATACGGGCTGTATTTGTTGTAAGTGTGGCTGACATGTCCGAGATTGCCGGTTTCCGGATTTGGTTTAAAAAGAGAGACGCGCGTAATTTTGTGATGAAAGAGTTTGGCGAAGAAAACATGACCCAACTCATGTATCGGCGTGCCGAACCACGCGGTCCATAAAATGCCTTTCCAACCCACGGTTTGGTAATAATTATTTTGCGTCTTTTCTTGCAATTTAGCGAGGATGAATCCGAAAGCAAAAAATATCCCCAGCGCGGCGAGGAGTTGGATAGTGAGAATTTTGAAGAGGGTGAGGAGAAATGGTAGGATCATGAGGAAAGTGACTATCACACTGTCATTGCGAGGAGCCCTCGCGGGCGACGCGGCAATCTATTGTCCATTATATCATTTAAACTGATTTGTTGGAATATAATAGTCTTTTCCAATCAATAGATGAGCCCCAAATCTGTCCACACCTCCGGCAAGTGAATTAGATCGTTTGTTTCTCGGAAACGCGAAATGATTTGAATAAGTCTCGCTTCGCTTTTTGCATTGTCTCGGCTGCTTCCGTATCACTCAGCTGTTTTGCAAATTGGGCAAGGAGCGCCATCGTTATGCCCGGTGTCAGATACTGTTCAGGTTGTTTGAGCGATTGCAGTTTTTCAAATGGGGTCAGATAAGTTTTGTACACGTTTTTGTATTTACCAGGTTTTTTCGGATCGAACACTCTCGTGGCAAATCCGCTTGGCCGGTGAAAGTTAAGATACGGATTCAGATACGTCTGGTAAAAACGATTGATCGGTTTTGCTTGCCGTTGTTCAATGTAGGCATAGCCGAAATGTTTACGGATGACCCCGCCATTTTTTGTCTCCGCGAGTCCGTTGTCGTTGCTGTGTCTTGGCCGCGATTTGGTTTGATTAATCATCAGCTTGTTGAGTAATTGAGCGACGATTTTGTTGATGTATTCACTCCCATTGTCTGAGTGAAAATTGATGACACGGAAGGGAAATTGTTTAATCAATTGTTCCAACAACGGCGCTAAAAATCGTTCTGATATTCCCTCAACCGATCCGATAATTTCCCACTGTATAACCTCGTCAACTAGGTTAATGTGGTATACGCCTTTTTTCATTCCTTCTCCGATTCTCCCCATACAATCTCCTTGGTGAACCGTGTCTACCCTGATATATCCAGGACATCCGTTTGGCTCCGGTTTTCTACGCTGTCCGATTGGAATCGTCGTTGGTTTTGTTTTTTCAAACGACGAGCCCAAAATACTTTCATATTGTCTGGTTCCTCGTAAATTGTAAATGTGCGATACAGAAATATTTTTCAATCTGACATATTCTGTTTTTCCATATTCCCCATATTCTCGCGCCAAAATTGTCTTCGTCGCCGGTCCGGACAAGCGTCCATGCGCCGCGTCTGTTTTGATGAGAAGCGCGACATCTATTGGGGTATATGTTTTTTCAAACCGATGCTGTTTTCCTTTCACTGCCCGGATCACTCGTGTCGTTTTTTTCTTTCTGATGAGCCGAGTTAATTGACTGTCAGAATAGCCGGTCATTTTCATGAGGTATTTTCTGACGATTGTCTTGTCTTTTTTCCGGAGCGAAAAGTACCAAAACCGGCTCAAGACCAGTTCGATCCAACGGTACGTCTCGTCCCGAGACTTGCCGATAAATGATATTTCACCCCCGACCTTTATGAATTCCTTGATTTGTGCGATACTCACTAAGTGCGAGTCGTTCATAATGATAGTCATAGTAACCTTCAGTATGAACGATTCCGCGCCTCTGCTCAATGGGCCTTTCGGGCTCATTTTGCATTGGAACGGGGTTTCATTTGGGGCTCATGTTGTATTGTACAAGACTATAATTTGACTTTTGACTATATTTGGGTATAATATTATTGTGGTTTTAAATCTAAGAGTATGCCAGAAACAATCTCTACCTATCACTTGGATGATCCGTTCCACGCCCACCCGATGGATCGCGAGCATTTTTATAAAGAACAAGTTGAAGCCTTTAAAAAAGATGGCAAACCGACGCGCGCGGTTGGTATTTTTGACGTCTTGCTAATTACTGAAAAAAAGGAGTTTATTTTGCAAAAGCGCTCGCATGCCAAGAGCCATAATCCTTATTTAATTGACAAGACGGTCGGCGGGCACATCCAGTATGGCGATACGGTATTTTATACCGCGATGATAGAATGTGTGCAGGAGCTAAAGATTCCAGCGGTGGTACTGCGTGATGAGGAGGATTTTAAGCGCACTATGACTGTATTGGAACATTCTTTGGAAAGTGTCGCAATTTTAGAGCTGGTTGATCACAGCATCTATGAAATTGATAATTTTATTGACAAAGAAAAAATAACCATAGCAAAAAATATTTCAATGTTTTTAGGTGTCTATAGTGGCGCCATCAAACCGGTGGATCGGGAAGTCAGCGGAATTTTGTATTATGAGTGGGATGTGTTAAAAGATGAAATGAAAAACATGCCCCAACTTTTCACGCCGGATTTACATTTTATGATGAGTAAGTACGAAGGCAATATAAAAAGAGTTTTGAGTTATTTGGATTAAATGGTGATTGGAAAAAATAAGTTTTTAAAATCGGCGTTTAGCCGGTCTTTTTATTTCTGCACACCAGCAGTCCAAACCTCTTATCAAACTTATTCGGAAAATGTTCCACGGAAAAACCATGTTGTCTGGTTATATTTTCCAGATCTTCGCGTTTGTTGTTTCCCGATTCATGATACTCTATCACCATGTTTTCAATTGTTTTAATGTTTTTATGTTTTAATGTTTTTATGATATTAAACTCCGCTCCCTCAATATCCATTTTTAATAAGCCGATTTTTTTAATTTTATTTTCTTCCATTAACTTTTTAAGATTGGTTGCGGGGACTTGAATACAATTTTTACTCAAAGGCATGGTACTGTGATTGTGAGTATTTTTAGATAGATATAGTTTTGTGTTCAACTTTTTTTCAGCGACTAAAGCCGCACGGATGAGTTTGATGTTCGTACAGTTGTTGAGTTTGAGATTGGCTTGAAGAAGTTTAAAGTTGCCAAGTTCCGGTTCAATCGCGATGATTTTTAATTTAGGATTTATAATTTTAGAATATATGGAAAATACGCCGATATGGGCGCCGGTGTCTATTATTGGATATTTAATATCGGATATTATTGTTTCCACCGACCGATACATTTTATCAATAAAAAATTCATCAATTACCGATAAGTCCGAATCATCGCGATAGGTGATATTGATTGGGTGATGATTGAAGTTGATTGTTTTGTTCATATACCAAAATCCGCCCTTCGACTCGCTTCGCTCGCTCAGGACGGATTGGAATTATTTTGTCGGGATAACGCTGACGAACTTGGTCAGTTTTAACGCGCCGTCAAAACGGAGTTTTTTGCGCTGGGTGAATTTCACGATGCCATTGATAATGGCGAACAAGGTGTCGTCTTTTCCCTGTTTCACGCTTCTACCTGGGCGGATTGGCGTGCCGCGTTGCCGCACGAGCACTGCTCCGGAACGCACGGTTTCGCCGTCGCCGACTTTGGCGCCGAGATATTGCGGATTTGAATCTCGGCCCAAACGGGTGGAACCACCCGCTTTTTTATGGGACATAAGAAATGAAAATCAAAAAATTAAAATGTAAAATAGTGATTTCCTATGGAGTAGGGAACGAGCTATATTGTAGATAATTTAACTTTACTTGTCAAGAGGCAAAGAACGGTGTATAATTTTAAGGTAATTTGGGCCAATATGCCGGGATTAAAAGAAAAAATTGAAGCGGTTCTGCAGGAACGCATTGTTCCGTCTTTGGCCATGCACGGCGGCGGTGTGGAGATTATCGCTGTTGATGAAGAAAAGGGAAGTGTTAAGCTGAAACTGACAGGACAGTGTATCGGCTGTTCTTTCGCGGACTTGACTTTTGTCGGGCTGGTGGAAGAAGAGCTGAAAAGCAAAATAGCGGAGTTGAAAGAAGTGGTGGCGAGTGAATAATTTGTAATTTTTAATTCAAGATACTAATATGCAAATAGAGTACTAATGATACTAATGTATACGAATAAATTTTGTCAAAGGGTATTAGTATTCATTGGTATCATTAGTAAATTAGTATATTGGTATGTTTAACTTATGTTTTACCCTCTCAAACTCTACTTCCGCCACCTGCCCAATCTGATTATCTTGTCACTATCGTTAGCAGTTAACGTCGCCATTTGGGTTTGGCTGTTGTGGCAAATCGGGCCGCAAGACGAGCAGATATTTTTGCATTACAATATCTTGTTCGGCGTGGATTATGTCGGCGAGTGGTGGCGGGTTTTGTTTTTGCCGATCAGCGGGCTCGCGATACTATTGGTCAACGGCGTGATTGGCTGGTCGCTTTTTGGTAAAGATAAATTTTACGCCCAGCTGTTGAACGCAACATCTTTGTTCTGCCAGATATTTTTATTTGTCACCGCGGCGTTGCTTGTCTTCTTGAATGTGTAGCAAAATATGGTGAAAGAAAAAAAAGCTGATTATAAGTTGTTGTCTTACTTTTTAATTTTGTTAGTCTTCGGTTTGGTGATGTTGAGCTCCGCCAGCGTTGCCATGGGCTATCAAAAATTCGGAGATTCTTACTTTTACATAAAAAAACAGTTATTGTACGGCGTTCTGCCGGGTTTGGTTCTATTTTTTATTTTTGCCAAAACCGACTATCATCTTCTGCGCAAGTTCGGTCT
>MFQN01000017.1:25026-26694 GCA_001783065.1 Candidatus Magasanikbacteria bacterium RIFCSPLOWO2_12_FULL_43_12
TCATTGATTTTGTTGTTAGTGGTTTTTTTGCCGGGCATCGGTTCCGCTTACGGCACCAAATCAAATAGTTGGATTAGTTTGTGGGGCTATTCTTTTCAGCCCGCGGAATTCGCCAAACTGGGAATGGTGATTTTTCTTTCCTATTTTATTTCCGGAAAGGGGAGAGAAATATTTAATTTTCAGCGCGGGTTTTTAGTAACATTGGGTATTGGCATGATTCCGATGGCTTTGGTGATTTTACAACCGGATATTGGCACGGTTTCAATTTTATTCGCGATTTTGTTCGGCTTGTTATATGTTGGCCGGGCGAAAATTTTACATTTGATCGGTTTGGCGGCGGCGGGTTTGGGCGGTTTGGTTTTAATGATAATGGCCGCGCCATATCGGGCGGAGCGCCTCACTACTTTTCTGCATCCGGAAATGGACCCGCAGGGCATCGGTTATCATATCAATCAAGCATTTTTAGCCATCGGCTCCGGCGGGTGGTTTGGGCGAGGGTTGGGAGGATCTTTACAGAAGTTTCAATATTTGCCGGAAGTATCGGCAGACAGCATTTACGCGATTATAGCCGAGGAAATGGGTTTTATTTTTGCGTTTGGTCTGATTGTTTTGTTAATTTTAATCGCTCAACGCGGGTTATTTTTAGCAAAAAAAGCGCCGGATGAATTTGGCAGATTAATGGTATCCGGCATAATTATTTGGTTTATCACACAGTCGTTTTTAAATATCAGCGCGATGGTGGGCGTCTTGCCTTTGACCGGCGTGCCTCTGCCGTTTGTCAGTCACGGCGGGACAGCGCTGATGATCGCGTTGGCAGGGGTGGGGATATTGGCTAACGTAAGTAAACAAGTTGATTTATGAAAATAATCCTCTCCGGCGGCGGGACATTGGGTCCGGTAACACCACTGCTCGCGATTCAAGACACCATCAAACGCAACTTTCCTGATGCGGAGTTTGTTTGGATTGGGACAAAATTGGGACCGGAAAAGGAATTGGTGGAAAACAGAGAAATTAAATTTGTTACGATTGCGTCCGGCAAATTGCGCAGGTATATTTCCATTTGGAACATCGCGGATATTTTTAGAATTTTTATCGGATTATTCCAGTCAATCAAAATAATTTGGCGCGAGAATCCGAACTTTTGCGTTTCCGCCGGCGGGTTTATTTCCGTGCCAGCGCATTGGGCGGCGTGGCTGTTGGGCGTGCCAAGCTGGATTCACCAGCAGGATGTTGTTGTTGGGTTGTCAAACAAGATTATGTCGCCGTTTGCGGCAGTGATTACCACGGCTTTGGCGGGAAATGTTAAAAAATTCAACAAACGAAAAACCTTCTGGCTTGGCAATCCGGTGCGGCAAGAGATTTTAGTTGGCAACAGAGAACGGGCCCTCCAAAGATTTAATTTAAAACCAAATTTACCGGTTGTTTTCGCCACTGGCGGTGGGACAGGTTCAATGCGGGTGAATCAGCTGATTATCCAAGCCGTGCCGGAACTTAAAGATGTTTGCCAAATTATTCATCTTTCCGGCAAAGAGCGTCCGCAGGATTTGGTGGATCGCGCGGTCCGGCATTTCAGCGAATTTTATCAAACGCATCAGTTTTTTTCCGAAGCTATGGCTGACGCGTACGCGGTCGCTGATTTAGTTATCTCACGCGGCGGGTTTGGCACGA
>MFQN01000018.1:0-51006 GCA_001783065.1 Candidatus Magasanikbacteria bacterium RIFCSPLOWO2_12_FULL_43_12
ACCACTCTCGGCGACGTGGCTGGCGATACCATCACCATTAACGGCCGTCTTTCCGCTTTAAATGTTTCTGATGGTTCAACTGCTACGTCCTCATTGGCAAATAATTCTCTAACCGTTCGTCAAGTCATTGGCACATTTGATTCAGGCTACTTCAATGTTGACTCCTCCGGCAATATGAGCGCGTCAGGGACTTTAAATGTAGCGGTGGGAGGAGCAGTTGCTTCAACTTCAACCTCTAATGGCGGATGGATTCTTGGAAATGCCGGTGTGGCATCTGCCAAACTTTATATAGGTTCAGTTGGGGATGGAACCGGTGGAAATTATCCGGGACTTTGGATGGGTCAAGCGACCCCTTCCCTTACTAATTACGCTTTTTTAGTAACTGGTTCTGACTCCATATTTAATGCGCCGACTGGTGAAAATATATTCTTTCGCATTAACAACGCTAATAAAATGACAATGGATGGTACCGGCCAACTATCTGTTGGCGTAGATGGCGCTGCCGGACTTTTTGCTTTGGGGAAATTTTATATTAACTCCTCCGGCAATGTCTCAACTTCCGGCACTCTGTCTTTTACTGCCACTGCTGGCGGCGTTGTCTCTTCCACAGCTAATACTTTGCGTTTGGTGGGAACACCCTCTGGCACTAATAATGATTTTGAATTTTGGAATGGATTGGGAGTCTCAACAAGATTCCTTGGTTTTCAATATGCTGCCAGCGGCGCTAAAGCCAGCACCACCATTACTTCTTATATCTCTAATTCTGCTGGTTCAGCCGGTTTTGTCTTGAATACTGTTGCTGGAGGCGGAACCATGACTTCTTCCACCGTGCTTGACCGGGCTTTGTTGGCAGTACAGAACAATGGTGTCAATCAGTTTGTGGTCGGTGCCGGCGGTAATGTTTACGCTGATGAAAGTTTCATTGCCAACTCTACCGATTACGGCATTGCCGATATGGCCGAGTATGTTAATCTAACAACCGGTGAAACCGGCGAACCCGGCGATGTGCTGGTGGTTGATATGAACAATCCAAATCAATACAAAAAATCGTCTTCCGCCTATACCAAAGAAATTGCCGGCGTTATCTCTGATACCGGCGCTTTCCTCATGGGCGCTTCTGGCGAAGGCCGCGTTCCTCTGGCCTTGGCCGGTTTGGTTAAAACCAAAGTAACAGATGAAAACGGCCCGATTGTGGTTGGTGATTATCTTGTTTCAGCTTCCAAACCCGGCTATGCCATGAGATACGACTCTGAATCCAATAAATCAGCCGGACTGGTGGGCATGGCTTTAGAACCATTGGCAGAAGGTGAAGGCAAAATAACTATTATGATTAATAAGGGGTTGGTTAACGGCGGCGGCAGTTCGGCTACGCTCACTGTAAACGAAGAAAGTGATGGAACACTTACCAACAGTATTAGCTTAGATATACAAAACAAGAGTCTCTTGAGCGTCAGAGCCATCAACAACGAAGATAATCTGTGGTATATTGACGAAACCGGACTCTTGGTTGCCAAAAACATAAAAGCGGACAGCGTGCAAGCGAAAAAATTTGTAGTGAAGAAAAATAATGATAATAAGCAGACCAGCGTCGGCGAAGCGACAATTTTAAACAATTCAACATTGGTAAAAGTTGAAAACGAATTAGTAACGTCAAAAGTCAAAATCTTTATCACTTTCCGCTCAAACCCGAACGCTTTCTGGTGGATTTCCAAACAAGAGGAAGGAACGTTTGAAGTATCATTAAGCGAGCTTTCAGAAACCGATTTGACATTTGACTACTGGATCATCGGCACTGAAAACGCTGATGAAGAATCGATGGCCGAAGACACAACACAAACGACCAACGAAACTGATACACAACCGGAGCAACCGGTAGAACCAACCGCAGAAGAAGCTGAACCCGTCGCTCCAGCTGGAGAAACTGCCGAAACTGCCACGGATACAGAAACAGTAGCCGAAACTGCGCCGGAGACAGAAGAAGCGACTCCATCTGTGTCCGAAACACCTGCTGAATCCACGCCTGTGGAATCTTCCGAACAATTCCCTGCTCCGGCTGAAGGTGGTAGTTTATAATTATTCAAATACTAATTTAATACCAATATACTAATGTACTAATAATACTAATAGTATACTAATTTTTTCATCAAAGGGTATTAGTATCCATTAGTATCATTAGTACTCTATTCGTATATTAGTATTTTCATTTTATGGAAACACGTTTCACCAAAGTCCTGTCCGGTCTAACTAAATTCAGCCTATACACGCTGGTTTTTTTAATCCCCCTGTTCGTTCTGCCTTTTACTCAAGAAACGCGAGAGTTGAATAAATATTTCCTCCTCTATTTTTTCACTTTTCTCGCCCTCCTCTGCTGGCTTGGCAGTTCAGTCCTGAAAAAAACCTTTGAAATCAGACGCACGCCGCTGGATATCCCGCTTTTTATTTTTTGGGTGATATTTCTCGTCGCGTCAATTCTGTCGCAAGACAAATACCAAAGCTTTTTTGGCGATTTTGGTTTTCTTGGGATTTCTTTCATTGGTTTAACCGCTTTCATCTTATTCTATTTCTTAACCGTCCAAACACTAAATAAGTTGCCTCAAATTTTCGGCGTTGTCTATCTTTTTTTGCTGTCCAACACCATTGCCGCCGCATACTTCATTCTTTACAATCTCCGTTTATTTTCTTGGCCGAATTTCCTGCCGCAATTCAATCCTGTCAACGGCTCAAACACTCTGTGGGGAGCATATTTGGTTGTAACTTTCATTTTATCGCTCGGTTTGCTAACTATCAAAAAGAAAACGATAATCGCGGATATCTGCCTGATAATTCCAATGGTAATTTCTTTGGCCGCGCTTACCACTTTAGGATTCCGGGTAGTGTGGATTATCGCCGCCGCCGCGGTTTTTCTCCTCTTGGTTTTCTTCTTAACTTACGCGGACAAAATCCGCACCGTTTGGACGTCGGTAGCATTCGCCATATTGGTCATTGCCTTGATTTTTATATTCTTAAACGTGCCACGTTTTCTCACCGCTGAACTTCCGGCAGAAATTTCTTTATCTAGTGGAACATCATTCCAAATATCCTTTGACACCGTTACTGCAAGCGCCAAAAATTTCCTCTTTGGCACCGGTCCAGGCACTTTTATGTTTGATTTCTCCAAATATCGGCCAGTTGACTTTAACAACAACTTGCTCTGGAATGTCCGATTCCCGCAATCGCACGACAGTTTATTTGACTTGGCGGCAACCACAGGTATACTTGGCGCTCTTAGCTTTATCCTTTTAATCCTGACCGCTTTGGGTCTGATGTTAAGCACATGGCTAAAACATTTGCTGACTTTAAAAAAACGCCGTGTTGCCGAGACACGAGAAGAAGAGGTTGTTGGCGCGTTTGAAAAATCTCCTTTGATTTTTTGGAGTATTGCCGCCAGCTGGCTTACTCTGCTGATTACTTTTCCTCTAATGAATTTCGGCATGGCGCATTGGTTCGCTTTTTGGCTGTTTCTTGGGTTAATCGTTAATGCCAGCGCCCTTTTAGTAAAGGTTGAATTTCCTACCCAGCACATTTCCCTTAAAGCCACGCCTGAATTCGCCTTAGCCACTTCTTTCGGCTTTATTCTTATTTTCACAGCCATTATCGTTACGGGCATTTATTTAGGCCGTTATTTTGCGGCAGAGATCGTGTTTGCCAAAACTGTTAATCAGTCGATAGACCAGCGCATCAGCGCTCTAAATAAAATCGTCAGCTGGAATCCTCATCGCATCACTCTCCATCTCGCTTTAGCTGAAGCTTTTTTGAACAAAGCGACAGAAACGGCTGACAAGACAAAAGATGCTACCCAGGTTGGTAATCTGGTGGCTTCGGCCGTACAGTCCGCCAAAAACGCCACCAACTTATCGCCAAATAACATCGCCAGCTGGGAAAACCTCGCTACTATGTATGCCAACGCTCAAGCAATAACACCTGAAGCCAGCGGCTGGACGATAACCGCGCTGGAGCAAGCGCTGATATTGGAACCTACCAATCCGTCTCTTTATGTGGCTATGGGCGACGCTTTTGTTATGAAAAAGGATAATGCCGCGGCCAAAAAAAACTTTGAAACCTCGGTTTCTCTAAAACCAAATTTTTTGATAGGATATATGCGCTTGGCGTTATTGAGAGAAATTGAAAAAGATTTGGACGGCAGTATTGCCGCGCTGGAAAACGGGCTGTCTTACGGCATACAAGATCCGATTTATGTTTTTCAGTTGGGCAGGTACTACTTCAATCGTGGAAAAGAAAACGACAACGCGCAGGCGGAACTTGCTTTCAAAAAAGCTATCGCGTTGCAGCCGAATTACGTTGACGCGATATATGCTTTGGCTATGCTGTATGAAAACAATAACATAAAAAAAGAAGCTCTGACTCTTTATCAAAGAGCGCTTCAGCTCGTTCCCGGCAATCAGGAAATTAAAAATAGAATCAATCGGTTAAAAAATAGCGAGGCTCCCCCGCCGGCGCCTTCTAATCCATAACGCGAGCGAACACCTCCCTTGTTCCTCCCTTCGCAGGTCAAACCGGCTCTTCATAAAATACCGGCTCTTCTTCCAACAATGATTCTTCTTTCCAACCGCCACCCTCAAGATTTTTAATCAAAGGAATCGGGGTAGTTTTTTGTTCTGAACCGAATGGTACGTCTTCAATCTTTATTTCACTGCTACTGCCAGCGCTCATAAAACTTCCGCGGTCAATTTCCTCTTCTTCGTCTTCATCAATATCATCAGAATCAAAATCCTCACCCCGCTGTTTACCGTAACGATTCTCCAGCACAGCGCCGGCGCTATGCCATGCCGAAGTCTGGCTGTCCATTTCTTGAAACGGATCAAACGGCGAAGCGGAATCTAATTCTTCATCCCAAGCCAATTCCCTGTCCCATTTTTCTTCCTCTTCCTGCCTCGCGCGCCAGATGCTGATATCGCGGTTAATTTTTCCCAACATTTCACTGCCGGATAAATCGCGAAAGTCAGAATCAAAATTTTTATCAGCCAAAACCAAACGCTCAAATTCATCAATTCCCAATATTACTAAATCTCTCCCCTCCATTGGATCGTGCACGATTAATTTACTTCCGGTTTGTTTTGCCAAGTCTATTAAACGGTCGAGTGAGGACATAGAAATAAAATTAAATTTACTGCTGATATTATATAGGCTGGCGGAAAATGAGTCAAGAACAAAAATTCCCCCGCTATGCGGGAGAATTTTAAGTTTTCACTACACGAGTGTGGCAAAGAATTTTAAACATCTATTTGATAATCTAATCCTGAAAAATCAGGATCAACTTTGTAATCTGACTTTCGTCAAATTATCTCCAGAAAGGAGGTGATCCATCCCCAGCTTCCGCTAGGGATGCCTTGTTACGACTTCACCCTGATCACTGATCCTGCCTTAGTCCCCCTTACGGGAGCTTTCGGGCGTTACCAGCTTTCGTGGTGTGACGGGCGGTGAGTACAAGACCCGAGAACGTATTCAACGCGACGTTCTGATTCGCGTTTACTAGCGATTCCGGCTTCATAGAGTCGAGTTGCAGACTCTAATCTGAACTAGGGCCGATTTTGTGAGATTGGCTCCGCCTTGCGGCTTGGCTACCCTTTGTATCGGCCATTGTATCATGCGTGTCGCCCAGGACGTAAGGGCCATGCTGATTTGACGTCGTCCCCGCCTTCCTCCCGCTTGCGCGGGCAGTCCTCTGTGTACATTTAACACAGAATAGGGGTTGCGCTCGTTACCCGACTTAACGGTACACCTCACGGCACGAGCTGACGGCAACCATGCAGCACCTGTGTAGCACCCTCAAAGGCTTCCAATATTTCTATCGGAATGCAGCTACATTTCAAGTCCTGGTGAGGTTCCTCGCGTACCATCGAATTAAACCGCATGATCCACCGCTTGTGCGGGTCCCCGTCTATTCCTTTGAGTTTCAACCTTGCGGCCGTACTACCCAGGCGGCGCACTTAACGCGTTAGCTTTTTTAAACGGCACTGGGAGGGTCGATACTCCCAATACCTAGTGCGCATCGTTTAGGGCGTGGACTACTAGGGTATCTAATCCTATTCGCTACCCACGCTTTCGTCCTAGAGTGTCAGGCGCGTTCCAGCAAGCTGCCTTCGCCTTTGGTGTTCCTATCGATATCAGCGCTTATTACGACTACACCGATAGTTCCGCTTGCCTTTCCCGGCCTCTAGCTTGGAAGTTTCACCAGCAAACCTGAAGTTAAGCCTCAGGGTTTAACCAATGACTTTCCAAACCACCTTC
Organism: Candidatus Magasanikbacteria bacterium RIFCSPLOWO2_12_FULL_43_12; assembly: GCA_001783065.1. GTDB lineage: Bacteria > Patescibacteriota > Patescibacteriia > Magasanikbacterales > UBA922 > 2-12-FULL-43-12. Next base: position 6,289 of record MFQN01000018.1, read on the forward strand.
GGGCTCTTTACGCCCAGTAAATCCGGATAACGCTTGAGGTCTCTGTATTACCGCTGCTGCTGGCACAGAGTTAGCAACCTCTTATTCCTCAGGTACCGTCACGAATTCGTCCCTAAGAAAAGCAGTTTACACCCCGAGGGGCTTCTTCCTGCACGCGGCGTCGCTCCATCAGCCTTTCGGCCATTGTGGAAGATTCTTGACTGCAGCCACCCGTAGGTGTCTGGGCAGTTTCTCAGTCCCAGTGAGGGGGGTCACGCTCTCACGCCCCCTACCCGTCGTAGCCTTGGTGAGCCATTACCTCACCAACTAGCTGATAGGACCTAGGTCCCTCTCCAAGTGCCGATCCCCACTTGCGTGAGGACAAGCTTTAAATGCGAATGACTTGCGTCCCCGCATTGCCATCGGGTATTAATTCACCTTTCGGTGAGCTATCCCCGTCTCGGAGGTGGGTTACCAAGGTGTTACTCTCCCGTCTGCCACTAACCGACTTGCGTCGGCTCGTACGACTTGCATGCCTTAAACACGCCGCCAGCGTTCATCCTGAGCCAGGATCAAACTCTCAAATACATTCGGCTTCGCTCAGTATTTTAAGCTGAATTAGACCGAACGTTTCAAAAAATGAGAGTGATTATTCCAATTAAGCCAAAGGCTTATTGGATTAAGGCTCTACTAATAAATAGACGTTTTGACCGCATACTCCGACCTAGTCGGAGAACGGATCATTCTTTGCCACATTCTTGCAGTGAATATAGAATGTGTTTTGATGGTAATTTTAAATTGTAATGTACATTCTCTCCCTTGGCTCGCCAAAGGCGGCTTTAAAGAAAGAAAAAAGAGGAAGCCATTCTGACTTACTCTTTTCTCTTTCCAGTATCCTTAATTTTGATTGGGACTTAGAAGAATGGTTAGTTGTAAAAATAGCTTATTTAGCCTGCTAATTGTATATGCTATCGCCAAGCCTGTCAATAGAGAGATATACACAGGAAACCCACAACACAAAACACAGTTAACATAACACATAATTGCGGGCTTGAGGCGCCACGTGTATCGTAATTGTGTTTTGTTAATTGGGTTCTGGGTTCTGATTTCGCCGCCATTTCTTTATCTCCCCATGATTGCCACTCAACAGTATCTCCGGCACTTTCCAACCCATAAACTCCGCAGGTTTTGTGTATTGCGGATACTCTTTCACTACATCACTTGAACACCTCATCACCTCATCACTTTTGTCTACAATCGGTGATGCAGTGATGCAGTGATGCAGTGATGCAGTGTTATGTGTCTCTTCTTCCAAACTCTCCTCATTCCCCAACACCCCCGGTATCAATCTTGACACCGCTTCAATAATAACTAAAGCTCCAAGCTCGCCACCGGCCAACACATACGGCCCGACAGAAACTTCCTCATCAACCATATAATCAACCACGCGCTGATCCACGCCTTCATAACGTCCGCAAACAAAGGTTATCTCTTTCATTTTTGATAATTTCTCCGCCATTCTCTGATCAAACTGCCTGCCTCTTGGCGACAACAAAATTGTCTTTTTTTTGACTTTATGGACTTTTGACTTTAAAGACTTTACGGACTTCAACGCTTTATAAACCGGTTCCGGTTTCATCACCATCCCCGGTCCACCGCCATACGGCGTGTCATCTGTTTTTTTATGTTTATCTTCCGCAAAATCGCGCAAATTAACCGTGTTAATTTTTATTAAATTATTCTTCCGCGCCCGTCCTAAAATTGACTCATCGCAGTAGGAGTTTATGATATTGGGAAAAATTGTGATGATGTTAAATTTCACAAGCGAAGGCTTGCGAAGCTAACGATGCTCACAAAGCTTACGAGGCATCGTGAGCCTTGTCGGCCTTGTTAGCTTGGTAAGCCCCGTATTTTATTTCTTCTTTCCACTCACAATCTCCGCCTCAATATTTTTTGGCACTTCCGCGTAGTGGTCAAATTCCATGGTGTAAGAAGCGCGACCTTGAGACATAGATCGCAAAGAGGTGGCGTAACCGAACATTGAGGCAAGCGGCACAATAGCTTTAACCACCTTCGCGGCGGCGCGGTCGCCCATTTCCTGAATTTGTCCGCGTTTGGCGGATAAATCGCCAATAACATCGCCCATATATTGCTCCGGCATTATTACTTCCACTTTCATAATCGGTTCCAAAATCACCGGGTTGGCTTTTGCCGCGGCGACTCTAAACGCCAAAATACCGGCCATCTTAAAGGCTAATTCGGAAGAATCAACATCATGATAGCTGCCATCAAACACCGAGGCTTTAATATCCACCACCGGATAACCGGCGATAATACCGCGGTTCAGCGCTTCTTTCACGCCTTTTTCAATTGGAGTGATAAACTCACGAGGGATGGTGCCGCCTCTGGTTTCATCAACAAATTCAAAACCCTTGCCGCGTTCCATCGGCTCCAAACGCAGCCAGCAGTGGCCATATTGACCGCGTCCGCCTGACTGTTTGATATGTTTGCCTTCGCCTTCGGCTGTTTGTCTGATGGTTTCTTTGTAAGCAACCTGCGGCGCGCCGACATTGGCTTCAACTTTAAACTCGCGGCGCATGCGGTCAACGATAATATCCAAATGCAATTCACCCATGCCGGAAATAATTGTTTGTAAAGTTTCAACATCAGTATGAATGCGAAATGTCGGATCTTCTTCCGCCAGCTTCTGCATGGCCATTCCCATCTTTTCAGCGTCTGCCTTGCTGTTTGGTTCAATCGCCACGGAAATAACCGGTTCCGGAAAAACAATCTTTTCTAACAACACCGGATGATTTTCATCGCAAAGAGTATCGCCGGTAGTCGTTGCTTTCAAACCGATCGCGGCCGCGATTTCACCGGCATACACATCGTTCACATCTTCGCGGGAATTAGCGTGCATACGCACGATACGGCTGATTCTCTCTTTCTCGCCATTGGAAGAATTTAAAAGATAGCTGCCGGAAGTCAATTTTCCCGAATAAACGCGAAAAAATGTCAATCTGCCGACAAAAGGATCGGTCGCGACCTTAAATGCCAAGGCCGCGAACGGCTTTTCGTCATCAGCTTTAATCGTAATTGTTTTCCCCTCATCGTCCGGATCATGCGCCACAACATCCGGCACATCCAACGGTGATGGTAAAAAATATACAACGCCATCCAATACTCTTTGCACTCCGATATTTTGCAAAGCGCTGCCGGTAAACACCGGATACATTTCGTCAGTCAAAACCAACTTACGAATCGCTCGCCTGATTTCATCCGAAGTCAAATCATTTTTTTCTAAATATTTATTCATTGTGGCTTCATCGGCTTCCGCCACTTTTTCCAAAAGCTTAGCGCGGTACTGTTGAGCTTGATCAACTAAATCCGTTGGAATATCAAACTCGGTGATATTCATTCCGTGGTCGCCCTCAAACTTAACCGCTTTCATGTCAATTAAATCAATCAAACCGCCAAATGTTGACTCGGCGCCAATTGGCAATTGCACCGCGAACGCTTTTGGCGACAAACGTTCTTGAATGGAAGCTAAACTCATGTAAAAATCCGCGCCCATCTTGTCCATTTTATTTATAAAACAAACTCGCGGCACCTTATATTTATCCGCCTGGCGCCAAACAGTTTCTGATTGCGGCTCTACGCCTTGTGAGCCGTCAAACACCGCTACCGCGCCGTCAAGCACGCGCAAAGAGCGCTCCACCTCAACCGTAAAATCCACGTGGCCGGGGGTATCAATAATATTGATGCGGTGATCTTTCCAAAAACAAGTGGTGGCGGCGGAAGTAATGGTAATGCCGCGCTCTTTCTCTTGCTCCATCCAGTCCATCGTGGCCTCGCCGTCATGCACTTCGCCGATTTTATGTTTCTTGCCGGTATAAAAAAGCACGCGCTCGGTGACGGTTGTCTTGCCGGCGTCAATGTGGGCCATGATGCCGATATTTCTGGTTTTGTCTAATGAATATTCTCGGGGCATAATAAAATAAAAATTGAAAAATCAAAATGGAAAATTCAATAACAAAAAAACGATTAATTACGACGGCGAGCGAAATGAGCAAAGGCTTTGTTCGCCTCGGCCATGCGGTGAGTGTCTTCTTTTTTCTTAATCGCGCCGCCAGTCCCGGCCATCGCGTCCAACATTTCAGACGCCAAACAGTTTCGCATGCCGCCGCTTTTGCGCGCTTTAGCCGCGGCAATCAGCCAACGAAATGCCAGAGCATTCTGGCGATCTGAAGAAACCGGCATTGGCACTTGATAATTGGCGCCGCCGACGCGGCGGGAACGGACTTCAACCGCTGGGCGAATCGCGTCCATCACTTCTTCAAACAATTTCACCATGTCTGTCGCCGGTTTTTTTTCTTTCAATATTTCTAGAGCGCCATAGACAATATCCTGCGCCACGGTCTTTTTGCCATTCTTCATAATTACATTGATAAATTTGGCAATAATAAGATTATTGAATCTTGAGTCCGGCGCTATGGTTCGCTTGGCTATTTGCTTGCTTCTCGGCATAAATAAAAATTATTAAATGATTGGATTACTTTTTGACTTTCGGTCGTTTGGCGCCGTAAACTGAACGACTGCGTTTGCGGCCTTCCACGCCTTGAGTGTCATAAACACCGCGTACAATATGATAACGCACGCCCGGCAAGTCTTTCACCCGTCCGCCGCGAATCAAAACAATGGAGTGTTCTTGTAGATTGTGACCCTCGCCCGGGATATAAGCGATTACTTCAACGCCATTTGAAATTCTGACTTTCGCGACTTTACGCAAAGCGGAGTTCGGTTTTTTCGGCGTGGCAGTGTAAACTTTCAAACATACACCTCTTTTGAACGGCGCGCCGTGGCGCAATTCCGTTTTTTTGCGGTGCAAACTGTCATAAGTAAACTGCAAAGCCGGCACGCCGGACTTACTTGGCTTGTCCCTTCTCCCCTTGCGCAATAATTGGTTGATTGTTGGCATAACTCTAATTAAAAAATAAAAAATCAAAATTAAAAATGGCTTGCCAGCCATTTACACAACAATAAGAAATTTCACAATCTCTTAAAGCGTATAAATCAGCCAACCGGCGATTATCTTCCCCACGATCTAGTCGGGGGTACTCACGCAATTTTTAAGATGGCGATATTGTATATTATAATGAAAAAGTTGTCAACCATTGACTTTGGGGATAAGATCTAGTATAAAATAAACAGCTCTTTCCACTGTGGGAAGAATGCCAAAAAAAAGTCTGGTGGTTTTAAGCGTCCGTGTTGGGCGCAGGAGGAAACAAAATGCAGTTCACTAGAAGACACGCGTTCGGGATTGTGATCGGGGTCGCGGCGACGATCGTTGCCGCAAACGGGCTCAACATGTTTCTCAACTGGGAAACCGCGGCCATCGTCTGCGGACTCCTGCTCGGCCTGGAGGCTGGGTTCTGGTCCGGCTTCCCGGGGCTCACCTACGAGGTTCACGCGCGGATCTTCAATAGGCTGCTCACCAAGGAATTCTGGAGCGGGCTCGGGGAGGTTTTCGGTGTCGTCATCTTCTACGCGACCGCCATCGTTGGAATCGTCCTGTCCGCGTACACAGGAGTCGTGGCATCCAAATGGCTATACAACCAACAATGGCTACTCCAGCTGATGAACGAGGATGCCGGCATCAGCACAAGAGGGACAGAACCGTCCTGTCTGATCCTTGCAATCTTGCTGGCGTATGTTGCGGTGATGGGTCTGTCTAACGTGCTCAACCACCACTCGCACAAGCGCCTGAAATGCTGCCTGCTGCACATACCAATCAGCCTCGCCATTGGTCTGTTGGTACCGGTAGCGTTACCGGTACTCATCGTGGCTCTTGTTCTGGTAGCAGGCGCGGGCGTGATCATATCCGCCGGGATGATAGTTTACTGCCTGCTAACAGTCGCCGCGCGTCAAGAAGCGGCCACTATCACCGTCGGAGTGATTGTCGGAGGAATAAGCGGCTTGTGCTACGGCCGCTGGACACAACTCGCATTCGGGCCAACCACCCTCTCCATCATGGTCGGTGCGGCAGCTGGCTTGGCAAGCGCGTACGCGGCATACAGACTTGGACGTCTGTTGCCGACCGCCGACAAGCCGGCAACCGAAACCGCTTCATAACCCCCACCCACCACTGCCGCAGACAATACACAGCGCCTTCTTCACCTCGCGACCAACGCGAAGCAAAGAGGCCGGTATTGCCTGCGGAATACCCCGAGTACTTTTTACAAAAAATATTCAGGGTAAACCAAAACACCCGCGAAAAGGGTGTTTTTGTTTGACAGGTATCACTATCTAATTCAAAATTTTATGTGTTTTGTTAACTGTGTTCTGTGTTCTGATTAAAACAATCCCATCCCACCAGTAAACAACCCAGTCAAATAAACAATCACTGGCATCAAAAACTGGAATCCGCCGATAATAAAAGCCAGCAAAATAATAAAACCGTAACGTTCTAAAACTTCTCTGACTTTGAACATTGAATCCGGAAGAATCGCGTAAAGCAATTTTGATCCGTCCAAAGGCGGGATTGGCACCAAATTAAAAACTGCCAAAAGCACATTGGCATACACAATTACGGTTAAAAAAATCGTCAGCGGGCTGATCGGCAAATACCTGATTAAGAGGCCAAAAACAAAAGCCAACGACAAATTAGAAAGCGGTCCGGCAACTGCCACCATGGCCGGACCCCATTTTTGATTACGCAAATTATATGGATTAAATGGCACTGGTTTGGCATAAGCGAACAAAAATCTGCCGCCGGTCATGAAAAACAAAAATAACGGCATCAAAATCGTCCCCCACATATCAATATGAGCGACCGGATTCAAAGTCAGCCGGCCCGCGTATCTCGCGGTCGGATCTCCGAGCCTGTCCGCCATCCAGCCGTGACTATATTCATGAATGATGGAGGAAGGGATGATGATGACGAGGAAGAATAGGAGTTGAGTTAGTTCCATAAAAATTAAATATACCAATATACTAATTTACTAATGATACTAATGTATACCAATACCCTTTGATGTAAATATTCGTATATATTAGTATCATTAGTACTCTATTTGTATATTAGTATCTTTGACTTGACAAAACATCTCTGTTAATATACAATATCCGCACTTTAACCCATATTACCACACTTCTAAAAATAATTCTATGTCCAGAAAATGCACAACCTGCGGCAAAGGTTCAAAACGCGCCGCTAACCGCAGTCATGCTAATAATAAAACTTTGCGCCGGCAACATCCAAATCTTCAGCTTTCGGACGGAGTTTTGACCTGCACTCGTTGCATCCGCACCGCGAGTAAAAAGGCGAGGTAAATTCATCCACAAAGTGTGATGTAAATAAACCCCGGGCTATAGCGCAGTTGGTAGCGCGCATGCATGGGGTGCATGAGGCCGTGGGTTCAAGTCCCACTAGCCCGACAAAACAAACCCTGCACCAGAACGGTGCAGGGTTTTTATGACTTCAAAATTTATATATTCAAGTCGTCAACCGCGCTGGTGTCAACAACATCTGGTGTTGCTGCTGGCGCCATCATCGGTCTTGAATGCTTGCCGCCGACCGGCTCGTTGATTTTCAGATTAACGCGCGCGTTGTTCTTCGCGCCGACGATACGCAACAAAGTGCGGATGGCGTGGGCGGTCTGCCCTTGACGACCGATGACATAACCAATGTCACTAACGTCAACATCCAAAGTGAGTAAAACACCGCGCTCGTCAACACTGCGGGCCACTTTCACGGCCTCTGGCTTGCCAACGATTCCTTTCACGAGAAACTCGAGAAATGCTTGATCTTGGTTCATATTCTCCAAAAAATTAATAAACTTAAGTGTACATCTTCCTAACTGTGTCGACTAACTCAGTTTCAGAAGCTTAATCATTATAGCAAATCATATTTTTGCTGTCAATGCCAGTCCACGCGACATGTGAGTGGATAAAAACACCCTGACGTTAGGCCAGGGTGAAATTTATTTTATGCCGCCGGAGCTTCTTTCTTCTTTTTTGCCTCTTCTATCTTGGTTTTGCGCTTCTTAGAAAGAAACACAGAACGTTTTTTCTTTTCGTCTGAAATAATGCCATTCTTTAACAACAAATTGTGGACAGTGCTTGATGGTTGAGCGCCAACCGACAACCAATATTTAACTCTTTCCACTTTCAACTCTAACTTTTTTTCTTTATTTACCGGACTATAGTGGCCAAGAATTTCTAAGCTGCCGGCTTGAGTATCACGAGCTTTTTCCGATACAATCAATCGGTAGGTTGGTTGTTTGGCCTTGCCTAAACGCTGTAAACGTAACATTAACATAATTAAAGATAGTAAATAAATAATAGACGACGATTTTCAAAGAACGAGTATATAATAGCCAAAAGCCGAATAAAAGTCAAGAGCTGACCAACACCTCCCTCGCCCTCCTCCGAGGAGGGAACTTATAAACTCCCCTCTCGGAGAGGGGCAGGGGGTGTGTTCGCGATAGGTCAATTTAACAATATCTTTTTATATTTTTAAATATTCTATAAACCTCATACCTCCACTCGCTCAAAACCACATCCATCGCCATCGGATAATCCCGCCGCTCGCCGCCAAAACCGGCTTTAAATCTGGTTATGCCTGTCCATGGGTGATTGGCAGGCCAGCAAAAATCATTGAAACAAGTGGTTGCGCCGATTTTAGCATCTGGCGCGATGCCGCCAAAATCATAATACTGACAACCCAATTTCTTTCCCAATTTTATTCCTTCCAATTGCAAAAAATACGGCGCCATCAAATTGCGCTGCTCGTTCCCGGATACGCCATGTAAATAAGTAATTGTATCGCCAAACACCGTCAGCAAAATCGCCGCGATCGGCTTGCCCTGAGCAGAGCCGAAGGGATAATACGCGGTTAGTTGATGGCAAAAATTATTTTCCAGCATTTTCTTATAATACTCTTTCGGATGGCTTTTGAATTTATCGCGTTCTGTCGTCGCCAAATTCAACTGCCAAAAAACCCCCGCGTCTTTTTCTGATTTAATTACCACGCCCTTTTTCTCAGCCAAACGAATATTGTAGCGAGTTTTTTCATGCATCGCGGCGAGGAGCTGTTCCTCTGTTTTGCTTATATCTAAAATAAGAGTGTTTTGGGGTTGACGATTCTTTGTTGGACGTAGGACGTATGACGTAGGACGTAGGAGGTTGGATGGCTCAATTCTTATAAAAGAAAAAAAATTTTCTTTACAATACTTAATTACACTCGTAAGCTCCATGTCAAAAGCAATAAATCTTGGAACATACAAATACTTCCACCCAAATCCGAGTCGGTGCGCAAACCCCTGCCCTTGCCACCCCACCTTGCCATTCTCAACCACCTGCAGACGCAAAACATCTTTACCGCTTTGTCGCTGGAACTCACCCCAATCCCAAGACTGCAAAAACTCCGCCGGCTTTCGCGCCAGCTCCCAATTATCCCATTCCTGCTTGTTTTGGCAGATTTTGATTTCCATGCGGATATTTTAGCGAAATTACACTATTTTGGCAATAACACAAACAGGCCTTGATTTATCAGCTAAGCTATGCTATAATTAGAGCCAGTTTAACTCATCATTCAATTTCTATCAATCACAATTAAAAATTGGAAATTGAAAATTATAAATTCTTAACACTATGGGTGTTCCATCAAAACGACGCACATCTCGCTCAAAAAAAGACCGCGCCTCTCATTTTGCTTTCAAAGCGATTGGCATAACCAAATGCGGTGAATGCGGGACAATGATTATCCCGCATCGCGCTTGCGGCAAATGCGGTTATTACAAAGGAAAAAGAGCCGTTGACAAACAAAAACGCGCCACCCGCTCAGCCAAACGCAAAAAAATGATTGGTAAATAATTTATGCCGTCCCGCCATCTCGCCCGTTCCATTGCCATGCAATCACTTTACCAGTGGGATTTTCGCGGTTGTCCAATGAGTGATCTGCCGGCGATAATTGAACAAAATCTGGCAGAATTCGGCGCCGGATTGGAAGCTGACAAAAATTTCGTGAAAGAAACGGTTGATGGTGTTATCAACAATCTGACGGAAGTGGATAAAACAATCGCTGAATATGCTACAAATTGGCCGGTTGAACAGCTGTCGTTGGTTGACCGGAATATTTTGCGCATCGGCATATTTGAAATGAAATTCAACAAAGAGATTCCGCCAAAAGTCGCCATCAACGAAGCGATTGAAATCGCCAAAAATTACGGCGGTCCGTCATCCGGCAAATTCGTCAATGGCGTCCTCGGAGCGATTTACAATGATATTATGAAATCAAAAACAACAAAATAATTTTATTAATCACTGCCTGATTGTTACCTTGTTATGTGTGTAAACACGCGGCCAGGTAATAATATGGCAGGCCTAAACCATATTATCTATGCAACCGACAATGGAAGAATACAAAACCAAAAATTTCAGTGAATTGGAGGAAAAAATCGGAATTAAATTCAAACAACCGAATTACCTTGTCCAAGCTTTAGTCCATCGTTCATATTTAAATGAAAACCGCGCTTTTCCACTGGGACACAATGAGCGATTGGAATTTCTTGGCGACGCGGTGCTGGAACTGGTGGTAACCGAATTTCTCTTTGAAAATTATTTGAATCCGGAAGGCGAGCTGACTAACTGGCGCGCGGCTTTGGTCAACGCTAAAATGTGCGCGCAAGTGGCGAACGAAATCGGCCTGGAACAATACCTGTTTTTAAGCCATGGCGAATCCAAAGACGCTGGCACAAAAGCGCGCGAATATATTCTCGCCAATGTGATGGAATCGCTGATCGGCGCCATTTACATTGATCAGGGCTGGGAAGTCGTGGAACAATTTATCACGCGCTGGATTATTACCAAACTGCCGGTGGTATTGGAAGAAGGATTGTGGATGGATCCGAAATCGCGTTTTCAAGAATCTGCCCAAGAAATTGTCGGCATCACGCCAACTTACCGAGTTTTGGGAGAAGAAGGACCGGATCACGCCAAAGAATTTGTGGTTGGTGTTTACCTTGATAAAGAAAAAATCGCCGAAGGCAAAGGCACGAGCAAACAGGAAGCGCAAGTTTCTGCCGCCGAAGCCGGACTGAAAGCAAAAGGCTGGAAAGGCCCGACTATTGAAGTGTTTAAACAAGAGAGTGAGGTGGATTATTTGGGATAACAACTGTCATTGCGAGCCTTCGCAGGCGAAGCAATCCACACCGTCGTCATGCCGTCTCGCGCGGCCGCTGGATTGCTTCGTCAGCCGATGCGAATCGGGCTTCCTCGCAATGACGGATACACGCGCTGCTAGCTCAATTGGTTAGAGCAGGGGCCTCTTAAGCCCAAGGTTCCGGGTTCGATTCCCGGGCGGCGCACGACGACATGATGCATAATACACACAACATGATACATGTGATTTGTATCGTGATGCGTGAATCCTGTATCGTGTTATTTTTTCTGCCCTCGTCGTTCAACGGATAGGACACCAGGCTTCGAACCTGGTGATGTGGGTTCGACTCCTGCCGAGGGCACAGATACCAAAAAAAAATGTTAGATAAAATACCCTGTCACCACTCAAATGAGCTTGACAGGGTGTTTTTTATTTGTTATGCTAAAAACAGTTCATTAACCAAAAAGGAGGTAAAGATGAACTTGGATAAATTCCTGAACTACGGTATCTGGTTCGCTCTTTTCGGCATATTGGTCGGTCTCGTTGCGTTGCCTCGTGGCGGCGCCATTTTAATTGTGTTGTTAGTGATAGTTGCCCTAACTATCCTATTGATGATTAAGGGAATTCTCATGCTGGCTGACGTTTACGACTCGCTTCCTCCCAAGGGACAGGCGAAAGTAAAACGCTACGGTAAACGCACAGCTTTGGCAATTATAGATAAGGTGAAAAAAAATGAAAAGTATCGCGATGTCGCTGAATTCTTTGAGAAGATTCTCCGAGACTGAACAAGAGCCGTGGGGAGGCGCTGACTCCTGTCGCCCTCCCCTTCCATCCTAAATTTTAAAAACATTAAAAAAGACCCGAATGGGTCTTTTTTATTCTGTAAATATTCACACAAAAGTCCAGATAGGGACTTGCTGTTTCCATATACTAAAACTGTCCATTCGTTTTTAGCCCCAAAAGGGGCGACAGATAGTAGCCAGGCACTTTAGTGCCTGGAAGAATCTTTAGATAATAATTTTGCTCTTTCTTTGGTGCTAAAAATCGCATGAAACAATAAATTGGAATAGGTGTTAGACATGTACTTGTGTCGTCCCTACGGGACTGAATTTTAAACGGTGATTTATCCCAGGCACTGAAGTGCCTGGCTATTATCTAGCGTCCCTGACGGGACTTGTGTACGAACAATTTCTTACCTTACATTCAATTTAACAACACCTCATCCCCCGACAAAATTATCTGTTGGCCGGTGACCGTGTCTTCGGCCGTGATTTTTACTTTGGAAGTTAAATTCGTTTGCGAGGAATTTTTGTTTTTAAGAACCAAACCGAATTGCAAAGCCAAAACATCAACACTCGTGGGTATTGTTTCAATTTTCCAAACCACCTCGGTATTGGCCTTATCCCACTCAAACTTGCCGGCCGGCACGACTTGCGCCTCTTCCGGCAGCCAATCTATATTATAAATATCCGCCCGCAATTCAATATTTTTTAAATCATGAAAAGTATTATTCAGCACCCAGCTAACCGAATGCATTTCTTGCCCCTTTACTCCTTGCGCGTCCTCAACGACTTTGTCGGAAACCGTAAGCCACAAGTCTGAATTAACCGTCAAATTTATTTTATTCCCGGAAATAATTTTTGTTTCCGCTCCGTCTTGATACTTCACTTCCACCATTGCCGTGATTGAATACCCGACGAACTTTGTAAGGTCTAAATCCACCGCGTTTTTAAGTGGAATTTTCAAATCCAACAAAACTTCTTTGCCTGAATCTAATTGCTTAAGGCTCGGCAACTGTTTATCAGCCCAAGTGATTGCTCCGCGCCGAGTCTGGTCATTAATCTGCTCGCCGGTTATTGCGCCATCATTCGCGTCGTCTATCTTTTTCCAATCCAGCAAGCTCTTGTTATCAAAAGATGGTGTCTCATAAACAAGTTTTACCCGCAAATTCTTTATCGCTGATTGACCGCCATTTTTTATTATTAAACTGGTATTCAAATTTTCTCCGGGTTGAACCGATAAATTATCCATCGCGCCATTAATCGCTACGCTGGCTGACAAATCGGTTTTCAGCATTTTTACCAACGCTTTGGTCGCGTAAACAATGTATAGATCGGCCGCGTTAGAACCGGGTTTTTCACCCAAAAGCCTAAACACCATTTCCACATTTTCATCACCGATAGCCGGATTAAACTTTCCGCGCACTAAAATCTGCCCATCCTGCCAACCTGATAAATCCCAGCGATATTGATCATCCGGCACACTGCTCAATGTGCTGGTCGTCTTGTTAAAACCACCGACCGGCTCTATCGCCAAAAACAAAGCGGGCAAATCAGTTTCAATCTTATTTTCCAAATCAATTTTAAATTCCACTTCTGATCCGGCTGACGCTTCTGTCGGACCGAAAACCGTTATAGCCAATGGCGCTTCTTTTATTTCGGTGTTAAACGCGGCCACGGCCTGAAATTCCGAACTGAAATTCTCCGGCGTGTAATTCAAAAACGCGCGCAATGATTGCTTATCGCCCAAACTGCCATATAATTTCCCTCTAATATCTATATACCCGCTATCTTGCTTGTTTAACGTCCCCAAATCCCATTCGTCTTTTTTTTCATTGGACGGCGCTTGGCTGCTGTCCGTAAAAACAAAACCTTCAGGATAGCGAACTTGCAAAATCACTTTAGCCAGAGACGCGCCCTGATTGTTGCGATAACGTATGCGGTAATTTATCTCTTGCCCATAAACTATCTCTTCTTCTCCAGCCACTGACAAAACCACGTCTTTTTCTTTAAATCCAGCCGAAGGCTGAAACACGAAAAACCCCGCCCATGCCACTGCTCCCAAAAAGACGCAGGCAATCAGTAAAGTGACAAAAGCGGAAAACCGGCCGCGTTTTTTTGTTTTAAAATCTGACATATCCGGCATACTGCCATCGTCATTTTCATAAATCTCGCGCAACTCGCGATTGATTTTTTTTTCTTCTTTTTTGGGTAGACCAAACCCCGACTTTTTTTCCGGCTCAACAGTAATTTTTCTGCGCCGGATTTTGACAGGTTCGGCCGCCGGCTTTTCTTCCGCAGGAATTTCCAGATCAATTTTAGTAAACTGTGGCGCGTTGGTGTCTTGTCTATTTTTTTTAACAGGCATAGTATAAAATTTGATGAGTGTTAATACGTCCTCTCTCCTCGTAGGAGAGAGACAGAGTGAGGTCTCAACGAACGTTTGCTTGCAAATTTAAAGAAGTTATCTGACCACACACTCGCCGAGACCTCACCCCAACCCCTCTCTCGTTCGGCTGAGCTCAGAGCCGAAGCCTACGAGGAGGGGGACTTCCAAAAAAAATTATTTCTTGCCATTCATTACTACTCCAACAACTTTATCTTCGCTCAATTTTCCGCTGTAAGACGCACCGTTGGACGCCAGTTGCATTCCCTCATCCGCTGACCATACCGGCGACCAGCCGTCCGGATAAATCACTTGGGTGGTGAAATCGCTTTCTATGCCGGATTGTTTCTGCGCGAGCAAGCTGTAGCGCGAACCGGCTTTAAACGGCAGACGATAGACAAAATACGCGGTCACGGTATTGCCGGGAGCGACCATCACCCAATTGCCAAAAACATTTTTGCCAAACTCACTGGTTATCCGCGTGCCGCTCTGCGGATGAATACCGATTTCTCTTTCTTGAGCCGCCAAATCAACATCATCTTTGTACCAATCCTCTGGGACCTTGAAAACATCCTCGGGCGGAAAAGTAAAACCACCGGCTTCTAACAACTCCGACCCCTCCGGCACATAAATTCTTAGGTAGTCAACGTTGTTTACGCCATAAAGCGGCACGCCGGCAATACCGCTATGCGCGCGGCGCACAAACACTGTGTCAATAATGGATCCGTCCGGCTGAACCACGGCTTGGTGTTCAATTGATTGTTTAATTTTAGCGTCTGACTTCTGGCCGTGGATATTGGTGTTGATAACTGATAAATAATCCTGACCGGCGACCACGGAATTAATCCCGCCTGCCCAACCAAACTCAACAATTTTGGCTTGCGCCGACTCGTCATTAAAATATAATTGAATTTCTTTTTTCCGCAATGCGTCTTCCAGCTCGCTAACCAAACGCATTACGCCAATCGTGTCTAAATTACCGAACCCGGCTAAAATTTGCGGGGCTAATTCTGACAAAATTTCTTTTGGCTTGTTTTCATTTTTGTCATAATCAAACTCAATTTGTCGCTGTAATTTTTCCACCGCGTCAGAGCTGGCGATAACTAAATTTTTATCCGCGCTTTGCGCCGGACCCAGCACCGACAACAGCCGTTCTAAAACCGTGGCGTTAACCGCGATTACACCGTCAACTGTCGCGCCGCGGCCGTGTTGATAAAACCATTCCATTTTTTTCGCGGCCGTTGGAAAATCCGGGAACCAATTCGCGTCTTGAAATTCCCAACGTTTATTTAATAATTGCAAAGGCAACGGCGGCTTTACATACGCATCAAGCTGCCCTTGTAAATCATAAGTGCCGCCGCCCGGAATATCCAAATTTACAATCTTGCCTTTTTGCGCGTCTAACAGCGCGAAGCTCCCAATAAATCCGCCGGTCGGCCGCAATTCGTTGTTGTTTTGAAAAACCAATAAATAGCGCCTTAACTGATCATGGCCAAAACCGGTTTCCAGCGCGTCCGCCAAGCCGGTTAAATCGCGCAAATCATTGACAAAGGCGGCAAAAAGTAATTTAAAATCCCCGAATGATTCTTGATATTCTACCGGCACGACTTCCGCCGACACTCCACTCAATTCTGCCAACGCTTCTTCATATTGCGGCGCGGCGTTGCGTAAATAATTAGCCAAAAGTTCGATCTTATCTCCTAATGATAACGCGCTTTGCTTATTAATTTCCTCTATTCCCTTGACTAAATAAGTATTGCCCAGCGCCAAATGATGCCCGGCGACTAACAAATGCTGACGGCTTTTAACTTGCCGGCCGATAATCGGCAACATGCTAGCCACATATCGCAAGGCGCGATGTTCTTTATCTAAAATTAAGTTGGCGGTTTGAAAAGATTCTAACGCCGCGTTTAAATCATATTCAGCCTGTCCCAAATCCGCATTCATCGCCGCGACAGTTGATGATTGCAGTGAAAGAAACGCGTTCGTGCTCGCCTCCACCACTCGCGCGCTAGTGTCTTTCACACTGGAGTAATAGCCGACGGCGGGGAAAGGCAACGCGACCAAGAGCGCAACTGCTATAACACTGTAAGCAAACTTTTTGAAAGTAAATATTGACGTAATTCTATCTCTAATTTCATTGATGCTATTCGATAAACCATTCTTTATCCCAGCAAACCGACGCTTGATTAAAATGGAGATAAGAGATAGGAGATAAGAGATAGGAGACACAAAATTAAACAATATTCTTTTCTTAGTATTAGTGTTATTAGTGGTCGTATATTCGTGGGCGTGGTCCCTCACTATACCCGCCAAATCTACAACCTCTCGCCTTATCGGTTCAACTTTTTTTTCACTAAACACCTCCACGTCGTTCCAAATTGACGCTGGTTTATCATTTTTTAAATTAATAACATGCGGCGATTTTTGATGTGTTTGCCGTACGCCAACCAACACGAACTTTCCGCTCGTATTTTTTGCGCGTGCCGAACAATTCTTTTTGGTATGACCAGTTTGTCGGCACAGCGAACATTTTCTGATTTTTTTTATTTTCTCCTTCACAGTAAGATTATTACACCACTTTTAGTTTCCAATTTCATTCTCTATTTTCATCAACCGATTATACTTCTCCACTCTTTCTGAACGACTTAAAGAGCCGCTCTTGATAAAATCGGAATTAACCGCAACCGCGAGGTCGGCGATAAAAGTGTCAGCAGTCTCGCCGGAACGATGAGAAATAGAGACTTTGTAATTATTTTTCTTGGCCAAATAAATCGCGTCAATGGTTTCTGACACTGAACCGATCTGGTTTAATTTGATCAAAATTGCGTTAGCTACTTTCTCGTTTATTCCCTTTTGCAATCGTTTAACATCAGTAACAAATAAATCATCGCCGACTAAGGTGGTTCTCCGCCCGAGCTGGCGCGTGAGTGTTTTCCAATTATCCCAATCGTCTTCGGCTAAACCATCTTCAATGGATAAAAGCGGATATTTCTTTACCCAACCGTCAAAAACCCGCGTCATTTTTTCGGCAGTGTAGCCCTGCTTTTTGCTTTCAAAATAATATCGGCCATGGCGATAAAATTCCGACGCGGCCACGTCTAATCCAACAAACACCTGTTTTCCAGGCACAAAACCAGCCGCTTTTATCGCTTGCATAATCAACTGAATCGCGCGCTCGTTATTCAACAGGTCCGGCGCAAACCCGCCTTCATCGCCAACGCCGGTGGAATATCCTTTCTGACTCAAAATCGCTGAAAGAGAATGAAAAATCTGCGAACCCATTCTTATCCGTTCGCTGAATTGTTTGTTAAGCGGAATAATCATGAACTCCTGAATGGATAAATTATTATCCGCGTGCCGTCCGCCGTTCAAAATATTCATGGTCGGAATTGGCATGCGCCAGCCTCTTTCCGACAGGCTGAAAGTCTTTCTTAAATATTTATACAAAGGCAGACCGCAAGAACCGGCCGCGGCCCGGCAAACTGCCATTGAAACCGCCAAAATCGCATTCGCGCCAAGCTTGCTTTTGTTGTCTGTGCCGTCCAAATCCAGCATCATCTTGTCTATCCGGCGCTGGTTTAAAGCATCATTGCCGTGCAAATGATTGGTAATTAAAGTATTCACATTTTTCACTGCCCTTAACACCCCTTTGCCGCCATATCGTTTCGGCGACCCATCGCGCAATTCCAGAGCTTCGTGCGCGCCGGTTGACGCGCCAGACGGCACCGCCGCGGTTCCGCTGTAATCATCGCTTAAAAACACCGTCGCTTCAACCGTCGGATTCCCGCGCGAATCAAGAATCTCGCGAGCAATTATTTTTTTGATAGTTGCGTTTGACATAATCTGAATGCTAAAAAATAAACCTCCATTAAGCAGATTATACCATATAAAAATACAAAACAAAAGAATTTAATCACTTTTAATCTTACTTATTCGTTATGTGGATAAAAGGATTGACAAAAACATTTGGTATGGTATACTTTTTATAGGGTGACGGCCGGGTAAACTGGCCAAATTCACTTGTCAGCAAAAGGTCTCCTAATAATGGAGATTTTTTGTTTGCGCGAAACATGATATAATGTTTGCCGGTGGACTGATGGGCCGATAGTTTATCTGGTTAAAACGTCACCCTTGACAAGTGAAGAGCGGGGTTCAAGTCCCCGTCGGTCCACCACCAAAAACCCTCAACTTTGTCGAGGGTTTTTGATTTTGTCTAATTCTTATTATTTTTTTTCACCCGACTCACCCTCGTCAACCCGCTACACGGCACAATCTCAATCCTCTTTTTTTCCAATTCATCCAAAAACAAATTCATGCCGAGCGAGTCTGAAGACATGTGTCCGGCAATGACGACGTTCATGTGGTGCTCGCTGGCTTTGTCGCGCGAATCATCGCGCATGTGCATGCCAATCGTGGTGCTGATGCCTGCCCGCGAAACTTCTTCATATATTTTGCTCGCCGGATTGGTGCCGCCGGTCATTTCCACCACAAATTTACCCACGCGATGGCTCGGATCCCCGGCAAAAAGTTTCGGCCCGGCCCCTCGGCGCTTGGCTTCTTGATATTCCGGAATCTCTAACAAAACATCCAACAAATCACCAATAGTGTCCGGTTTACGCTTTTCTACATAATCACGAACGAATTTTTTTACCAAATTATCGGTTATCGTGTGAGTATTCATCAAGTTTACTTTTAATGCCTTGGCCAAATCAATCACTTGAAAATGATTGGCCGGATGAACGCTCCGCGACACTTCTTTAATTCTTTCCTCCATCAACTTTTCCGCGATATGAACCGACATGCCGAGATTTTCAAACACCGCCACTTGTATATCCATCACGCCGTGCAAATCAGCGAGACCGCGGCCAAGCGGGTGATGGCCGATGATTAAATCAATCGGTTTGCCGCGCTCGTTCAACTGCGAAGCCAACAAAATTTCGCCGGATCCGATATCAATGCCCGCCAAAACTCTTTTAACTTTTGTCTGCTCACTGCCAACGTGCAAACGGCTGTCAGCATACGGGTTGGTCAGCCGATCCGCTTCAAAATATTTTTTATCCTTCGGCTTCATTTCCTCGTGTTCTTTTTTCACGCGATCCAAATATTTCTCCACGCCCTTTTTGCCGCGCGGGTCTGCCGCGATAGCCATCTTTAACCCCATGTTAAAAATCTGTTTTATCGTCAACATAGCATCTAATTAAAATAAATAAAAATAGCCCTCTATGAAGACTATTTTAACAGTTAGATTGTAAATGTCAATGCGTAAAGAACTAAACAATCAATTTAAATTCTTTCACCAGCTCTTTGGCCTGTTCTCGAAAAAATTTCTTCACTCCCGGCCAGTTGGCTTTAAAAAATATTCTTGGCTCCGGATCAGCTTCCGCGTCCGCGAAATAAGCCAAACTTTTGATAATGTGGTGATAATTATGTTCGATATTTGGATACTGGGGACCTAAACGATAAATGATATCAACCAACGGCTCACAATTGCGTATATACCAATACAAATCGAAAAAATCTCTTTTTTTACCGCGCTGACTAACGGCAATGATTTTCATCACCGCGATATCTTTCGGCAACAACATACGCACACAACCGTATTTGTTTGTTTTTTTACTTGGCGCAAAAAAAGGATAGGCGATAAAACTTGCCTTGGCGCCCATTAACTCGCCGTAAATTGTTCCTTCTTTTATCATCGTCGTGCGCCAGTCTTTTTTCGGCAAGCGAGACAAGAGTTTGCCGGTATTAAAATCAGCTTGGGGTATAAAAAAATCCAAATCAACCGAACTGCGGTGTCCAACTTGCAGAGCCAAAGCCGTACCCCCTGCCAAACACCATTTTGAATGTTCCAACCACTTTTGTTTCGCCAAATAATCCAAAGCTTTTTTCGTGGCGAGAGGAATCGCGTCAAAATGCCATTCTAATTCTTGGTGATCAGCTGCCATAAATTTTTAGTTTCCGGACGCAAAACCCTTGAATGCAGCGCCACTTCGTTGATTAATTTTTTCTGATAACTGCGGCTCATCCATCTCACCTCATCGTCCGTGCCAAAATCCAAAATCCGCTCAATGATGTATTTGGCGTGTTTTTTCTTGTCAATTTTTTTGGGGTCAGTATCCCAAAACAAGGACTGGCGAAAACGCATATGTCTATTTTTTAACCTCTTACAACTAAATTATAACACAAAATCAACAAAAAAACAAGTTAAAATAGCCCCACCGAATTGTCTATTAAACCTCATAAAATGAAAGCGTCCGCATCAGTCGTGTTTTGAAATGAATCAAAACCGTACTGATGCGGACGCGCGAGACAAGTGTCCAAGCGACCGAGGCCTCTTGATTGAGTGCCAAGAGACCAAGGATCCAAGGACTACTTGCGGCGAAGGATGCGAACGTTGCCGTTCCAGACGATGCCGAGCCAGTCCCAGTACTGGACCCAGCAGCCACCGATCCAGTAGACGCAGGCGACGCTCTTGGGGAAGCCCGGACGACGCAAGTCCGTGAAGACGAACACAACCTTCCCGCGGAGGGCAAAGGGGATGTCGCCCTGGTGACCCAGAAGGTGCGCGCATTCCTCCTTGCCGAGGTTTGCGTTCATCTCCTTGGCCCGCTCGACCATCACGGGACCGCGCACACTCTCTTCGTTTTTTCGCAAGAAGCCGAGCAAATCGTAGGTGCGACCGCCGACGGTCATGGTGGTGGGGAGGGAGGCCAAGATCAGCTCGTCGCAAAAGTCCTTGACCTTGCCCGTGTTGTCCGAGCTGATCAAGGCCTGAAACCGCTCGTCACCGAGCTGTTCCGCCAAGTGAGCCGCCGCTCTGAAATCGCTCATTTCCGTTCTCCTACCCTTTTACAAAGGGCTTACTCCTCGCCAACACGGCAAAGAGGAAGAAACTGGTTTTCCCAGCCTTCTTTCTGCCTGCGATTTGTCATCCCCTTGAAAAATGGGGTCCAAAAATCGCTCAAATTAAACAAAAAGAAAACAAGGATAAACCTATTTTCAAAGAACAATCTAATAAATTATTATAACAAAAAAATGGGTTCCTGTCAAGCCCCCCCACACACACATAAAAGCACTTTTACCAACAAAATGACTAAAAAACTCTATAAACGAGATTCCCCCTCCACCACTCTCAACTTTTTGCCATTAAAATCCTGATAATTCTCATGATCAAAATTCCAAAAATTCAGCGGCGCCGGAATTTTGCCAGCGCCGTTTGGCGCGTCAATCACATAGGCTGGCACAGCCAAACCGCTTAAGCGCTTGCGCAGTTGAGTAAAAATTTCCACCTCGCGTTTAAAAGGAACTATGAAACCTTCCGCGCCTCTGACCGGATCACAGCGATAAAGATAATATGGTTTAATGCCAATCTCCACTAAACGCGAAAATAGCTCATATAAAATTTCCACGTCGTCATTCACTCCTTTGAGAAAAATTGATTGATTCAAAAGCATAGTCGCAACTTTTTGTAATTTTTTTACCGCTTTAATCGCTTCCGGAGTGATTTCCGCCGGGTGTTCAAAATGCACCATCAAATACAGAGGTTGTTTTTTTACCACTTTTAAAGCATCCAGCAATTGCTTATTTACCATTGCCGGATTGGAAACTGGTAATCGCGAAGCCACGCGAATAATTTTTATTTGCGGCAATTTAACAAACTTTCGCAAAACTTTTTTTAATAACACCGGCACGGTTGAGGGATCGCCGCCGGAAAAAAGCAATTCTTTAATCTCCGGATGGGCTTTAACATAATTAACCATATTCTCTATGTCTTGATCGGATAATCTGCCTTTTTCTATATCAGACACCTTGCGCCGGCGAGTGCAAAAACGACAATAAGCCGCGCAGTTCATGGTCAACAAAATCAAGGCGCGGTTGCCGTATTTATGCACCAATCCGCGAGTAACCGTGTAATGTTCCTCCAACAATGGATCGTCGCTGGTAACCATTTCAGCTTTTTTTTCTTTGCTGGACGGCACAAACTGACGATAAATCGCTGGACATTTTTTAGTTAAGTTTTTAAGATATGGCGACAAGCGGGTGGCGAGCATATTTAAAAAATTTTCAATTTTCAATTTACAATTTTCATTTATACTCAATTCCGTATCTGATACAAGCGGCGGAAATAATCCGTTTTAAAAGTGTTTCATAATCAATTCCGGCGACACGGGCGGAAAGCGGGAAATACGAGGTCATGGACACTTCCGGCGGAATTAATCCGGCCGGAGAATTAATTTCCAAAATATATGGATTGCCTGCGCGGTCGCAACGGGTGTCAACGCGGCAAAAATCGCACAACTGCAGAACTTCCCACGCTTGTAAACAAATTCTTTTAATTTTTTCTTCCAAATCAGAGCTGATTTTAGCCGGACAAATAAAATTCGCGCCACCGCTGGCTTCCTCAATAATCCACTTGACATCTAAAGAATCTATTGGCCTCAATCCTGGCGGTAAAGTGGAATGATCGGACTCGATAATCGGTAAAACTTCCGGCGGATCATTGCCCAGAATTGGCACGGAAAATTCCCTGCCGTCTAAAAACGGCTCCACCAGCGCTTTTTGTTTAAAATTACTTATCACAAATTTCAACCGCCGGCGCAAACCATTCTCATCTTCAACCACGCTATCATTGGTAATACCGGCTGATGAACCTTGTGAATTCGGCTTTACGATCAAAGGATATTTTAATTCTGAATTCAACTCTTCATTTCCGGTTAAAAAGACTTGGTGCGGCAAAACCGGCACACCATGAGATCGTAAAACATCTTTGGCAATCGCTTTATCTAAAACCAGAGCTTCGGTTAAAGGCGAACCGCCGGTGTAAGGAATTTTCAACATTTCCAGCATCGCCGGAATATGACACTCGCGATCACGACCATGCAATCCCTCCGCGAAATTAAAAACCAAATCAATTTTGTCTTTGTTTTCGTATAATCGCAAATATGCTTCTTCATTCGCTTCAATCGGCAAAACTTCCAAACCTAAATTTTTAAAATGCTTAATCATCCATTCAATCGTCGCCGGATCGTCAAAATCAGTATCAAGCTGAATCCTCTTTTCATTTGGGTCCGGATAATTATGCCTAACATTGTAAAGAAAGGCGATTTTATTCAGCGGCATATTCATTGGCGGTAAACGGCAAACGTTCCTTGCCTTGAGCATCGCGCATTGTATTTAAAAGCAATCGTTTTAAAATTTCCGTAAAATCAATTCCGTATAAGCCTAAAATATTGGCAATCGCGCAATCAAGCTCTTTCGGACCAAACGCCGGGTTGGAATTACTGTCAATAAAATAATAGCGGTTTGACTGATCAACGCGGATATCAAATTTGCCGTAATCAGACATCCGCGAAACGTCAAAAGCGCGTTTTACGTATTCAGACAAAACCGGATCCTGATATTTTTCATAATGGAAGCTGTTGAATCCCTCTGTCCACTGATCATCAAAAGTGGCAAAAACGTATTTCTCATCTTGAGCGTGAAAAACTTTCTCCGCAGTATATACTTTTTTGTTTAATCCTTCCAAAAGCATAGCCGTCACTTCCCGACCCACGATAAACTCTTCCACCAACACCGGTTGTTTGTAGGTGCTGATTAAAAATTTCAAACGCTCGCGTAAATGCTTCTCATTTTCCGACACCGCGTCTTTGGTAATTTCCACCGCGCCATGAATTTCGTTCAACTTGCTGATTAATGGAAAACGCAATTTATAATCAAGCGGCGCGTTAAACGAAGATATCAGCTGAAATCTTGGTACCGGCACGCCATGGCTTTGCAAAAGTTCTTTAACTAAAAATTTATTATAGACTAATGATTCGCCTAAAATTCCCGCTCCGGTATATGGCACATCCATTGATTCCAGCAAACCGGGAATCATGGAAGATAAATACTCCTGCCCGTGGATTGAGCCTACTAAATTGATTACCAAGTCCGGCTTATCCCGCAACAAATCAGCAACCAAAACCGGATTACCCGGATAATAATAAACTTTGATACCCATCCGATCTAAATAACCGCCTATCACTTCCGCGTCATGTTTGGCGTCTTTTTCGGTTAAATATTGCGCCTCTGTCGGGAAATACTCTCTTTTAACCTCGCTATAAATAATCGCTACTGATTGCGGCAAACCCTCTTTGTCCATAAAATCATTCAAATAAAATAACCCAAAAAGCACTTCCTTGTCTTTTTGGGTTTATAATTTTTTTTAAATTGTTTTCAGGAAAAGGATCCTCGCTGTCAGACCGCTCAAGGTCCATAATTTTATTATAACGAAAATGGCATGAAAACCACCTATATTTTATCACTCTAAAATTACCTGTCAACAAAATTAACCACCAACCTACCGCTTTATCCACAGTTTAACTTTTTGACCACCCAAATCAACTTCGTCTCCAACTCCTTCACCATCAGACAAATTATCAGCCAATACACCCCTCTTGATTTCTTCGGCAAATTCAACAAAAACTTGCTTCAACATCTCGTCATCAGTCTGATACCCCACCGCCACCCTGTCCTGAATCGTCAACTTCTGTTCTTTCCGCATCTGGTTAACAGCTCTCACAACTTCCCTCAACAAACCCTCTCTTTTTAATTCATCGGTAATTTTAATATGCAACGCAACTTTCAAATCCCCATCTTCTTTTGAAATCACACTATCTCCACCTATCTCCTTATCTCCATCTATCTCAACACTCTTCACATTCAACTCCTCGGCAATAATCTGTGCTAATTCATCTTGTAACTTGCAGCCCATAACTCGTAACTTGGACAGCGGCTGACGAACTCTGACCCCAGCTTCCGCCCGCAATGCCAGCCCAATCTCCACCACTTTTCTTGCTTTCTCCATGTCTTGCAATAATTGAACATCTTCCGCGGTAATACCTGCCGGCACAGGCCAACTCTCTAAATGCACGCTCTCTACCTCGCGCCCTACACCATCCGCCCTATGTCCTATGTCCTGATAAATCTTCTCCGCCATAAACGGCATAAACGGCGCAATTATTTTTGACAGAGTAAAAAGTACAAAATATAAAGTAGAAAGCGCCTGTTCTTTGTCAGCCAAATCAGTACCTTT
Organism: Candidatus Magasanikbacteria bacterium RIFCSPLOWO2_12_FULL_43_12; assembly: GCA_001783065.1. GTDB lineage: Bacteria > Patescibacteriota > Patescibacteriia > Magasanikbacterales > UBA922 > 2-12-FULL-43-12. Next base: position 31,674 of record MFQN01000018.1, read on the forward strand.
AAACCTATCGCGCGAACGGCGCAAATACCAAGTGGAAAGATCATCAATAAAATCCTTAATCGGCCGGCCGGCTCGCACCGTATCATATTTATCCAAATTCTCCGTCACCTCGCCAACCAACTGCTCAAGCCTCGCCATTATCCACTTGTCTAACACATTCTCGGACTTTATGACTTTATGGACTTTGTGACTCTCGTTGACATACATCCGATAAAACTCCACCACATTCCACAGCATATTAACCACCTTGTTGTACACATCGCGAACTTCGCGGTCGTTAAAATACAAATCATCAGCCTGCATCACCACCGAAGTCATCAAATAATAACGCAAAGCGTCAACGCCGTATTGTTCAATAATCACCCATGGGTCAGTGTAATTAAGTTTAGATTTGGAAAGTTTCTCGCCTTTTTCATTCAAAATCGTGCCGGTGCAGACCACATTTTCAAAACTAATATTACCAAACAACAATGTCGCCATGACATGCATATAATAAAACCAAGCGCGCGTTTGGGCAATGTATTCGCCGATGTACTGGCCGGGAAAACGTTTTTCAAATACCGCCTTATTCTCAAACGGATAGTGCCATTCGGCAAAAGGCATTGAAGCTGATTCAACCCAGCAATCAATCACTTCAGGTGTCCGGCTCATCTCTCCGCCGCACTTGTCGCATTTTAATTTAATTTTATCCATCAAATGCTTGTGTAAATCCATCTCTTCAACTTTTTTACCACCATATACTTCCTCAAAATTAACCGCTATTTTTTTCAACTCCTCAACACTCCCCACACAAACAACCTTGCCACACCCCTCACCATCACACCGCCAAAACGGCAACGGCGTGGCCCAATAACGATTGCGTGAAATATTCCAATCCGGCGCGGTTTCCAAAATGTTTAAAAATCTGCCGTGTTTCAAATGCTCCGGAAACCAATTTATTTTTTCATTTAATTTAATTAAGCGCTTTTTGATTTTTTGAATATCAATAAACCACGCGGAAATCGCATTATAAAATAATTGCGTGCCGCAACGCCAGCAATGCGGATAGGAATGAGTGTGGTTTTCCCGCGCGAACAACAAACCGCGATTTTCCAAATCCTCTTTAATTAATTTCTCCGATTTCTTGAAATACTGACCGCGAATCAATTCCGGCGCGAATTCATTAAAATGGCCGGCATCATTCAAAAGCGGTACTACCGGCAAACCAATTTTTAATCCTAAATTATAATCGTCCTCGCCGTAGACTACAGCAGTATGCACCACGCCAGTACCTTCTTCAGTAGTAACAAAATCCGCTGCCGTAACATACCACGCCTTTTTGCCAGTCTCCCGAATCGCCGGAATATCAAATAACGGCTCATACTCCAAACCAACCAAATCAGAGCCTTTCATTCTATCCCTTATCTCATATCTCTTATCTCTCATTACGGTCTCAACTCTATCTTTAGCCAAAATCAAATTCTCACCATCAACTTCCACCAAAACATAATCAATATCTTCCCCAACTGCCAACGCCACATTACCGGGCAATGTCCACGGCGTCGTCGTCCAAGCTAAAATATAAACCGGTTTATCGTTCGGAATTGAAAATTGAAAATTGAAAATTGAAAATTTCACCACTACCGCTTCTTCCGTAATATCTTTATAACTATCATCCATCGCCACTTCGGCTTTTGACACCGGCGTTTCGCAATGCGGACAATACATCAAGACTTTTCGACCTTCATAGATCAAACCTTTATTCCAGATTGTTTTCAAAGCCCACCAGACTGATTCCATATACGTGGAATCCATGGTCTTGTAGGAATTATCAAACTCCACCCAGCGGCCAATACGGTCTACCATTTTTTTCCACTCTTTTGTGTATAACAAAACTTTTGATCGACAGGTATCATTAAATTTTTCCACTCCTAACTTTTCTTCAATCTGTTTCTTTCCGGAAACCTCCAATTCTTTTTCCACCAAGTTTTCAATCGGCAAGCCGTGGCAATCCCAGCCCCAACGCCGGCGTACGCGATAGCCTTTCATAGTTTGATAGCGCGGAATAAGATCTTTAATTACTGAACCCAAAATATGCCCGTAATGCGGCAGACCGGTGGCGAATGGCGGGCCGTCATAAAAAACATACGGTTTTTTTTCAGAACGTTCAGAAACGGATCTTTCAAAAATCTTGTTATCTTGCCAGAATTTAAGAATTTCCAGCTCGTTTTTATTTGCGTCGTATGGCATATGAATTTCACTTCATCACTGCATCACCCCATCACAAGATCACAGCGATAATACCAAAATATCACAAAACCCCCCTGTCTGTCAAACCAAAATCCACCTATCGCCAGGCGGATCTGTGATTTGTGTGCCTGTTTAATTTGTGTCGCCGAATCTGTTTTATTTAATCCCCAACGTCACCGATACATGCATTTCCACATCCATGCTTCCCGCTTCTATCGTCGGCGCCGAACCGCCTCCCATTCCAAACTCATCCATTGATTTATAATACACGCCTTTGCCATCCGCTTCATATTCGCTGTAAGAAACCACGCTGGTAACTCTCACCCCCAGCATCTGTGATAAAGCGCGCGCTTTCTCCGCGACCTTCTCCAACGCTTTCTGCCGCGCCTCTGCTATGTACACATCATTATCATCAATCGTAAAGCTCAACCCGCCGACATTGTTTAACCCTAATTCACCTGCCAGACCCAAAACCTTGTCAGCATTTTTTAAATCTCTAATCTTAATTTGAACACTCTGTGATACGCTGTATCCAACCAAAGTGCTGGAACCATCTTTATAATCATACTCCGGATAAATACTGTAATTCGTAGTCTGAATGTCATCGCCAGCGATACTCAAATCTTTCAACTTGGCAATCAACTTATTCATCGCCTCGGTATTTTTTTGTTGCGCCTCAAGCACGGTCTTTGCTTTGGCGGTCATACCCATGGTGGTCATCGCAATGTCTGGCTTAGCCGTAACTTTCCCTTCCGCTTCAATCATAATTGTCCGTTCCATCTTGTCAGAATAGCCAATTACATCGTATTTGGCTAAATTGTTCCGAATAATTGTTCCAACCAGCACGATAATATATACTAACAAAATTCCCAGCAACGTTACCAAAATCTTTTTGGGAAAGCAATCAAGACCGCTGTGTTTCCCGCCGCAGCATTTGTGTTCATGATGAATAAATCCTTGCGGCGGCTCTTCTTTTGGGCGACCGCCATTGCCGTTTGTCTTGACAGGCATAAAAAATAAATTAAAAATAAAAATTCAAAAATCAAAAATTTTGATATTTACAATTTACATTTTAAATTATACACCAAAACTAACAAAAAATAAATTCATCTTGTCAAGACCTTGACACCGGGCAAACTCTTTCCTGCCAAAAACTCCAGCATCGCGCCGCCGCCGGTGGAGACGAGGTCAATAAACTCCATCATTTTCACTTTTTCCATTGCCTGTAAAGTCTCGCCGCCGCCGATAATGCCAAATGCTTTGCCTTTAGAGCGTGAAGCCACTAAACGCGCGATGGAAAGCGTGCCAACATCGTAGGGTTTTTGTTCAAAATACCCCATCGCGCCATTCCAGACGATTGTTTGCGCTTTCTTGATATATTGAGCATACAATCTAATCGTCCTAGGCCCTATGTCATACACCCCCTCTAAACTTTTAATCTTAAACTCTGAACCAACTACTACCACCCTGGCTTTGTTACCAGCTCCGTCCCCCACCACCACATCTACCGGTAAAATTACTTTTTTATTTTTTAATAATTTCAACGCTTCTTTTTTATATTTTTTATCAACCAAAGACTTCCCCACTTTGTAACCTTTCGCCAACAAATAGGTGTTGAACAGACCGCCGCCGATTAAAACATAATCAGCTTTGGACAGTAAATTTTTTAGAACCGGCAATTTTGTTTCCATCTTCGCCCCGCCCAAAACCAACACGAACGGTTTCTTTGGCTTCTCAATCGCTTTTGACAGGCCGATAATTTCTTTTTCCAACAGCAAACCAGCATACGCTGGAATGTATTTTGCCAGGCCTGAAACGGATGGCGAATCCCTGTGTGCTACCGCAAAACCATCAAGAACAAAATAGTCAGCCAAACCTGCCAACTCTTTCGCAAATTTCTTATCATTTTCTCTCTCGCCTTCAAAAAATCTAATATTTTCCAACATCAATACTCGCCCGCCCTTCATTTTATCAATTTCTTCTCTCATCTTCTCAAAATAATTTGAAAATTTAGAAATTGAAAATTGTTTGAAAATTGAAAATTGAAAATTGAAAATTTCTTGCAATCTTCCCGCCACCAGCGCCAAACTCAATTTTTTATCATAACCCTCCGGCCTGCCCAAATGCGAAACCAAAATTACTTTCGCGCCTTTTTTCATTAAATACGCAATCGTCGGAATTGACGCTAAAATCCGCGAGTCATCAATAACTTTTCCCTTGTCAGTCGGCACATTAAAATCCACCCGCGCCATTACTCGCTTGCCGGATAAATTTTTTAACTGTTTAACACTCCTAACTTTCATAATCACAAACTTTAAAGACCTTATAGACTTTTTGACTTTAAAGACTATACAATTGCGCCATCTCCACCAATCGATTCGCGTACCCGACCTCATTATCATACCATGCCACGACTTTGATGAGATTGCCGCCGACGACATTGGTTAGGGGCAGATCAACAATTGACGAGTAAGTGTTTCCGACATAGTCAGCTGATACCAACGGCTCATTGGTGCAGAATAAAATTCCTTCAAATCTTTTGGTTTTGGAAGCGTCAATTAACGCCTGATTCACATCTTCTTTTGTGGTATTTTTTTTCAAAACAATCGTCAAATCAGAAAGCGAGCAGGTAGGCACCGGCACGCGAAAAGCCACGCCGTCAAAAATGCCTTTCAAATTCATAACCACTTCCGCGACTGCTTTTGCCGCTCCAGTGGAAGTTGGGACGATATTTTCCGCGGCCGCGCGCGCGCGGCGCAAGTCCTTGTGCGGGCCGTCCTGCAAATTCTGGTCTGATGTGTACCCATGCACAGTACTCATCATTGCTTTTTCAATGCCGAATTTTTCATCCAAAACCGCCATCACCGGCGCGATGCAGTTTGTGGTGCAGGAGGCGTTGTTGATCACACAAGAAGTTTCTTTACCGACTTTTCCGCAATTTACCCCCCGCACATAAGTTGGAACGCCCCCGCCTTTTGCTGGTGCGGATAAGATAACTTTCTTGGCGCCGGCTTTGAGGTGTAAAGACGCATCTTCTTTTCTCGTAAAACGGCCGGTGCTTTCTATCACCACATCAACTTTTAATTTTTTCCACGGCAACATCTCCGGATCTTTTTCCGCGAACACCGGAATCTTTTTATTTTTTACAATCAAATTTTTTTCATCAAAACCAACTTGATTTTTATACTTGCCATAAGCCGTGTCATGCTGTAAAAGATGCGCCAGAGTTTTGGTGTCAGTCAGATCATTGACCGCGACGATTTTAATATTTTTGTTTTCAAAAGCGACTTTGAAAACTTGTCTGCCTATTCTTCCAAACCCATTTATAGCGAGATTTATCATATTTTAAAATTAATTGTTATTGTTAACTGACAGTATTATACAAAAAACCAGCCAAAATGACAAACCCCGAGCTAATTCGGGGTTTGTTTTAACTATTAGCTGCCAATTAAAGACCATTAAGCGTATCTCTTGTCGCCTTGCCAACCACACCAGGATATGGCGATAGTTTATAGGCCTGCTGAAGCTTCACCACCGCCTCTTTTGTCTTGGCGCCGAAAGTGCCGGTCGGCTCAACAGAAAGATAACCAAGCGCTTTCAACTTTTCCTGCAATTTTGTCACTTCGGTCCCGCTGTCGCCTTGTTGCAAAGTCAAACTAAACTTATATACCCCGCTGTCTGTTTTTTTAACGCTCGCTGGCGCTGTCAATGTTTCGCCGTCAGCGTATGTTTCTTTACTATCAATCGTTACAATTCTATCCCAGCGGAAAGTCAGCGTGTTGAAGGCAGCCTCATCTTTGATATAACGTTTTACTTGTTTGGCCGCGTCTTTTGGATCCGGTTCCAGACGATAAACCTTGGCGCTATTTTTATACTTAATTAAAGTATAGCTCGGATGCTTGCTGATGTCGGTGATTTCTTCGCCTAACTGATATTTGGCCAACAAAGCTTCATCAATATCTTCAATCCAATTCCATTTATAACTCAAAGCATTAAACACATCTTCAGAAATAATCCAGTATTTCTTATCTCCCAACAACAGATAGACTTTCGGATCGCTTACTATTTTCACCAGCGCGCCGTATTTCGGATCATATTTCGGACCCCAAGGCATAAAGCCCAGAGTATCATTCTTCAGATTATTCAATTCCCCGGCGGTTACAGTTTTAACATCCGACCACGAAGTGAAGTAAGTGAAGAACACATTGGCTTTATTGAATGGGCGCTTGGCGCAATCCGGGGTGATATAAAATACCGCCGCCGAATTTTTCAATTTGTAAGCGCTGCCCGGAGCCAATGAACAGGTAACGGTTGTTATTTTTTCAACAGCAGTAGATTTCTCCGCCGTCTTTTTTTCTTCTGCTGTAGCTTCAGAAATTACGGTAATGTCAACTGTTTTAATGGCAGTTGTTTCACCGCTAGCGCTGCGAAATTTTACATATATTTTCTTGGCGCCTAAACCACTGGATAAAGTATATTTCTTAGTGGAAGAATAGCTTTCCCACGCTACGCCAGAGAAATCCGCATTTTCCGAAATCGCCATCTGAACCGCGTTGGATACACTAAACTTCAAGGCGGCAATCTGGGAGCTCTTTGCGGCATCACCGTCTACTGAAACAGGAACAGCGCCGAGTACGGGTGGCGAGCTTGCTGAACCGCCGCCGCCAGCGCCGCCACTGCCAGCGCCAGTTGGTGTAGCGGCGTTGGAAGCAGAAGAAAGATCTGATTCCAAACCGCCGGTATCAGTCGCTGTAATTTTGTAATAGTAAGTAGTGCCATTAACAGCCGTTGAATCAGTGTAACTATTAGAAGTTGAAGACCCGAGCGACGAATAGGTGCCGGCGGGAGAAGTTGAACGATAAACATCGTAGCCTTGCAAGTCTCCTTCACTGCCGGCTGTCCAAGTTAAAGATACGGAATTATTACCCGCAACCGCTGCTACATTGGTTATAATACTTGGCGCCACGCCATCAGAAGGAACAATCGGATTAAACGATGAAAAGTGTGATGTTTGGCCGGTGTAAGCGACGGTTGACGCGCTTGTTGAAGGCTCAATAAATTTACCGCTTGAATCTTTGTAAGCAATCGTGGTCGGCAGAGTCTGCCAATTATCAGCGGTGTCGTCCCACGACCCCATCTGCACTTTGCCAAGCTTAGCCAGAGTTAACGTACCCAAAGCCGTAGTCATGTCGCTATTGGAATAACTGGCGCTCACAGCAACATCATCATTTAACAGTGTAACGGTATTGCCATCATTATCGTAACTATTAATCGTTTTAGCTTCTCCGCTAACCGGTGTTCCGGCATTGCCGCCAACCACATTTGATATTTCCTTATCATTCATGCTGTATGGATTCGCGGAACTGGATAAAGCGGCTTCAGATGCCTTAACCGAAGCGCCGGCGGAAGAGTCGTTCATTGAACCGCCATTTTGCGGCGTAACAGATTGGGAAGTTGAACCAGAAAGCGAAGTCGCGGTGGTAGACAACGTAATATTAATACTGGACACATTCGCGCTGCTAACTGCCACTATTGAACCATGGGTGCTCTCTGTGTAACCATCGGCTGCAGCAGAAACTTTCCAATTGCCATTGATGACTTTCAAAGAATATGTGCCGTCTGAACCAGTGGTGGCCGTCACTATCCCGCCGCCTAATTTTTCCGCGCGCACCGTAGCGCCGGAAGCGGCAGAAGAACCAGCGGTGATTGTTCCGGAAATAGTGTAGGCCGCGACAGTCATCGTGGTGGCTGAATCTGCCAAAGCTCCACTGGCGCTAACTGCGACGCTTGAAGCAGTGTCAATGTACCCGTCTTTGGTGGCGCTAATCAAATAAGTGGCGCTGGAAAGCTTCGTAGAATAATTGCCGCTTGTGTTGGCTTGCACATCCATCTTCTCGCCGGTTGAAGAATTTTCTAAATACACTGTCGCGTCAGGAACAGCATTACCAGCCGCATCTTTCACCGTGCCATTTACATAATTAAGAGCAGGTAATTTTATATTGATTGACTCGGTATTAGCGTCAATTTCAACTTTCCAATAACCTGTGGCCGCTGTAGAGGTGGCAAGCACGGTGTTACTATCAGCACCATACACAATTAAATTACTATCAGAAACTCCGGGGATGGTTACATCCAACAAATACATGTTAGTCGGATTAGTGCTAGTAACGGCGTTAAGAGCATTTGCCACATCGTATTGGTGTAAAGATATTGTGCTGGAAGCAGTGCCGCTAAACGATTCGGTCTTGTCGCTCTTGCCGCCAATTTGCATAAACTCCACCACTGCCTTCATACTGCTCGTGGCATTACCATCAGAATCCAAAATATTAATTGTCACCGCGCCGGTTTTTGGCGCAAGAATGTCATAAGGCACGGTGGTGACTGTTCCGGCGCCGCTAACCACGACACTCTGCGTTGAAGAAGACATCTCACCTTGAATTGGCGAATATGCTTTCATAGTGTACGTGCCGGGCGGAAGTTTAAGAGTGGAACTGCCGTTTGTGTCGGTTATTCCGCTATTAACATAACTGACATTCTCGCCGCTATCACTGGTGTCGCCATCATTATTCAAGTCTCCGGTGGTACCCTCAACAATCATTTGAACATTGCTGGTTCCTTCGCCAGAATCTAACACACCATCGGCATCGGTGTCATTTCCGACACTCTTTGTGACAGTGGCGTAATTAACCGAACTTGTGTTGGGCTCAAAGTTTTTTCCGCTGGAACTGGAGCCGCTGATCGTCACGGTTTGTTCCGGCAACTTGCCATAATCCGGAACAAATGCCTGCACTTTCCAGGTGCCATTAGCCACATACAATGTATAATTTCCGGAAGAATTAGTAAATGTTTCAGAGTGACCAGGACCATCTGTGCGATAAGCGCTTACTGGCGCGTTAGCCACTGGATTAGTGCCATCGGTCACTTGTCCGGAAATAGTATAAGATGGTTTGCTGATTGTGAGTATTAAACTGGCATTCGTCATGCTGGATAAAGCGATGCCAGTACTGGACCCATCAACAAACACCTTATCAGTACCGCCGTCATCCTTTACTAAAATCGAGCGTTCCACGCCCCCGGGCATGCCTGAAACACTAGCGCCAATCTTATACGTGCCATAAGACAAATTAATTGAACCTGTGCCATCAGCATTCGCCATTGTGTCATTTCCCGCGTTAGAAGCCGGCGAATAAGCGAATACATTAGCATTAGCAATCGCATTGCTGGAAGCGTCCTTAACGGAAAATTTGATTGTCTTGTTGGCGGCCGATACATTAAAGGTAAGAGTGGTAGGATTAGTGGCGCAGGCATCAGGACAGCCGCTCACCTGCACTTCTTGCGGTTTTGGCGGCATCCATGTCGTCGGCGCTGACGGACCGCCTTTGCCAAAAATCTCCGTGGACATCTGCGGACCAAAACCAACCATCCAAACACCGTTAGCGTTTAATTTTATGCTATTACTTGTATCATTTGTTAATGCCCCATCAAGCGTAGAAGTGGTTTTTCTGAACGAACCGGGACCGCCGGCAAAAATATCAATCGCATTGTTGCTAAATGTGCCGCTGATACTCAAAGTCACAGAAACGCCGGTGGAAGCATCCACAACCGTAAGATTTTTACTGCAGATATCAGATGAGCAATTTGTGGAATTAACATTGATCGACGCCGGAAAACCGGCGGTATAATTAGTAGCGCCGGATTTGGCAAACTGCTCTGCTCCTAACATATAATTGCCGGCAACTAAATTTTGGAACATAAATTCTCCGGTCTGACCATTGAAACGTCCGGTTGCGGTTGAAGTTGATTGCGGCCCGGTCATCGGCGACATTAAGAAAACATTGATACCGTTGATACCGCTCGCGCCAGCCAATACGCGGCCGCGCACCGTGAAGCTGCCGGCGGCAGACGTGAAGAAAGAACCGGAAGAAAGAGTTTCAAGAACTGTGCCATCAGCTTTCTTAGTGGTAACAGTGGCAGAATTTCCGCTCATACCGATTTTGGTGGCAGTAGTTGGATTTACAATCTGCGCGATATCTAAACGCAAGAAATCATGCTGATCTCCATCACCAGAAGTCAGATTACCAGTACCGCGGCGAGTAGCCACTGCTCCCAAAATAACTCTCACGATGCGTGAATCCGTATTTACTATTACACCATCGCTTGACGCCCCGCCAGTTGTCCAGCCAGATGGCAATGTGCCCTCGCTTGTGCCAAACACAACCACGCCCGAACCTGGCCCGTTCAAATCATTATTAGGCGGACTGTCTGTATCTTTTTTGGCGTTAGTGACATCGGCGCCATCAGGGAAAGCGATATCAATAAACCCGGCGTTGGGAATTTGGTAAGACAACGGAATCTCCACTCCATAAATCGTGCTCACGTTGGCCATGGAATTAAACGGATAAACTTTCACCCCCGGGGCAAAACCGATTCCGGATTCCATGAATGTGCCTACCATTGCCGGCGGTCCACCCATCATTCCGCCCTGCATCATATTGCCGCCAGCATCGAATTGCGGACCCATCATCCCCATACCGCCGCCCATAGTAAAACCGCCGGTTTTGGCGCTGGAGTACGCGGTGGTGGTCACTGCCGCGGTCGAATCAGCGGCGATATTATTGAAACTGATGTCCTTGACACCGCTAACGCTAATGTTTATCAAATTATTGGCGGCAATACCGGCAATACCATTCAAAGCCACACTGCGACTGGCCGCGTCATAAGTTATCGTAGCGGTTGAAGTGGCAATGGTCGCTTGCGTCGCGCCGGCGGAATTCACTAAATGAATAGTATAATTAGCCGGTTTCAAAACACTGCTCGCGTAATTAATATCGCTTGCCGAGACTGCCAACATCGGCTTAGAAAAAGCGATTTTCAACGCATAATCATTGGCTTGCGCGGAAACAACCGTAGGAGCAGAGGTATCGGCGCCGCCGGTAGTGAAAGTGCGCAAAAGTGTTGCGGCCATGGCATTACCGGCCAAATCTTGAACGCCGGTCGTAACTGTAATTGTATAAGTGCTGGTAGGAGTCAGAGAATAGTCTGGAACAAAAACAACCATCCAATTGTTGGGATCGTAAGTCAAATCGCCGGCAACTGCCGTGGAGCCTAATTTGAGAACTACGGACGTGTCAGTAACAGTGGACGGATTCATTGATTCAGAAAAACTAATAATAATCGGTTTTGCCGTGGAAATTCCGGTTGCGACATCCGCGGGAATGGTAGTGTCAACCGTCGGGGCGCTGGTATCGCCGGTGGCGCTGGCGCTGGTATCAAAATCAGCCTGATACTTTACACTGGTTAAATAACCAGATGTTCCCGGATTACCCAAAGGAATACCTTTGGCGGATTGTATTCCACCCAGCACCTCCACGCGATAATGAGAACTGACATCTAAATTACTGGATGGAGTGATGATAATTATTTTATTACTGCTGTCAATACTATTTGTCGCTGTCACCAAACTCTTTGATTCATTGGAAGCAAAAGGATTGGTAACTTTATATAGTTTTACATTAGCCAAGTTGGCAGCAGAATTTTGCATTGCCTCGGAAAAAGTCACAAATACTTTGGTGTTGCGCGCCACACTTTGTTTGCCGGGAGCCGGCTGACTGCCGACCACATACGCTGGAAATGCGTTACCGGTGCCAAAAGTCGCGCCAATGTCTGAAATACTGCTATACATTCCCCCGCTGGTGGAAAACGGCAAAATATAATTACCTCCGGGACTGTTGCCCATCACCGGATTACCGGCAGAGTCTTTAACACCCTGCGTTAAAAATAAAGTATAATTCTTGCCGGATGTTAACGCGGAAGTCGGAGTAAATTTAACCTGCGTGGCTGACCCGGCCGCAACCGAACCGGCAATATGAGTGCCGCTACCAGCTTCAGTCAAATACACATTGGCGGTGGTAAAAGTCGTGGTATCCACGGCTTTATCAAAATTAATCTCTATAGATGACACAATACCATCGCTTTTTAAAGTCGGGAAACCCATCATGCCTTGAGCTGGAAAAGAACTGGCCACTTTGGGCTGGGTAAAGTCACCACCCATGCCCATAGAGCCGCTGTACAAAGACAACGCGGGCAGAGAAACCAAACCGGAAGAAGGAATGAAAAATGAAAGAGATTGGTCGCCATAACCATCTTTGGCGATTTTTAATTGAGCGCCGCCCATTGGTCCGACATTCGCAAAACTAAAAGTGCCGTCACTGCCAGTGGTCGCGGCAAATTGCGTGCCGTCAATCCAAACTGTAGCGCCGCTGACCGCCGCGCTGGAACTGTCATTAACCGTACCCATGATTGACGCGCTACCCAAATTACCAGAACTCAAAACAGTGGCTAAGGCTTTACTTTGTTGCAAGGCCGCTGTCTGAATACCGGTGCCGGTAGTATCATAAGTATTAGCGTCAAAACCAGGATCATTGGTAATCACCTTGGTCTTCGCTGGCGAAGCAGAGTCAGTTGCCAGAATATAATATTTAAGAAGGGTCTTGCCGGTTCCCCAAGAAGTTGAAGTGGCGCTAAATTTATACCAGCTGGAACCGATATTCGTGCCATAAATCGGTGTTGACGACGCTGGAGTGCAAGTTGATGAATCAGTAACACAATAAATAAACTGGGTGTTTCCTGATGGAACATTGCCGCCATCGTCAAAAATTCTTGCGATTAAATTTAGAGTAGTATCAACGCTGGCTTTAAAAACCGGCGCGTGCTGAATACTGGGCGCTTGGTTATTAGCTCCTCCGTAAGATCCGCCGGTTGGATTTTCTGCCAAAGCAATACGGCTATTTTGCGATTCCGGCGTCGTCCGAGTCACAAAATCAAAATAATTATTTTGCGTATCAATGCCGTTGCCATTGGTGTCCGCCGACATACTCGCCGAAGTAGAATCATTAAACGCCTTGCGTTCAATGGAGGTGCCATCATTGGCGCTTAAACCGCTGGCCGCGCTGCCTTCGCAGTTTGCTGATACGGCATGACTGCCCCAGCAAACCTTATCCATCACCGCGGTAGAGCTGGCCGCGCTGTTGCTAATATAGGCCGCGCCGCCTGGTACTAAAGAAGCTACGGTGGAAGTGGAATAAACCGCGTCGGCCGTGGATGAAGCGGAAGAAGTGATCGGCGCAATTAGTAAAAATTTATGAGATGGAATATTCGGCACCACGCTTCCATCAAGAAAAGTCAAGGGAACATTAACATCCATTGTGCCGGCGGCATTTACAAAATGCAACTTAACAGTAGAAGTGGCTATGCTTCCGCCGGAACGATTATATACTTCAATAAATTCATTATATTGGTCTGTCGCTGAACCGATTTTAATCTCTGAAATAGCCAAAGGCACAATCGCGCTCATAATAGAAAAAACAGTGATACCAGCATTAGATTTGCCAGAAGTATTTTTAACACCATTAGAAACTGTAACTGACCAAGTGCCATCTGACACCACGGTAGCCCCGGTAGTCAAACGAACAGATTTGTTATCCGGCAAAACCACAATAGAACTAATTGTCTGTGAAACACCCGAAGCATTCCTTAAAGTATAGTTAGCGGTTGACGTGGCATTGCCTGAATTCAGGTCTAAACTATCAGTAAAAGAAACATCAACATTAGACGCATTAACAAAGGTAACTTTTTCAACGCTAAATCCGCTCCATCCGCTGCCACCGTCCCCGCCGAAAGATACCGTTCTGGAGCCGGTAATAGGCGTGACTGTCGGCGAATTGGCAGAGGTCGCAATGCCATCAGCCGCAAAATTGATATAAATTGAATCCCCGGCCGTCCAATTAGCCGCGGTTTTAATGGCCACAAAAAAACTGGTCGGCAGAGCGCCATCAGCCGCCAAACTATTGTTGCTTCCGGTTGTAATCGTGGTGGCTGAACCAACATTAACCGAGGTCTGCGTGCCGGCAGAAGCATCGCTTTGCGGGTCAAAATAATTATTGCTGTTGCTATCTTTAAAAACCACCAGCTGGGAGATATGCGAAGCTAAAACCGCGTTATTAGCCGGTATGGTGCTGGTAACGGTAACAGTAACACTGCTCAAAGTCTCACTGCCGCCAGAGCTTTTGTTTAAAGAAAAACGAAAGATTGGAATATCATAGCTGCTAGCCATGACTGTCATTCCTCCACTCATCGGCAAGAGATCAAACGGACCGCTGGCCGTGACTGCCACCGCTTTGGCTGTCTGCGGAATTAACGCGGATAAACCCAATGACCAAAGAATAGTGGTAACGACCACAAACAACATTGAAAACTTTTTTAATTGTTTATACATACGCAAAATAAATTAGATAATTATATATGTATAAGATTTGCCCACTGCTTACCGGCCATTTAAAAACAGAGGACAAATCTTATGTGAATAATAAAACGGCCCGCAAAAGACCGCTTTTAAAAAGTGCTCTAAAATCCGTTCGTTTTGGACGAATGATTTCATTTCAGTTTGCTTACTATATTTCAACAGGGATATTATACCACAAAGCCAGTTTTCTTTAACACCTTTTTATCCACAGTCTTGCTGTCACTGCAATGCCGCAAAAATCCCGCTGAAACTCCACCTGTCAATGCCGCCGCCAGCGCGTCGGCCGCATCATCGGGTGTGATTTTTTTTTTGATTTTCAACAACATCCCGACCATCTTTTGCATCTGGCCCTTTTCCGCCCGGCCATAGCCGGTAACTGCCTGCTTAATTTGCAATGGCGTAAATTCATGCAAAGGCAAATCAGATTCTTTTATAGTGAGAATAATTACGCCTCTCGCCTGCCCCACTTTCATCGCGGTTTTGACATTTTTGGCAAAAAATAAATCCTCCACTGCCACGGCATCTGGTTTATATTTGTTAATTACCAATTTCAATTCGTCACGCAATTCGCACAGCCGGTCAACAAACGGGTCATTGACCGATGTCTCAATGCACCCCCAAGCAACCGCCCGCCACTCGCCGGCAACTTTTTCTATCACACCCCAGCCGGTGCGGCCGAAACCTGGATCTATACCGAGAATCCTTTCCATAATTTAAAAGGTAAAAATCAAAATGTAAAATTAGGCGAAACAAAACAATCATTTTTCATTTTGATTTTTACATTTTACATTTCGTTGGTGTACACTTCTCTCACATCTTCCAATTCGTCCAACAACTCACAAAACTCCTGAACTTTGACGCTATCCAGCTCTGATAATTCAACTGGCTCTTTGGCTACCCATTCCAATCCGGAACTCTCCGGCTCCAAATAGTATTTTTTAATCACACCCATCATTTTCCGCAAGTTTTCCGCCGGACACTGTATCTCCAGCCCCATTTCACTATCAACTAAATCGCTCGCCCCAGCGTCCATTAGCTCCAATTCAAATTCGGAATTTTTCATTTTGATTTTTTCATTTTGATTTTTACCAAGGCGCGCAACTCCGAGGCGTTGAAACTGCCACCTCACGCTTCCCGGCCCGCCCAAGGAACAATTAAATTTGCCAAACACATGCTTAATATCGGAAACCGTGCGATTATTATTATCCGTAACTGCCTCAACCATTATCGCCGTACCTGCCGGTCCGAAACCCTCAAACAAAACCTCTTGCAAAGCGACACCGTCTGATAACTCGCCGGTGCCGCGCTTAATCGCCCGTTCAATATTTTCTTTTGGCATGTTAGCAGTTTTGGCCTTATCAATCGCGATGCGCAAAACAAAATTCATATCCGGATCGCTCCCACCCTGTTGGACCGCCACAGTAATCGCGCGCGCGGCTTTCGTAAACAAATTACTCCGCGCCTTGTCTGCCTTGCCCTTCTTGCCCTGTATATTGTGCCACTTAGAATGACCGCTCATAAGTTATAGTGGTATCCAAAAACCAAATTCGCTGCCCTTGCCCAGCCCGGCGCTTTTTGCCCAGACGCGGCCATGGTGCGCTTGAACGAATTTATTGCAGACATAAAGACCGAGTCCGGTGCCGGTAACATTGGAATTTTTCACATTCTCGCCGCGGTAAAATTTCTGGAAAAAATTCGCTTCGTCAACCTTATTAAACCCAATTCCGCAGTCTTTTACTTTAATCGCGACTCCACCGTCGCAATGGCGTAAACAAATAGTAATACGGCCGTGTTCGCTGTATTTAATTGCATTATCGATGAAATTAAAAATGATGTGATGAATTTTCTCTTGGTCGCAATTTACCGATACCGGCTCCGGCGGCGGACACCAGACTAATTTTAGTTTCTTTCCTCCCGCGCGTCCGCGCAATTCTTTGACCGCGCCGTCAATCAATTCTTTCAAATCGCATTGAACAAAATCATACTTGGTCCGGCCTTGCTCAATGCGGGTAACATCCAAAAATTCGTCAACCAATTTCACCAAATGCTCATTGCTTTCGTCCATTTGATCCAGCGCTTCGTTCATCTTAACCGTCGGCTTGCCGTACGCGCCATCTTTAATTAGTTCAATAAATCCTTTCAAAATTGAAAGCGGGGTGCGGAGCTGGTGCGAAGCGATGGACATAAACTCGGTCTTCTGCCGGTCAATTTCCTGCAAACGTAAATTTGCCTGCTCCAGAGACTTAGCCAAACCAGTCACTTCTTCACGCCGAGCGACTTCGCGGCGGACAGATTTTATCAACAAAATGCCGATTGCCGCCACCACCAAAGCAAAAAACATGCGGATAGTCAATTCCAACACATCGCGCGAAAAAAATATCTGCATCACCACCATAAATTCGGTCAGGCCAACCAAAACCTCGGTAGCGATCGTCTTCGCTCCCAACAAATGATGCCGGCTGACCGAATAAAAAAGCATCACCGGAAAAACCAAACCGCTCAAATAGGCAAAAGGAAATTTCGTATCCACGCCATAAGCGAATAGATATGCTGAACCGCCGACAAAAATTACAACCGCGAATGAAATAAAAACATAAATTGACTGCAAACGAATAATTTTATCTTTCGCTTTTTTAAAATAAGAAAACACGTTATAAAAAAATATTCCGGTGCCCAAGAAAAAATACCCGAGGAAAACCGTGTGCAAGATTCTAGCTTGCGTATGCACGCCCCAAGAATAATGATACAAATCATCCAAAAAATACGGCGTACGGCTGGCGATTAGCGCGGCAAACGCCAAGACATAATTCATCGTCAAAAGAAATTTTTGTTTGCCAATCCGGCCGGTAAACACCAAACTGAAGTGGTGCATAAATGGCGGCATGAAAACCACACCAGCATATACAAACCTGTCCCAAAAAATAGCTTCGTAATAATTTCCGCGCGTATAAAACATCATAAAAGTTCCAAACATCCAAAACATCATGCTCATGCAAAAACCAAACAACAAATGATGCATTCGTGATTTTTCATCATTTAACAAAACAAACACGCCGAAAAACGCCACGAAAATAGCGCAAGTCAACGGCAAAATTGTGTAGATGTCAAACATGCAATTATTATAACACATTTTGAACAACTCCACACAATATAAAAAATAAAAATGGAAGAGCCGTGCTGGTAAGGCACGGCCCGGAAGACGGCAACAGTATCACGCGGCTGGAGCGTGAACGCTGTTGACCAAAAGGAAAGAAGTGTAGGTGCGGGGTGTTGCACCGGGCCCCCGGAGGTCCTCCCAGCGCAGTACGTGGCCGCACGATACCGGCGGTTGCGGTTGGATTTTCAGAGTGCGGAATCCCTGTATGACCCTCGGCACATCCACCATCACGTCGACCGTAGGACCGGCGATGTGTTCACGATGGCTGAACATGGCATTGACGATCGTCTCCGCAGTGCAACCCCAGATAACCATATTGCCGCCAGCCTCAAACACCGCAGCGCCGACATTGGTGACTTGTCGGCCGCCGATCTCGCCAAATCCACATGGCAACACGGCCGGATTAGTGAACTGACCACAACCGGCGGTAATGACAGTACGGCCGGACCAGTCGTGGCTGGGAGAACACGCGGATGGTGTGGTCAGATCCACGACCAACGCGCCTGGTTGCACTTCATCGGGTAACAGCTCCATGTCGCCCGCAGTCGTAGCGACCACGACGATTTTGGTGTTGTGTTCAAGACAAGCGGTAGATTTGTCCTGGTGAACCAGGACGCTAACTTGATGCCCGCACATGGCGAGCCATATTTCCACCTGCTGTCTCAACACATCCAAGCGAACGCGCCGATCGTTCTCGCCCGGCTTGTCCGGACGCCCGACCAGCACCCATTTCCTCGGCTGAAACTGCTGCGGAACGAATCTGGCGAGGGCGTCGCCAATCGCTCCGTTCGCGCCGATGATTGCGCCGCAGAGACCGTTTGGCACCGCCGCCTGACCGAGTGCGGCCACGGCCAGAGAAACCGTGCCGCCGTCTCCGTGAGTGGTATACACGGAGTCCGAATTTACCAGATGCGAATTACGCTCCAAGAACAACTGACCATGCCCGGTCGCGTTTTTTGTCCCAGCCCCCCAGCCGATCCAGAGCTCCACGCCATCGCGCTCGGCTTCCGCGATAGCGTGCAAGGCAACTGCTTCGCACCACTGATACGCGGTTCCGTCGCGAACCTTTGGCATAAAGTCCGTGGCCAGCGCCGGAATGAGGTAGAAGTCCACCCAGACTGGCTCGCCGCCACTGCCGACCGGTGGCATAACCGGGAACGAGAGCCACTTGATGAAAAACGGCCGGGAGAAAAACTCCTCCAGACTTGTGCCCATCAGCGCCAACATCCACTGGATGATGGTGGTTGAGAAATACCCAGGCAGGAGCATGTGAGCGATAAACGCCACACGTCGCTTGAACTTCGACCTCTCTCTGTCCTCGTACTCTCTCGTATAATGAATGTATGTCACTTGTCCCTCCCTCTCGCCGTTTCCGACGAATTGAGAACCAATAAAGAATCGACTCTTTTTGCGCTCGTTCACCCGAACAAACGCAAAATAAAATTAGTCTTCCTGCTGATTAAATATACAAAAAAACGATCGAAGTGTCAACTGTTTCAATCCTTATGTCAATCTCCCAACAGATTCTATCACAAACGCGTTTCGTTCAATTTGCGGTAACCGTAATCTCCACCGCCGCGGTGTTGTTAGCTTCATCTCCTTCTTTAATATCGCTGTTTTTGTCTGCCATAAAGCAGATGTAGCCG
>MFQN01000018.1:51027-51182 GCA_001783065.1 Candidatus Magasanikbacteria bacterium RIFCSPLOWO2_12_FULL_43_12
GGAATGGTTATTAACGCGTTGTCCGCGGCAGCCGTGGTATCAGCAGCCAAAGATTCCACTGCGTCATAGGTTAACAAGATATCGCCGGCAATGCCGCAAGCGCTGTCCGGGGAATAGAAGTAGCCGACCCAAGAAGTGTCAGCGCTGCCAGCGCC
>MFQN01000019.1 GCA_001783065.1 Candidatus Magasanikbacteria bacterium RIFCSPLOWO2_12_FULL_43_12
CAGCCGATGTGGGACGCGGAACATAAAATAGCGGTTGTATTCAATGGCGAGATTTACAATTTTAAAGAACTGCGCGCGGAATTAGAAAAGAAATATCGATTTATTTCTCAAAGCGATACCGAAGTAATTGTTTACGCCTATAAAGAATGGGGAATAAAATGTTTTGAAAAATTCAATGGTATTTTCGCGCTGGCTATTTATAATAAGCAGCAGGAAGAAATTATTTTAGCCCGTGATCGGGCGGGTGTTAATCCGCTGTATTACTACTTTAATAGCAGGCAGTTTATATTTTCTTCGGAAATTAAAGCTATTTTAGCGCACGATGTTCAGCGCGCGGTGGATATGGAGGCGTTTAATCTGTATTTCCAGCTTTTATACGTGCCAGAACCGCGTACAATGTTTAAAAATATAAAAAAACTGCCACCAGCGCACTATTTGCGTTTTAGAAATAATCAAATTAGTTTAGAAAGATACTGGCAGGTGGAAGATTTTTCCAATTTATCATCTTATGATGACGCAAAAAAACAAATCAAAACTCTTTTTCGCGACGCGATTCAAAAACAGTTGATTTCCGACCGGCCGGTGGGTGTCTTTCTTTCCGGCGGCATGGATTCCAGCGCGGTTTTGGGGGCGGTGAAAGAATTTCACGGCGGTAAAATAAAGACTTTTTCGGTTGGTTTTAAGGAGAGTACTGACCCAAATAAATTTAACGCGGATTTTGAATTGGCGCGGAAGACAGCCAAACATTACAGCACTGATCATCACGAGCTTTTGGTTGGACCAGAAGATATAAAAGATAATTTGGAAAAAATTGTTTGGCATTTGGATGAGCCGAATTCAAATGCCA
Source organism: Candidatus Magasanikbacteria bacterium RIFCSPLOWO2_12_FULL_43_12 (assembly GCA_001783065.1). Taxonomy (GTDB): domain Bacteria; phylum Patescibacteriota; class Patescibacteriia; order Magasanikbacterales; family UBA922; genus 2-12-FULL-43-12. The sequence goes on from MFQN01000019.1 coordinate 848, forward strand.
CGGCTGGCGCTGTGTTTTTGCTTTCACAATTGGCCAAACAAGAGGTGGCCGTGGTGCTGGGAGGAGACGGTGGAGATGAATTGTTCGGCGGTTATCCGCGCTATTATTACAGCGCGTTGATTTCACTGGCCCGGCATTTGGTCCCTGGAATGATTAGAAAACTTATATCGCTAAAACTAAATTTACCCGCGAATGAACAAAGAATAGCGGCCTTTTTATGTCAGAAGCCGGCATTACTCGCCAAAGTTATTAACACGGGAGTAATTAATCAGCAAGCGGCCACTTCTTATCTTAAGAGGCGGTTTTTCCCCAATCATCTGTGTAATCCTTTGTTAAATCAGTGTAATCAATGCTCTGATTTTGAAAAATATTTCATGAATGTGGATCGCCAGAGCTGGCTGGTTGACGAATCGCTTTTGCGTACGAATAAAATGAGCATGGCTTTTGGGTTGGAGTCGCGAGTGCCAATTTTAGATCATCGTTTGATAGAATTGTCAGCGCGGATTCCTACCGCGTGGAAACTTTCGTTGTTGCAACGCCCGTCAGCATTTCAAGGCAAACGGATTTGGCGCGACGCGATTCATGAGTATTTGCCAAACCATGTTTTGAATCAACAAAAGCGCGGTTGGTTCACGCCAATGGCTAAGTGGTTGCGTGGCGGATTGCGAGATTTCGCGATAGAAATCTTATCACCGCAGAATTTGCCCGCGGAATATTTTAATACTTCTGAAGTGCAGAAAGTTTTTATTGATCATTTGGAAAGCAGGGAATATAATTTAAATATCGTTTGGGCTACGGTAATGTGGACATTGTGGTATCAGGAGTTTATTAAACACAGTTAGTTATATGTCTAAAAAACAAGAAATTTTCGTCCTTGCTTTGATTATGTTGGCGGCAGTGTTTTTATCTTCTTACTGTTTAAAAACCAGCCCGGCTTTTTGGTTTGATGAGGGGATTTTCTATCAAGTTGTGAATAATTTGGCTGTCAATGGTCAATTGGGATTACCATTGTCGCCAACCACTTCAAGTGATCTATCTTTGATTTCCATGGGGTATCCAATATTTTTACCAGCCGTCTTGGCTTTTAAGATTTTTGGTTCGGGGGTGATAGTCATACGAATGGTAGCCATTGCCTTTTTGCTGGGATTTTTTATAGTTGCTTTTTTTCTAGCGAAAAAATTATATGGTTTACGAGTTGCTCTGGCTACGATGTTGCTTTTGGTAACTTTTTCTCCGCTTTATGGCAATGGTAAAAGTTTTTTGGGCGAAGTGCCCGGATTATTCTTTTTTCTGACGGGATTATTTATTTTGACTATTTTGGAACAATCAAAAATAAAGAGAATTTATTTGGCTTTTTTGGGAGGTATATTTTTCGGTTTTGCCGTTAGCGCTAAGCCGATATTTATTTTGATTTTACCGGCTCTCGCCGCTGGCCTTGCGGTACAGTGGCGCAATTTTTTGGCCAGTCGTCAAGATCGGCGAATTACCATTGCGCTCTTGGTGGGTTTGGGGTTTGCGGTGAACGTCTGGGTTTGGACACAGTTTGATCTTTCCACGACGTCAATTTCTTCAGTCTTTGGCCATTTTGTGAATCCAAATCATCTAGATAAAACGGCCCCGGCCATTTTTGTCAATTTATTGCGTTTTTTCACTGAATCAACCCCGATGTTTTTTTTACTTCAATTATGTTTGGCGGTGTATTATTTTTTTTATTGTTTTAAGCGCCGCATCCATATTTCTGCCACGAAAACAATCATTTTTACTTTTGCATTTTTGATTTTTGCCGCGTATCTTAGGAATGTTGGTTGGTATCGTTATTTTTTTCCTGGCCAGGTGATGGTTTATTTCTTTATGATTCCGGGTCTGTTAGCAATAGAAACAAAAATAAAAAACAGCAAATATTATGGACGTTATTTTGTACCTATTGTGTTTTCTGCAATCCTTGTGGTACAGATTTTACCCTTGTCAAAAAATGCTTTAACGTGTATTATTGATGCGCCAACTGCTATTGAGCCGTATTTAAAATCTCTAGACGAACATAGCCCAGTTCTTTTTTATAGTCTGCCCCAATTGGCGGCACGCTATGAAGGTTCAGCTGCCTATCAATATATCAAGATGAATAAAACTGTGATATTGGGTGAGGATAATTTAGATCTATTGAATCAAGATTTTTTTTCTAGGATTTTTATTGAGGAGAATGATATGGTTGGAAAAGAACAACTCCCCTCATGTTTTAAATTAGATCAAACAATTCGTGGTATAGATATATATCGACGAGATTTACAAATTTCCTGCAAAGCAACCACGTCAAGTGAGTCAAATATATGAATAAAAAATTGGTGAATATAAATATAAATTTTGATTCTTTATTTTTTCCATTATCAATTGATCGGTGTTCCATGACAGACCCGTCCTTTTTTGTTATTGCTGATAGATTTTTTGAATTTTCACTAAAATATAATTTCAAATACACAATATTTATTATTGGCAAGGATCTGGAGAACCCCGAAGTGGCGGCGCGGGTTCGTTCTTGGGCGGAGGCGGGACACGAAATCGGCAATCATTCTTATACTCACAACCCAAATCTCGGGAGTTTATCTAGACAGGAAATGGAATTTGAGGTGATGAAATCTCACGAACTTATAACTAACTGTATCGGTTATGAACCTAAAGGTTTTATCAGTCCATCTTGGAGTACCAGTGGTGATTTGATTGAAATTTTAATGAAAGCGGGTTATATTTATGATACTTCAGTTTTTCCTTCTTATTTTCAGTATTTCGTATTAATGAAATTGATGTTTTTGACCGGCCAAAAACATCCAAATTTTCATCCGAGTTTTGGTCTTCGTCGTGATAAGTTGGCGTTCTTTTTTGCTCCCCGTCGTCCTTATTTTATAGGTCCGGAATCTTTGATTAAAAAGAAATCCGAGGGTTTGCTGATGCTTCCGCTTCCTGTTGCCACCGCCCTGCGTATACCCTGCTGGCATACTATGTATTTTGTTTTTGGTAAACATCTTATGAATTGGCTTTTACTAAAAACTATACGTGAACACGAGTATTTTTATTATTTGGTTCACCCAAAGGATTTAGTAAACTATAAGACCGATTTATTGGATGAATTTAAAAATAAATATAATACTGAATTAGCTGTTTTCGAAAGTTTGAAAATGCCAATTGAGGAAAAGACGTCATATATGGATCAGGCATTGAGTTTGTTAGCAGCTAGTGGTAGAAAATTTGTAACCATGCGAAAGATGGCGGAGAATATAATTCAGCAGTCAAAATTATAAGTATTGTTATGCGCATTGTAATTTTCACCGAGGAGGAATACACTTTTATGTTTGAGCCCTTCCGGCAGTTATTGCGTGATTTAAAACACGCAGGACACCAGACGGTCGGGATTTTTATTTTTCCGGCGATTTTGGGAAAATATAAAGGTTTCCGGATTTATTTATATTATCTTAAAACATTTGGATTAAGTGTTTTCGTTAAATTAGTCATAATGGTATTGGGAGAGATAATTAGGCGTTTTTTTCGCTCTTTTTGGAATAAAGAGCCATATAACTATCGCGCTTTGGGAAAAGAGTTTGGGGTGCCAATAATTTATGAAAAGAACCCCAATAGTTCAGGAGTAGTTGGGTGGGTTCAGGAAAATAATGTTGATGTAATTTTTATTTCTTTTGGTCATATAATTAAGAATCCGCTTATCCATGCTGCGAAGATTGCTGTGGTAAATAAGCACAGCGCCCTCTTGCCGGCCTATCGTGGCCTTTTTCCGGTTTTTTGGACGCTATTGGAAGGAAAAATTTCGGTTGGATCCACAGTACACAAAGTGGTATCTGCTATTGACGCCGGAGAGATTCTCTTCCAGAGATCTTATGACCATCTTGAAAATAAAACGGTTTTTTGCTATTATAAACAAATATATTCCGATTTACCAAGTTCTTTGTTACGGTCGCTTGAAATTCTTGAGGGCAAACGTCAGAAAGAAATGATAGTTAATACGTTACCTTCGTATTTTGGTTTACCTTCCAGAGCTGATTATAAAAGATTATTAAATAAAGGATATAAATTTATATGAAAATTCTTATTACCGGCGGAGCCGGATTTCAAGGCAGTCATCTGGCAGAACGGCTAAATCAGCTCGGGCATGAAGTAAGCATCCTTAATACTTTGACTCCGCAGTCTTCGGGCAACAAAAAATATCTGGAAGGGAAGTGCGAGGTTATTTGGGGTTCTATCACTGACGCTGAAGTTACTGAAAAAGCGATGCGAGACAAGGAAGTTGTTTACCATTTAGGGGCGCGAATCAATGTTGATGAGTCAATCCAGCATCCTTGGGAGACGGTTGAAGTGAATGTGCGCGGCACCTTAAACGTGCTGGAGGCGGCGCGAAAGTCCGGAGCTCGCGTTATTCACACGTCCACGTGCGAAGTGTATGGCCGGCCGGAGCGCACGCCGATAACGGAAACCGCTGAATTAAGGCCGATGAGTCCATATGCCGCGTCAAAAGCCGGAGCTGATCGCCTTTGTTTTGCTTACGTCCAAACTTATAAAATGAATATAATAATTCCGCGTTTTTTCAATATTTTTGGCGAACGGCAAAAAGAATCTAATTTTGGCGCCGTGATTCCGATTTTCGTCGGCCGCGCTATGCGCGGCGAACCGATTAAAGTTTTTGGCAGCGGCCAGCAGACGCGCGATTATGTTTATATTTCTGATGTTATTGACGCTTATTGTCTCTTATTGGATCATCCGGAGTTGTCCGGCGAGGCAATCAATTTCGGCAGCGGCATCGGCACGCGCATTCGCGATATCGCTGAATATATTGCAAAAAAATTTAATACACAGGTAGAATACACCGAGCCGCGGCCAGGCGAGGCATCAGAAATGGTGGCCGACTATTCTAAAGCTAAAAGACTGTTGGGTTGGGAGCCGAAGGTTAATTTTTATGAAGGGTTGGACCGCTATATCACCTGGAGGAAAAATTTGAATGTATGAAAAAGAAATTTTGTTTAATCTTTGGCACCAGGCCGGAAATCATTAAAATGGCCCCGTTTATTCATGAGGCCATAAAACGTAAAATAAATTTTTTCGTCATTCATACCGGCCAGCATTACTCGGAAGTGATGGATAAGGTTTTTTGGGAGAATTTGGAATTGCCGGATCCCAAATACAATCTTGGCGTCGGTTCCGGAAGCCACGCGGAACAAGTCGGCAAGATGATGATTGAGACTGAAAAAGTTTTGCAGGTAGAAAAACCTGATTATGTCTGCGTGTACGCTGATTTAAATAGTTCTATTGCCGGGGCATTGACCGCGGCAAAAATGGGGATTTCCATCGTTCAATTAGAAGCAGGTTTGCGTTCCTTTGACCGCGCGATGCCGGAAGAAGTTAATCGCTTGGTGGTAGACAGATTAGCGCAATATTTTTTTGCCCCCACCGAACTTCAACACCAGCATTTGCTGGCCGAGGGAATTTCTCAAAATATTTTTGTGGTGGGCAATTTAATTGCTGATGTCATCGCAAAAAATTTATCTAAGGCTTTGGATAGCAGCGCCATTATGGGATATTTGGCCTTAACTCCTAAAAATTATTTTTTAATGACTACCCATCGTCCGGCTGTGGTTGATAAAAAGGAAGTTTTCTCAAAAATTTTCACTGCCGTAGGCAGAGTAGCCAATGAATTTAATTTGCCGGTTATTTATCCGATCCATCCTCGGTCTAGAAAAAATTTAGAAAATTTTTCTTTGATTGTTCCGACCGATGTGCGTTTGATAGATCCTTTGGGCTATTTTGATTTTTTAACTCTTTCAGCAAATGCCAAGTTGATTTTATCTGATTCCGGCGGCATCCAAGAAGAAGCGGCGATTATGCGCGTGCCACTCGTCACTTTGCGCGAGAATACCGAGCGCCAAGAAACTCTTACTCTTGGGTCAAATATTTTGGCAGGCTTTGAACCAATCGCTATTCTTGAAAAAACGCAAGAAATGCTGGAAAGGCCTGCCAATTGGCAGCATCCTTACGGTGAAAACGTGGCAAAAAAAATGTGGGATGTCTTGGAGCGAGCCGCAAGTATCAATTGATTTTTTCTTTGTATGACAGAAGTCAACCGCAAACTGTCAGTGATTATCCCTTGCTGCAATGAGGAACAAAATATTCCGCGTTTTACCACGGAGCTGTGGCCGATTTTAGAATCACTGAAATTGGATTTTGAGGTGATTATAGTTGATGATGGTTCTAAAGATAATACCGTCGTTGAGGTTAAAAAAATAAATAAACCACAATTGCGCTTGGCGCGGCATGAAGTAAACACGGGGCTGGGCGCGGCGATGCGCACCGGGATTACCGCTGCCACGGGATATTGGTTGATTTTTTTAGATGCTGACCTTACTTTTCATCCAAATATTATTCCAAATTTATTGGAGACGGCAGATAAGCATCCGGATGCGGATTTTGTCATCGGTTCGCCAAATTTAGGCGGTTATGGCAAAGATATTCCGGCTTGGCGGCTTTGGATCAGCAAACTGGCGAACTTAATCTACCGCGTGTTATTGGGCCGGCCAGTGACTTCAATCAATCAAATTTTTCGTTTATACAAAACGGAGCAATTAAAACAACTGTCATTGTCGGCGGTTGGATTTGACATCAACGCCGAGATTTTATTCAAACTGGTTTTTAGCGGCAGAAAGTTTAAGGAGGTGCCGGCGGAATTAACTGCGCGCCTGTTTGGTGTTTCAAAATTGAATTATGGCCGCGAGATTAGGCGGCATTTGGTATTGGTATTTAAAATTTTGAAATGGAAATTTTTTGGATTTTGAAATATGTTTGAGTTTGCGGGCAAAAAAATATTGGTTACCGGAGGGGCGGGTTTTTTAGGTAATGCCGTTGTTAAGGAATTGGCAAAGCAAGGAGTTAACCAAACCGACATTGCCGTTCCCCGTTCGCGGGAATTTGATTTGCGGGAAAAAAATAATTGTCTGCTTCTGACTCGGGACGTAGATTTGGTGCTCCACCTCGCGGGGAATGTCGGTGGGATCGGGAAGAATCAACGGTTGCCGGGGACCTTATTTTACGACAACGCGATAATGGGAATTGAGTTAATGGAAGCGGCGCGAAAAAATCAAGTGAAAAAATTTGTTTGTTTGGGGACTATTTGCGCCTATCCTAAATATACGCCGGTGCCTTTTCGCGAGGAGGATTTGTGGATCGGCTATCCGGAAGAAACCAACGCGTCTTACGGCTTAGCCAAGAAAATGCTTTTAGTTCAGGCACAGGCTTATCGCCAAGAATTTGGTTTTAATGTTATCTATTTATTGCCGGTAAATATGTATGGGCCAGGGGATAATTTTAATCCGGACAGTTCGCATGTTATACCCGCCACGATAAAAAAGATTTGCGATGCTAAAACTAGAGGAGATGAATTCGTGGAGATGTGGGGAGACGGCACGCCGACGCGCGAATTTTTGTATGTGGAAGACGCCGCGCGCGGCATTATCTTGGCCGCGCAATATTATGACAAAGCGGAACCGGTAAATTTGGGGTCTGGCGGAGAAATTTCCATTAAAGATTTGGTGACATTCATCGCCGGAATGCTGGAGTTTAAAGGCGAGATCCGCTGGGATACCAGTAAGCCTAATGGCCAGCCGCGACGGCTTTTAGACGTATCGCGAGCGGAAAAAGAATTTCAATTTAAAGCGCAAGTATCATTTAGAGATGGTTTGCAAAAAACAATTGAATGGTATTTAAAAAATATCAACTATGAATAAAAATGAACACCAATGGCGAACGCGTTACTATAATCATTTGTTTGAGCGGTTTTTTCAGTTTATAATTCCTCCCGGAGCGTCAGTGCTTGAAATCAGCGTTGGAATTCAGGAATTGAAAAGACAAGAAAAATTCGACTTTGTGCTATTGCCTAATGTGATTGGCAGTTTGGACGATGTGCAGAAGTGTTTTGAGGAATTACATCGAGTGGTAGATGAGCAAAGTAGAGTTATTATCACTTCGTATAATCATCTTTGGAGCGGTGTGTTAAGATTGTTAGAGTGGCTACGTCTTAAAACAGCCCAGCCGAATCAGAATTGGCTTTCCAGCCAAGATGTTGTAAATTTATTGTCTTTGGCGCGGTTTGAAATAGTAAAAAGGGGAGCGTTTATTCTGTTTCCCATATATGTGCCGATAGCGTCGTCTTTTTTAAATAAATACTTGGCCCGTTTGCCGTTAATACGTCATTTGTGTCTGGTTAATTATTTTGTGGCGCGGCCGTGTTTTAATCATTATTCAGATAAAGAATATACAGTTTCGGTAATTATTCCGGCTCGCAACGAGGCGGGTAATATTGAGAATGCAATAACCCGTTTGCCGAGGCTTGGCAGCCGGACGGAAATAATTTTTGTGGAAGGCGGGTCAAGAGACAATACTCGCGACGATATATTCAGGGTTATAGAAAAATATAAAGACAAGAAAGATATAATCTTTGTTAACCAGGGAGGCGGAAAGGGCAAGGGTGACGCGGTTCGTAAAGGGTTCGCGCGCGCGACCGGCGACATATTGATGATTCTTGACGCGGATTTGACAGTTCAGCCGGAAGATTTGCCGAAATTTTATCAAGCCATCCGCACCCGCCAAGGGGAGTTTATTATGGGTACGCGGCTGGTTTATCCGATGGAAAAAGACGCCATGCGATTTTTGAATATCATTGGCAATAAATTTTTTAGCCTGGCTTTCAGCTGGCTGTTAGAGCAGCCGATAAAGGATACTCTGTGCGGCACAAAAGTTATTTTCAGAAAAGATTATGAAAGGTTGGCGCAAAACCGTTCATATTTTGGCGATTTTGATCCGTTTGGCGATTTTGATTTAATCTTTGGAGCGGCGAAGATGAATTTAAAGATAGTGGAAATCCCAATTCGTTATCAAGCGAGGAAATACGGTTCCACTAATATCAGCCGGTTTAGCCACGGCTGGTTGTTGCTGAAAATGACAGTGTTTGCCGCGCGGAAGATAAAATTTATTTAGTGTTTTTATGATTTTAGAACTTGATAGCGCCGAGAGTCTGTATTTGCATCGCCGTCGGATAAGAGATAATAATTTTTTACGGCGGTTATACGAAGATTTTTATTTGGAAATTAAAAATTCCGGCTTGCCTGCCGGAACGGTGGTGGAGTTGGGTTCAGGGCCGGGATTTATCAAAAAGATCATCCCCAACACCATCACTTCTGATGTTATCAGCGGGCCGGATATCGATCAAACATTTTCCGCCGCCGCCATGCCTTTTACTTCAAACAGTATCGGCGCGTTTGTGATGTTTAATGTTTTTCACCATCTTAAAGAGCCGGAGCAGGCATTGCGCGAGATGGAACGCTGTCTCATGCCGGGCGGTAAAATAGTTATGATTGAGCCGTATAATTCGGTGTGGGGTCATTTTGTCTATTCGCATTTTCATTACGAAGATTTTAATCCCATGGCCGGCTGGAAAATCGAGGGAGACGGCCGTCTTTCCGACGCTAACAATGCTATGCCATGGATAGTGTTTGTGCGCGATCAAGCGGTCTTTAGCAAAAAATTTCCTCTGTTAAATATTATGTGTCTTAGGGTTCATACGCCTTTCAGATTTATTATTTCCGGCGGCCTTACTAAACCGCAGTTATTGCCGGCGTTTTTATACCCAGCGGTTTGTTGGTTTGAAAAAATTATTAGTCCTTTCAATAAACAATTAGGTATGTTTGTTACTATTGAACTGCAAAAACGTCCTTCTTTGTAGAAACGCGCCGCAACATGGCAATCAAAAATAAAAGGGTTGCTGTCGGGATGCCGACGTCGCCGATAAAAGTGAAACGCGGAATCAGATGAAATCCAAGATTCGCTATCAAACCTAAAAAAACGATCACATCAGCCAAAATAACGAGCCGCGAGACGGCGATTTTTTTTGCTTCCGCAATCATTATTGAGAGTGGAATAAGCCAGATTACATTGGCATACGGCCAGCGCGGGGCGGCGATAAAAAATTCAGAAAAGAATGATAAAGCTATCGCCAAAAAGAATAGTTGCCGCGAGCTGATTTCGGGGATTTTGTACTTATAAATAATCAAACTTATAATTATGAGAAATCCCAAAAGAAGGATGAAAAGGGTTTGACTGCTAAACCATTGGTTAAAGACGGCTCGAAAAATTCTGAAGAGCGAACTGTCCTCTCCCGGGACGGAAAGAGAATTTTTTAAATTCAAGCCGTCCGCAATGTTTTGGTCATATGGTTGGTAATTTATAGTTTCGTCGCTAAACAATAATGTCTGCAGTTGGATTGATCGGGAGTAACTTTTCCATAGTGGAGCCGGAGATAGAAGGCTGCTGATTAACACGCTTGCCGCCATTCCTGCGATGATAATTGAAGCGAATTTAAATTTTTTATAGATTAAAAACGGGATAATCGCGAAGATAAAAGTCGGGCGCAGACTTATGAGATAGCCAAAGATAAGCGCACTGGCGACAAACAAGCTGTTAAACCGGCGATTGTTATTTTTTTTCTGATATTTATCGTATAAATAAAACGAAAAAGAAAACAGAAAAATATATAAGATATAAATCTGCCCTCGTTCTGAATGAAGCCGCCAGAACATACTGCCGGATATGCCCAAAAGCCCCAATATCCAAATAAGAGCGCGGTTATCGGAATTATCTGATAATATTTTCGCCAGTAAATAGATACTGCCCAAAAGACTTACCCATTGGATGAAAAACCAGAAATAGCGTTGTGCTTTATATGGAATTTCGGAGAATAGTGAGTGAAGCGACAAAACCGCAGGCGTAACTGTCAGGCGGGTATATAACGGAATTGCTCGATTGTCAAGCGGGTCAAGAAAACGGTCACTTAAGTCGCTGGTCCATTTAAAAAAGTACGGGTCGCGGTTTAATTCGCTGGCAACCCGCGCTCCCACCACCCGATCGCGCAAGTCAATTCCGCCGTATTTTCGCGTGTTGTTGAAGTCGGTCAAAAATCCGGCGACCGCAACCAGTATAGACGCGATCAAGGTAATCCGTAGAAGAATTTTAGCATTGAAAGATGTTGTATTCACATTTTTTGTGTTAACGGTTTTGTATCACTGCGGAATTTGTTTAGTATCAATATTGTATCTGCGGCTAGCAAAAACAAAAGCGGATTGATGGGAATCCTGAAGCGCGGTCCGCCGATTGGCGAGGCGATGGCGCTGTAAAGTAAAATTATGCCGATCAGAAAAATAATTTCTTTGGACCACTGTCGTTGCCGCCAAAAAAAGATTAAAGGATTTGCCACCGCTAACAGAGCGACAACAATAAAAAACAGATCAGCAAAAAATAAGACCAGGAACAGCGGTTGATTTTCTACTCTTATTACTGTTTGGCTTGGCTGTCGCCAATCAATTTGCTCTAAAAATCCGCCACTCACCGTCCCATGAGTCGTGTCATAGTTAAAATTTAATTGTGGGATGCCGTTGAGAATGCTGGCATAACCGGAATCAGTGAATAAATACGGGACGCGGATAAAATGGAACCAAAGGTATTGTGGAAAGTGGGTTTTGAGATAATTCGTTACCACGAGCTTTATTGGGGCAATCGCTCGCGCATCTAGAGTTTCGTTGACTGGACGCATATCGGCGTAGGGCAACCGATCTTCGTCCGGCGCGCCGCGTTTAGCGCGCCATTCATCAAAATATCTGGCGCGATATTCATAACCCTGCGTCCAGACGATAGAGCTGAAGCTGGAAGAGTGAACGGTAAAAAAAATAAAATAGAGCCAAGGCGAGATGATTAAAAAAAATATACCCAGTGAAGCCGCGGCATGTCGTGCGATTTTTTTATATTTGTCATTTACCACCACACTAAAAGTTTTGATGTGGTGGTTTACGAACCAAACCGCCGTCGGCAAGATAATAAAAAGTGGGAAAGCAATCGGCCGAGCGAGGGCAGACATGGCCAATAACGAGGAGCCATACCACAAAAATTTTGTTTTAGAAGTTTTTATATACATGAGCACAGAGAACAGTGCGCCAAGGAACAGCGGAGTAAAGATAGCCTCGGCCATTATTTGCGCCGAGATAAGCGCGCCAGTAGGTTCAAGAGCGAATAAAACAGCTGCCGTGATTGCCGCTTTGCGACTAAAAATCTTTTGACCCAGCCAAAACACCAATCCAATCCCAAATGACATGATAATGCTTTGGACTATTGCCGGAACATATAACGAAGTTCTGAGCCAGACAAATGGCAATAAAAATAGAGGATAGAGCGGGGTGCGGAAGTTATCCTGATGCGGAGTCTCGGAAATTTCCATTGAATACACGCCATGTTCGAGAATGTTTTTAGCGGTTTGCAGGTAGGTTTGACTATCGTTGACATAAAGCAATGATTTTTCTTCGGCAAAAGAAAAAAGAGCCGTTAGTCGCATCAAAAAAGCTAACAAAAATATTATGGCGAATATTTTTTTATTGCTCATATTTGTTTTTTGTACCAGGCGATTGTTTCCTCTAGCCCCTGGGTCAGGGTGTATTGAGGTTGGAAGCCTAAAAGCTGCTGGGCTTTTTTAATGTCTACCGAGCGCCGCGGCTGGCCATTTGGTCTGGCGGTATCATAAATCACTTTGCCAGTGTGGCCAGTAAGTTTTCTAATCATTTCCACCAAATCTTTGATGCTGGTTTCCTTGCCAGTGCCTAAATTTACTGATTGACTGTCCACAGCCGTTTCAGCGGCCAACAGCACGCCTTCCGCGAAGTCTTTCACATACAAAAAATCTCTGGTCGGAGTTCCATCGCCCCAGACCACCAGAGGATTTTCTTTATTCAAACATTTGCGTATCACTGCCGGAATTACGTGTGAATATTCTTCATGGAAATTATCACCAGGGCCATAAGCATTATTTGGTATCACTACGACGATGTCGCTTCCATATTGTTTTCTGTAAGCATCAGCTTGAATCGTCAAAATTCTTTTGCCAATGCCATAAGCAAGATTGGTTTCTTGCGGCAAGCCATTCCAAAGCTGGTTTTCGGTAAGCGGGTATACGGCATCTTTGGGATAGGCGCAGGCGCTGCTTACCAATACTATCTTTTTTACGCCGCGCTCTTTCGCCGCCTCCACCACCTGCAGGTCCATCAGGATATTATTATAATATTGCGATGCGGGAAATTTTTTGCTAAAACCAACGCCGCCGAGGACTGCCGCCAAATGAATGACGACATCAATCTGATTATTTTTCATTAATCGCAAACAGTTGTCTATATTTCGTAAATCATCTTTTTTGGCGTCAGGAATTATAATTTGGTCTTTGGCTAGACCCCTCTTTTCAATGAGGTTATCAACAACCCATTGTCCGATAAAACCGTATCCGCCGGTTATTAGCGCCTTTTTATCTTTAAGATTAAACATATCAAATCGGAGTCATCATTTAGTTAGTCAATTTTAGCATAAAAGTGGATAGGAAGGCAAGTTTTTTGAGCCGGTCAGAGGTAGACAAGGTCTTGATTATTTGCACCCCATGTGTTAAGATGGAAACACTAAAATAGTGATATAATTAGTATGAAAACAGTCATTTTATGCGGCGGTATCGGCACCAGAATGAAAGAAGAAACCGAGTTTAAGCCGAAACCGTTGGTTTTGGTTGGCGGTAAGCCGATTTTGTGGCATATCATGAAAATTTATGCCCATCACGGTTTTAATGACTTTATTTTAGCGCTTGGCTATAAAGGCGACATGATAAAGCAGTATTTTTTGAATTGGAGGAGTTTTTTGAATGATTTTACTCTCTGCACCAGAGATAACGCTATAAGTTTTCACAACAATGATTGCGATGATTTCAAAATTACTTTCGTCGAAACAGGTTTGGACAGCTTGACCGGGGAGCGGGTCCGCCTTGTGAAGAAGTACATTGACGGGGATGACTTCATGATCACTTATGGGGATGGAGTGGCTGATATTGATATCCACGCTTTAGTTAATTTTCATAAGATCCAGAATACATTGGCGACGGTAACAGCTGTTCGCGCCGGGAATCGGTTTGGATTTTTAAATATTAATCACGACACTAAAAAAGTGATTAATTTTTTTCAACATAAAGTGGCGGGGAGCAGCGAGGACAGACAAAAGGATTTCATCAATGGCGGATTTATGGTTTTGAAAAAAGAAGCGCTTGATCTGATCCCGGAGAATGGCATGATTGAATCAATTTACCCGATATTAGCCGGCAAAGGCGAGCTCTCCGTCTATCTGCATGATGGCAAATGGAAATGCATGGACACGCACAAAGAATATGAAGAACTGAACGCGCATTGGAAAGAAGACCCATTTTGGAAAGTTTGGGAGTAATTTTTTATGAGTAATCTTGCTAATTCAAACATATTCGTCACTGGAGCAATCGGTCTGGTTGGTTCGCATCTTGTGAAAAGCCTTCTTGAGTTACAGCCGAATAAGATCGTTTGCCTTTGCCGAAGCCGTGACCCCCACTCGGTTTTTTATTCAGAGAAATTGGATGATAAAGTTATCTGCGCCTACGGCGATCTAAAAGATCGTGAGCGAATTCTTGACCTCGTATCAAAACACGAGATAAATTATATTTTTCACGTCGCGGCCCAGCCGATCGTGCCGATTGCCTTTGTCAATCCCTATGAAACCTTGGACACAAATATTATGGGCACAGTCAACGTTCTTGAAGCGGCCAGGATATGTCCCAACATAAAATCAGTCATCGTGGCCTCGAGCGATAAAGCTTACGGCAAGGATTGTGTAATGGTCGAGGAGAACCATTCCCTGGAAGGCGACCACCCATACGACGTTTCCAAATCGTGCGCCGATCTGATTGCGCGAACCTACGCCAAAACGTATGGTTTGCCGGTTGCCGTGAGCAGATTCGGAAATATATACGGCCCGGGAGATTTGAATTTTAACCGGATTATTCCCGGAATTTTAAAAGCTGTTTTTGAGGGATCGGTTTTAAAAATAAGAAGCAACGGAATGTTTAAGAGAGATTATGTTTATGTGAAAGATGTTGTAAGCGGATATATTGCGCTTGCCGAAAATATAGAACGAGTCAAAGGCGAAGCGTTTAATTTTAGTTCCGGTCAGAATTTTTCAGTCTTTGATTTGCTGGGAAGAATTTCTCATGCGGTGAATAGTGAGATTAAATACGAAATAGTCGACACCCAAAAAAATGAAATTCCCGAGCAAAGCCTAAATTTTACCAAAGCGAACAGGATCTTAGGGTGGCAATCGCACTATTCTTTTCAAGCCGGTGTTATCGAAACTTATGAGTGGTATGAAAAATTTTTTAAAAATAAATAAATGCCGTGTGTGCGGCCAAGCCTTGTTTCAAGAACCATTATTGCGATACAAGAACATGCCGAGGGCTGTTCAATATTTACCTGACGCGAAATCCCTAAAAAATGATAGGGGAATCAATTTGGAAGTTAGCCAATGTTCAGGTTGCGGTTTGGTACAGTTAAACAATGTTCCGGTTCCTTATTATAGAGAAGTTATACGCGCCGCCGGTGTTTCCGGCGAAATGAATGATTTTAGGACTAAACAATTTAATGACTTTGCAAAAAAATACGCGCTCAAAGATAGAAAAGTCATTGAGATCGGTTGCGGGCGCGGTGAATATTTATCTATCATGTCGCGGGTCGGCTTGAATGCTTACGGGCTTGAATATAATGAAGCTTCGGTAAACGACTGCGTAAAAAATAACCTGAGAGTTTCAGGTGGATTTGTGGAGAGTGACAATTACAAAATAGATAGCGCTCCATTCAGCGCCTTTTTTATATTGAATTTTTTTGAACACTTGCCAGATCCGAATTCAACGCTAAGGGGGATATACAACAATTTGGCAGATGGCGCGGTGGGAATTGTGGAGGTGCCGAATTTTGACATGATTTTACGCAACCGTCTTTTTTCAGAATTCATGCGCGATCATTTGCTTTATTTTACCAAAGAAACCTTAATTACCGCGTTAAGTTTGAATGGTTTTGAAGTCATTGAGTGTAATGTGGTCTGGTATGACTATATAATTTCCGCGGTAGTTAAAAAAAAAGGAAAAATGGATTTCTCATCCTTTGATAAACATCAAAAAAAAATTATAAAAGAATTGAAAGAATTTATTGACAGTTTTGATGGCAAAGACATAGCGGTATGGGGTGCCGGGCATCAGGCGTTTGCGATCCTCTCTTTCCTGAATTCAGTCGGCAAAATTAAGTATGTAGTTGACTCCGCGGCGTTTAAACAGGGTAAATTTTCCCCAGTCACCCACATACCCATTGTGTCTTTGAAACATCTGGTGGCGAACCCGGTTGGCGCCATCATCATCATGGCGGGCAGTTATTCTGATGAGGTAAAGAAAATAATAATGGAAAAATTTGATAAAAAAATAAAAATCGCGATTTTGAGAGATTATGGATTGGAAATTGTTTGAAGTTATGCCTCACGAAGTTTTAAAGGAAAATTTGATCAGCGTTATTGTCCCCGTTTACAATTGTGAAGATTATCTTGCCAATTGCGTTGAAAGCCTGATTGCCCAAAATTATAAAAATTTTGAAATTATTTTGATTAATGATGGATCTACGGATAGGAGTGGAACAATCTGTCATTATTACGCGTCGCGCGACAGTGGAATTAAAGTGATTGATAAAAAAAATTACGGACCAGCGGCGGCTAGGAATGACGGTATCGCTCTGTCAAAGGGCGAGTTCATATTTTTTATTGACGCGGATGATTTAGTGGAACCGAATGCCATAAATTTGTTAATAGATAGTTATCGTCAGAATAATGCGGAAATTGTCATTGGGGATTTTTATAAATTTGACGATGTTTCGCGTACTGATTCAGGCCATGGTCATTTTCTTTCTGACAGTCTATTAATGACGAAGCCGGACATTGTGGATTACGCGCGTTCATATTTAAAAAAACCTAATCGATTTCCGTTGTTTGCTTATTCCTGGGGCAGACTTTTTAAGTCAGCTATTATCAAGAATAACAATATTTTGTTTAATGTTGATTTGCGGACTTTTGAAGATGTGGCTTTTAATTTTGACTATTTGAATTATGTTGATAAAATATTTTTTTTGAAATCAGCTATCTATGGTCATCGCATATATCACCATTTTGCCTCGGCGACAATGGCCATTGGCGATGATTTTTATGGGATGTTTGGATATAAGAAAGCCTTGGAGGCAATCCGGAATTTTCTTAAAAATCATGATCCTACGATTAACCCGCAAAAAGAAATTGGGCATGCCGACATTTATTTGACAATTATTCAGATAGTTCGCATTTGCGGGCAAATCAATCAGGCAAATAAAAAGAAGATTTACAATTTTATCCGCGCGATAATCGGCGATATGAATTTCCGTAATAACCTTCGATTTTATTCGCCATCAACCGGTGATAGTAAAATTCTTCCTGTTTTGATGAAGCTGAAACTCGTTTGGCCGATTATTATGGTGTGTAAATACAAGGCTGATAGAAGGTATAAAAAAACAACAAAAAAATCATATGAATTTAGACGATGATTTTTCCGTCCAACAAACCATTCTGGATCTTAAAATTACGATTTTACCGATAATCATTTTTGGCAGTGGAATTGTTGGAGAAGTATTGTTTAAAGCATGTGAAAATACCGGTATTAAAGTTACCGGTTTTTGTGATAATAATATAAAAAAAACAAAAGATTCCAAGTGCGGAATCCCAGTGTTCTTTACGCCGGAATTAAAAAGTAAATATTCCGATGCCGTTGTTTTGATATCAGCCGCCGACATTCGAGACGCAATTACTCAATTGCAAAGTTTAAAATTTTATAAATGGGCCCCCTGCACTTTTTTATTGAGAGACTTCAATACATACCAGCACCAATTCAGCGCGCCTGGAGATTTTGTCCAGTATGCTACCGATACTTGTATTCTATGTCATGATAGTTATTCACTTCCGGACAAACTTTTTTTAAGAAGCGTAGATATAGTGATAACGGAAAGATGTTCGCTTAAATGCAGGGATTGTTCTAATCTGATGTCGTATTATCAAAAACCGATGAACTGCGATTCGCAGGAATTAATTAAAACCATAGATGCCTTTTGTAACATTGTAGATGAAGTTAATGAGTTTAGAGTATTAGGCGGTGAGCCGTTTATGAATCCAGAGTTTGATATAATTATAGATAGACTGATGTCAGAACCCAAAGTTAAAAAAATAATCGTATATACAAATGGGACCATCGTTCCATCAGATGGAAAAATTCAATGTTTGAAGAGTAAAAAAACGCTTTTGATAATAACTGATTATGGGCCGGCGCTTTCTAAGAATCTGGGGATTTTGACAGAAAAACTGTTAAGCGAGGGGATTTCATATTTCGTGCAAAAGGCGGGTGGATGGACAGATTGTAATAAAATAGCGAGAAATTATAGGAATTCTTTTCAGCAAATGGAAATTTTTGACAATTGTTGCGCCAAAAATACCATTACAATTTCGGAAGGGAAGCTGCACCGATGTCCTTTTGCCGCGAATGCCATGAGGCTGAGAGCGGTGCCTGATTTTAATGACGATTATGTGGAGTTTATGCAAACACGAGATGATCATAGCGAAATAAAAAAGAAAATCAGGTCATTTTTATTTGATAAGAAATTTTTAGCGGTCTGCGATTATTGCAGAGGAAGGTCGTTTGGAGATGAAGAAATACCGTCAGCAATTCAGGCTGATAAATCATTAGACTATGAACGATATCAATACTAAAAAACTGAATTATCTTTTAGTAATGCCGCGTCTAGTCCAAAATATTGGCGATGGCTATGTTTTTCCTCTTGGGGTGGCTTACGTTTCTTCAAGCATGAAAAAAGCGGGGTTTAATGTTTTCACATTAAATTTAAATCACAAAGAGGGCGATGTTTTTGAAATAATTAAAAAAACAATTGAAAAGAATAATATCCATGTTGTCGCGACCGGAGGCCTTTCGCCTCAATATCATCTTGTTAAAAACGTTATTGAATCGGCAAAAAAAGTTAATAATAATATAATCACAATTGTGGGTGGCGGCATAATTACCGCCGATTGTGAAACCGCCATGAAGGCGCTGGAATTTGCAGATTATGGAGTCATCGGCGAAGGCGAAGAAACGATGTGTGAACTTTGCCGTATTTTAGAAAATAACGGAGACCTTTCAGTTTGCGACGGGCTTATTTATAAGGAAAGAGAGGGTTTTAAAGTTACAAATCCGCGCAAAGATATTGCTGATGTCAACGGTATTCCGTGGCCAGACTACGAGGGTTTTGATACCGATAAATATCTTGAGGTTCCGCCGGCTGGATTTGCGGGATTAAATCAAAAACGAATGATCTGCATGCTGGGAAGCCGCTCCTGTCCTTTTCAATGCACTTTCTGCTGTCATACTCTCGGTAAAAAATATCGACGCCGATCTCTCGATGATTTTTTTGGCGAACTGGATTATTTAATTTCCCGCTACAAAATTGATTATATTTCTTTAGCCGATGAGGTATTCGCCCCGGATTTTGAAAACGCGAAAAAATTCTGCGATCGAATAAAACAATACAATATTCATTGGTATGCCGATTTTAGAGTTGATTTGGTAAAGCCCGAACTCCTTCCTATTTTAAAGGAAAGCGGTCTTGATGTTATGTTTTTCGGTTTAGAAAGCGCGGACAATAGGATTTTAAAAAGCATGCGCAAAGGCATTACCATTGAACAAACCGAAAGAGTTCTCAAGATGGTGTATGATGCCGGAATTGCCGGTTACGGTTGTTTTATATTCGGCGATATTGAAGAAACTTTTGAAACGGCTTTGAATACGCTTAACTGGTGGCGAGCGCACAAGGAATATGGCATCCATTTAACTCTTATTAAGCCGTTTCCCGGTTCATTTATTTACAGATACGCCTGCGAAAAAGGAATTATTAAAGATCCTATCCAATATCTCAAAGATGGCTGTCCCCAGGTGAATATTTCAAAGCTGAATAATGAGGAGTTCGCGGAAATTATGCGTCAGATTTCGGAGTCATCACACTTGTTGAGCAAGCCCGAATCTTTGGAATTGCTGGCCGTTGATCCGGTGTTGGGGCGAGAGTCAGTGTCAGGGCGGTGCTCTAAGTGCAAGCAAAAGAATGTATGGGACGATATTAAATTATTCGCAAACGATTACATCACTTGCAGTCATTGCGGACAGAAATTTGATAATCCTAATCCGCCCCAATTAATTGAAAACCTTGATAAAAATCTCAGTTTGCTTTTAGCCAAACACGGCAAAGTAGCCGTATGGGGTATGACGCTGATAATAATGGAGTTATTCAGAAATTCAAAAATACTCAATAATCCGAATATTTTCGCGATAGACATTTCAGACAGCAAAAGAAAAATGAGTCTTGCCGGAAAAAAAATTTATGCTCCGGAAATTTTAGATAAAGAAAATATCCCTGTCGTGCTAATAGCGGTGCCGTCGCACGCCGGCCAGATTTCCTGTCAAATTAAAGAGAATCATATCAAAGTTACGGAAATAATCGATATCTGCAAGCTATGTGACTTCAATCCCATTATTCCTCAAAAATTAAATTATCTTTTGGTAATGCCGAGGCTTGTCCAGAGAATCGGCGACGGCTATTCTTTCCCGCTCGGGATAACGTTTATTTCTTCCAGCATGAAGAAAGCCGGGTTGAATGTAAGAACGATCAATTTAAATCATTGCGAGGGAGACGTTTACGATATTTTAAAAAAAGAAATTGAAGAAAACAATATTGACGTAATCGGCGTCGGCGGTTTGTCATTTCAATATAACACGGTAAGGCTTGTTGTTGAATCCGCGAAAAAAATTAAAAAAGATATTATAACGATAGTCGGCGGAGGAATTATCAGCGGTGATCCGGAGCCGGCAATGAAAGCTTTGGAATACGCCGACTTCGGTGTAATTGGAGAGGGTGAGATGACAATGAACGAGCTTTGTTCTGCGTTGGAAGGCAAAAAAAACTTTACAGATATAGAGGGAATAATTTATAAAAATAGGGATTCTTATACCACAAATAATCCGCGTAAAGAAATGGCAAACATAGATACGCTTCCTTGGCCGGATTATGGCGGGTTTGAAATTCAAAAATATTTGGATTCTACCCCGCCGGGCATTAGTGGTTTGAACAGAAAAACGCTTTTTATGTTAGCGAGTCGTTCGTGTCCGTATAGTTGTACGTTTTGTTTTCATACGAATGGCAGAAGATATCGACAAAGATCACTTGATGATTTTTTTGCAGAACTTGAGTCCGTTGTCTCGCAGTATCAGATTGAATTTGTTTGTATGGCCGACGAGCTCTTCGCGCGCAACATAGAACGGGTTAAAGAATTTTGCGAGAAAATAAAAAAGTTTAATATTAAATGGTGGGCACAGTTCAGAGTTGATGATATTACTCTTGAGTTGCTTGCTGTCTTAAAGGCTGGCGGCTGCGAGGTTATGTCGTTCGGATTGGAAAGCGCCGACAATCGCATTTTAAAAAGCATGAGAAAAGGCATCACCATAGAACAGATTGAGCGAACGCTAAGGATGGTTTATGAAGCGGGAATATCATTTGAGGGTGCGTTCATATTCGGGGATATTGAGGAAACAGTGGAAACCGCCAATAATACTTTGAAATGGTGGCGGGAACACGCGGAATATAGAATTACCCTTAATTTGATTACGGTTTACCCGGGTTCTTATCTATATATGTACGGGAATGAAAAAGGAATCATAAAAGATAAAATTCAATTTTTAAAAGACGGATGCCCGCAGATAAATGTTTCAAAATTGTCGGATAAGGAATTATCCGAACTGGTAAGGCAATTGGTGGAGGCGCCGATAAGCATGACCAAACAGTTAATTTCGCCGGAACTTAAGACCGTGGATTTTCAAACCGGTAGAATCGCTCTTAGCGGGTCATGCGTAGTTTGCGATCACCGAAGCGAATGGAGCGACATTAGAATGTTTACCATGAATTTTTTGCCGTGCAAAAAATGCGGACAGAAATATAATGTGCCGCTTTTTCCAGAGATTAGAAAAAATATTGATGACAATTTGCAAATGCTCTTGCGTAAATATGCCAAAGTAGCGGTGTGGGGCGTCAATTATCATTCATCCGACCTATTCAAAAATTCTTCCGTTCTGCACGATCCAAATATATATCCTGTTGATATTTCCCAGACGAAACGAAAGATGGATTTATACGAGAAAAAAATATTTGCTCCCGAAATTATAGATCGTGAAAATATCAAAGCTATTGTTGTCGCGGTGCCCGTTTACTACGCGCAGATCGCGTCTTTGGTGCAAACAAATCACAGGGGTGTCGTTGAAGTGATAGACATATGCGCTTTGACAAGCCGACAATACTCAAGTCAAGAAAGGATTGGTGTATGATTTCAGATTCTAAGATGGCTATTGATTTTAAAATTTATTTAAGTTTAATTAACATATGACCAACACAGAAGAATTAAAACCGATTGAAAGCGTAAAAAGGGACCAGCTCAAACGAGAAAAACCGTATGTTTATGAGAAGATCATGAAATATGATGGCAAGATTAAAAGAGGCGAAAGCATTGCCATCCTTCAATTTCAATATGACTATACCTGCAATTTTCTTTGCGAGCACTGTTGTATAACAAAATTAAGACGCAAATCGATTGGAGGGTGCGCGTTACCAACCAACACAACATCTACCGTTATAAAGCAAGGTGATAAGTCATTTACGCCAGACGATGTAAAGGAGCTTTGTAGGCAGGCGGACGAAATGGGGCTCGCACATTTTGTGATCACTGGAGGCGAGCCGTTAGTATTTACTGACTTTGATAAAATAGTTGAAGCGGTTGATCCGCAGAAATTTTACATTACTTCTGATACAAATGGTTGGTTTTTGGATGAAAAAAGAGCGAAGCATTTAAAAGACATAGGGGTTGATAAAGTTCAGATAAGCCTGGACAGTCTTTCCGCCGCGGAGCACGATAATTTTAGGAAACATGCCGGCGCGCATGAAAAAGTCCTTAGAGCCATTGACGCCGCCAAGAATGCCGGACTGAATGTTCTTGTCCAAACTGTTGTTACCAAGCAAAGAGTTAGATCGCAAGAATTTGAAGATTTTTTAAAATTTTTAAATAACGAAAAAGGCGTGCCGGTGTTTATAACCTACGCGAAGCCGGTGGGGGATTGGGAAGGAAATTTTGATGCCATGGTTAACCAAGAAGAGATGGATTATGTCAGAGAGTTGGAAAAGAAATATAATGTATTTACGCATTTAACCCCGTCGTATGGGCTTGATCTCGGCTGTATCGCTGTTAAAAGAATGGTTTCCATTACAAAGTATGGAGATATAATGCCCTGCCCCTACATGCATGTTTCTCTCGGAAATTTTTTCAAGGAACCGTTAAAAGATATTTTTGAAAGAGGATTGAACACCAAGCAGTTCGGGCAGTATTATGAATCATGTTATATGGCTGAAGACAGGAAATTTATTGATAAGTATATCGCGGGAAGAGTATATGGCAAAAAGTTGCCGGTGCCTTACAACGAGGTGTTCACCGAAGAAGACTTTATTAAGCCAAGCGAGCGAAAACTTTATAAGGATTAATGTATGAATGAATTAGCAACCGACCTGGATGAAATTTTAGAAAAAACCTCGGGCCTTTGGGAAGAATTGCGCGGGCAGAGAGTTTTTATTACGGGTGGAACCGGATTTTTTGGTTGCTGGCTGCTGGAAAGCTTCGCTTGGATTAACGAAAAACTTGCGCTTAATGCCTCGGCTGTCGTGTTGACAAGGGACTACGAGGCGTTTAAAATGAAAGCGCCGCATCTTGCGTCTAATCCGTCAATAAAATTTCACATTGGAGACATTAGAAATTTTGAATTTCCGGATGGGGATTTTTCGCATGTTATCCACGCGGCCGCCACTTCGGCTATTGCTACCTATAATAATGAAAACCCACGGGTCAAATACGATACGGTCGTGGAGGGAACGAGGCATGCTTTAAATTTTGCCGTTGAATGTCGCGCCAAAAAATTTCTTTATACGAGCTCGGGCGCCGTCTACGGAAAACCGCCCGCCGAGATGACGCATATCCCTGAAGATTATAATGGCGCTCCCGACTCCACCGCTGTCAAATCGGCTTGGGGCGAGAGTAAGCGAGCTGCGGAATTTTTATGCGCCTATTATGCCAATAGATATGATTTAGAAATAAAGACGGCGCGCTGTTTTTCTTTTATTGGCCCGTATCTTCCTTTGGATATTCATTACGCAATTGGAAATTTTATTCGCGACGCGTCGCGCGGCGGTCCGGTGCGAGTCAATGGCGACGGCACGCCTCGCCGTTCATATCTTTATGCCTCTGATTTAATGATTTGGCTGTGGACAATATTTTTTAAGGGTGTTTCAGGCAGGCCATATAATGTCGGCTCCGAGGATGATGTAACTATTGCGGAATTAGCCCATATTGTGGTAAGCTGTTTGCAAAGTTATTCGGAGGTAAAAATCGCCAAATTACCGGCGCCAAACACGACGGAGGAGCGCTATGTGCCGTCAACCGGTCGCGCGCGGATGGAATTGGGTCTTAGACAGACGGTCGGGCTTGAAGAGGCAATTAAACGAACGGCAGGATTATTTAAAAAAATTAATAAAACAGTATGACAGAAAAATTAGACCAAGCTAAACCGCTTTTTATTTTTGATTTAGCGAATAACCACATGGGCGATGTTGAGCATGGGCTGAAGATTATCCGCGAGGTGCATGCGGCCTGTCGGCATTTTGTTTCCCATGGCTGGAATTTCGCTTTTAAATTCCAATATCGTGATTTTGATTCTTTTATCCATCCTGATTATAAAGAAAGAATGGATTTAAGATACATCAAACGTTTTTCCGAAACGCGATTAAGCGAGGAACAGTTTTTAGTTTTAAAAAATGAAGTTGATAAATTGGGTTTTATTTCAGTCTGCACGCCGTTTGATGAAAAATCGGTTGATAAAGCAGTGAAACATGGTTTTGACATCATTAAAATCGCCAGCGCTTCGTTTACCGATTGGTCATTGTTAGAAAAAGTCGTTCAAACCGATAAGCCGATAATCGCTTCCACCGGCGGGGTTAAATTGGAAGACATTGATAAGGTGGTAACTTTTTTGCGGCACCGCGGCAAAGAGTTTGTCATTATGCACTGTGTTGGACAGTATCCAACCTCGAAAGACCAATTGCAATTGAATCAAATAGACTTATTAAAAAAAAGATATCCGGAGGTAATTATTGGTTTTTCTACTCACGAGTCACCGGATAATTTAGACGCTGTTAAGTTAGCCATAGCTAAGGGAACATCAATTTTTGAAAAGCATGTGGGAATAACAACCGAAAAATACCCGCTAAACGCTTATTCGGCCACGCCGGAACAGACTAAAGGGTGGTTAGAAGCGGCTCAAATGGCTTATACAATTTGCGGCACAGTCAACAAGAGGCATGAGTTTGCCAAACAAGAGCTGGCTGATATTAGGCAATTTCAAAGAGGTGTTTTCGCGTCAGTTGACATAAAAGCAGGTGAGAGAGTGGAAATAAAAGATACTTTTTTTGCTTTCCCCAATCAAGAAGGACAAGTTTTGGCGAATGAGATGTCCAAATACACCTTCTATACCGCCCGGAAAGATTACAAGATGAATGAACCGATTATGTCTAGTAGCGTGAGTAGAACGGAAGTCCGCGGAAAAGTTTATTTGGCAGTGGAAAGAATCAACAAGTTTTTACGCCAGGCTAATATCCCCATATCTAATAAGTGGGATTTTGAGCTCTCGCATCATTACGGTCTGGATAAATTTTATGAATACGGGGCCAGTCTGGTGACCTGTTTAAATCGAGAATATTGCAAAAAGCTGATAGTAGTTTTACCCGGCCAAAAACATCCGAGCCACTCGCACAAATTAAAAGAAGAAACTTTTCATGTCTTATGGGGCGATGTGGTATTTATTGTCAGCGGTGAAAGGAAAGAGTGCGGGCCGAGCGATATCGTAACCATAGAAAGGGAGTCCAATCATAGTTTTGAATCAACCAACGGATGCGTGTTGGAAGAAATTTCCACCACTCATTATAAAGACGATACTTTTTACGAAGACGCGAGCATCGCGCAAAATCAAAATCGGAAAACCCAACTGACTTACTGGGTGATTCAATGATTTATTTGTGGAAATGAAAACACACCGTAATTTAGGGCAAATTAAACTTGAAGAAGCCAGACCGCGGCTTCAGTTGTTTGGTTTAGATTATGACGGGACAGTCGCTGATGCTGCTCATAAGCAGCCGCAAGTTTTTGCTTTGGTGGAAAAGATTTTCGCTAAAAATAAATCAGTGGCGTTTATTACGGCCAGAGCGGCTACCGCGATAAAAGTTTTAGTGCCGCCCTTGCAAGAATTGCTCGTTCGCGAGAATGTAACCGTTCCCAGTTTTGTCGCCGGCGGCAACGGAACTACTCTGTATGAAGTGAAAAAGAATGAACTGATTGAAATTTATAATCATGGTTTAGAATTATCAAAAATCCAGCAAGCAGTGGAGATAGGAAGGAAAGTCTATGAAAAATTGGGAATCAATAACGCGAATTTAGCGGAGAAGGGATTAGAAACATTTAGAAGATTTTTACGGGAACCGTGGGAAGGATTTATCCCTGCGGAAATGATTGATGTTTGCCGGCCATATAATGGCGAACTTTTTACCGAACAGGCCAAGGTTACTTTTGTTTTGCCTAAAGAAAAAGATTTGCATCAGAGAGTTATAGCTGAACTCAATCAGGCGTTAGGCGCGGAGTATTGCGCCGTAGCCGGTGATGACACCTTTGTCCACATAACTAAAAGACTTGAGGAAGACAGCAAGAGCGTGGCAATCAAGACTGTTTTAAATATATTGGGTTTGGATTCAGCCCAAGTGGTAACTTTCGGCGATATGCCTGCGGGGAATGATGCCGGTTTGTTAAGTTTCCCGTACAGTTTTACCAATTCAGATGATTATTTTAATCTCAAGAAAGACCCCGAACAACCGCCGTATGTCTTGCCAGATTTAGAGTTGTCGCCGGTTGATCGCGTTTATAAAGCGATAGAGTATCTAATTAGTTAATTCCTATGAAATTAAGCGATTACGTGTTTCAATTTATCAAAAAAGAAGTGGCAGATTCAGTTTTTTTGGTTTCCGGCGGAGGAATTATGCATTTAGTTGATTCATTGGGCAAATCAGAACTCAAATCATATTGTTGCCATCATGAACAGGCGGCGGCAATCGCGGCCGAAGGTTATGGGCGAGTGAAAAATTCGCCGGGAGTTGTCATGGTTACAACCGGTCCGGGCGGCACGAACGCGATTACCGGAATTGCCGGAGCGTGGTTGGATAGCATCCCGATGCTTGTCATAGCCGGACAGGTCAAGCGCGCAAGCATTACTCCGTGTCAAAACGGAGTACCAGTTGTCAGAGCGATTGGTTTTCAGGAATTAAATGTGATTGATTTGGTTAAGCCGATTACAAAATACGCTGTTACGGTTGAAGATGAAAAAGAAATACGTTACCATTTAGAAAAAGCCGTCTATTTATCAAGACACGGCAGACCGGGTCCGGTTTTTGTTGAAATTCCCCTGGATGTTCAAGCAACAGAGATAGAACCGGAGAGTTTAAAATCTTTTGACCCATCAGAGGTTGAAGAAAAAATAAATTTGGATTCAGCGGCAATAAGTAAGGTCGCGGAGCTTCTTAAAAATGCAAAGAGGCCTTTGTTAATGGCAGGAAACGGGGTAAGATTGGCAGGGGGCGAAGAAATTTTATGGAAAGTTTTAAATAAATTAAAAATTAATACGATTACTCCGATTTTTACCGCCGATGATCTGGTCACTTACGATTATCCGAAATACTTGGGACGGCAGGGGATGTGGGGGAACAAATCGGCTAATTACGCGATAGATAATTGCGATGTTTTATTAATCATAGGGGAGCGCATGCAGCTCACGCAAGTTTCTTGGGATTACGCAAAGTTCGCGACTCAAGCGACAAAAATCATGGTGGATATTGATAAGAATGAAATGGCAAAATTTACTCTTAAAGCGGATTTTCCGATTCATTGCGACGCCAAATTATTTTTAGAAGAACTTTATAAGCAAGATATCACATTAAACGAATGGGAAGTAAAAATCGAACCGATTGACGCGGAAAAATATCCTTGTGAAAATAAATATCTGAATGTTTTTAAATTTTTTAATGAGTTAAATAATTGGCCGGTAAAAATGGCTGTTACCACTGCCAATGGCATGGCTAGCCTTGCCTCACACCAAGCGTTAAAATTACCGCGCGGAAAAAGATTCCTCACCAATGCGGGATTGGGACATATGGGCTCCGGTCTTCCAATGGCAATCGGCGCCAGCATAGCTGGCGGCAAGGCTGTGATTATGTGCATGGAAGGGGACGGCTCGCTGATGATGAATTTTCAAGAGCTACAGACCGTTGTCCATCATCAATTGCCGATAAAAATCTTTATTTTTAATAATAACGGGTATTTTTCAATTAGAAACACCCACCTTAATTTTTTCAAGAAAATTTTTGCCGCTGATCCAACGTCCGGCGTCAGTTTGCCGGATTACCAAAAACTTATTCCGGCTTGGGGGTTGGAATTTGAACGGATTAATGATGATAGCGAATTAGATAAATTAAAAAAAGTGATGGATTATGATGGGCCGATTGTCTGCGAACTGATGCTGGATCCATATCAGCCGCTATTGGAAAAATGGACCGCCGGGATGTTTAAAGAATAAATTTTTCGTTATGTTAACCGCCATGGAACTAAAACAATTAGTGTCTTTACTGAAAAAGATAGATAACCCTCACGAGGGCATGCCCCAGCCAATTTTTGACGCTTTGTGCGGCGTGGTCGCGTTTGTCGCGTGTGAATTGGTGGTTGTGGATAAAAAGAGGGGTATCTTGCTAACCTGGCGCAATGACAGGTGGTGGCGCGGGTGGCACTTTCCTGGCGGGCTCCTACGCTATCGTGAAAGTTTTGATGAACGGATACAGGCAGTCGCGTGGAAAGAACTTGGTGTTAATGTAGAAGATTATAAACTTCTATTTACCAAAGATTGCAGCCAAGGCGCGCGCGGCCATGTTGTTTCTTTAGTTTTTCGCTGTGAAACGGCGATGAAGCCAAAACACGGCAAATTTTTTAAAAAAATGCCGAAAAATATCATAGACGCGCACAAAGAATTTTGGATTAAATTTGAAAAATTATTGAATAATTAAAAATATGCCGGAAAGAAAAAAAATAAGCGTTGTTACCGCTTGTTTCAACGAGGAAGAAAATGTTGATGCCGTCTATCGACAGGTTCAAGCTGTTTTCGCCGAGTTGCCACAATATGACTACGAGCATTTATTTATTGATAACTGCTCCACAGACAAAACAGTCAGTATTCTAAAAAATATCGCCCAAGATGATAGGCGCGTAAAGATTATAGTTAACGCCAGAAATTTTGGCCAAGTTAGAACTGGTTGTCATGCTATTGCGCAAGCACAAGGCGATGCAGTGGTAAATTTAGTCTGTGATTTGCAGGACCCGCCGGTTTTAATCAAAGATTTCATAAAAAAATGGGAAGAAGGTTATAAGGTAGTCATCGGAATCAAAAATAAGAGCGCCGAAAATTCGGTAATGTTCATGATAAGAAGGGTGTATTATAATCTTATTAAAAAAATTGCTGAAATAGAACAAATTAAAAATTTTACCGGCTTTGGCCTATATGATCGGATTATTATCAATGCCTTAAAAAAATTTGATGATCCATACCCCTATCTTCGCGGTATGATTGCGGAAGTTGGATTTGAGCGAGCTGAAATCGAATATATTCAACCTGAAAGAGAAAAAGGAAGATCCAAAAATAATTTCTATTCCCTGTATGACATGGCGATGCTTGGTTTTGTGAATCACTCCAAGATCCCGTTGCGTCTGGCCAGCTTTATCGGGTTTGGGATGTCAATTTTAAGTTTTATAGTTGCCATGATTTATTTAGTTTATAAGTTATTATATTGGCAGGAATTTGAACTCGGTTTGGCGCCTTTGATTATTGGAATATTTTTATTCGCTTCGGTGCAATTATTTTTTATCGGAATTTTAGGAGAATATATCGGGGCGATTTATACTCAAGTGAAACACCGTCCGCTTGTCATTGAAAAGGAGAGGATTAATTTTGATTGATTTCCGCCATGTTGGAAAAGTTGATAAAAAATCAATTTATCAGGTTTTTATTTGCCGGCGGGCTGAATACCGTATTTGGTTATGGTATTTTTTCTTTTTTTCTTTGGCTCGGCCTGCATTATTCTTTGGCGTCGTTGTTGAGCACTTTTTTTGGCATTTTATTTAATTTTAAAACTACCGGTATTATTGTGTTTAATTCCCGCAATAATTTGTTGATTTTAAAATTTTTTGGTGTTTATGGGGTGACGTATGTTTTGGGTGTGTTTATCATGTATCTGTTCAGTCTTTTGCATATCAGCGCCTATATTTCCGGAGCGATATTGATTTTACCGATGGCATGCGTGGCTTTTCTTCTAAATAAGCGTTTTGTCTTCAGGTCTTGACATTCGTCTCATTAATGTGATATAAAAGAGTGTCTTTTGGCTATGGTGGCCAAGAGCGAACAAAAGGAGGAAATAGATGACTACGGACGAAGCCGTTGCCGTTCTGTCGGGGCTGGACCCGCAGAGCGACGAGTTCAGGGGGGTTCTATCGCGCCTTTTGGGGCGCGTCGACCCCAAGAAGCCGTACGGCGCGACGTTGTTCGACGCCTTGGCGCGGCTCACGACGAGCGAGGCAGTGGAGGCGGTGCTTGTGCGCTGGGGTGCGGATAATCAACTGGAAGTCTACATGACCCAGCGCGGATCAGACGAGGCCTACCCAAATGAGTGGCACTTGCCAGGATCCATCTACCGTCCGGGCGAGGATACGGCGGATGTCATGGCGCGGCTGTCTCAGCGAGAATTTGGATGCAAGATCACCGGCTGGAGGCAGGTAGACCACTTTCGCCATGCGGAAGCTCGCGGCTGGTTCAGCGCTTTTGTCTTCATGCTGGAGGTGGAAGGCGAGCCGCGGAACGCACGCGGCGCATGGTACCTCGTTGACAACCTTCCGCCGAACACGGTCCGCCATCATGTGGAGCGTATCATCCCAGCGGCCACTGCGGCCTTCTCCGGCCAGTCCTAGGCCATCCACAATTTCCTACCAATCAGGGAGCGCGTCCAGCCGCGCTCCCAATCCCTTCATAATTTTGATTCCGCTTTTGGCGGTTTTTTTTGACTTTTTTTGAAAAGATGCTAAACTGTGAACATGGCGGGTTTTAGCGTCAGGCGGAAAATATGATTATTTTTTGCTTCAATAACAATTTATTCTATGGACAAAAATTTACAAGAGGCATTAGTGAATGAATATCGGAAAAGATTTCCACCCAAAGAATTTGTTCCCGGAGAATCACCGGTGCGGATATCCGGCACAGTTTCTGATGAGCAAGAAGTGCTGTTCGGAGTTGAGGCTGTGCTTGACAGCTGGTGGACAGAAGGAAGATTTAGCGACGAGTTTGAAGAAAAGATGAATCATCTGCTGGGAGTAAAATACACCTCGTTGGTTAATTCCGGTTCTTCGGCTAATCTGGTGGCTTTGACTGCTTTGACATCTCCTAAACTTGGGGATAAAAGATTAAAAGAGGGCGATGAAGTGATAACCGTTGCCGCCGGCTTTCCAAGCACGGTTAATCCGATTATTCAAAACGGATTAGTGCCGGTTTTTGTTGATGTGGATTTGGGAACTTATAACATCAATATTGATGGATTAAAAAACGCCATCGGACCAAAAACTCGAGCGATAATGATCGCGCATACTCTAGGCAATCCTTTCGCGCTTGATGTTATTATTGATATTTGCAAAAAAAATAATTTGTGGTTGGTAGAAGATAATTGCGACGCGCTTGGTTCAAAATATAATGGAAAATACACCGGCACCTTCGGCCATGTTTCCACCTGCAGTTTCTATCCGGCGCATCATATTACCATGGGCGAGGGCGGGGCGGTGTTTACGAGCGATAATTTGTTGAATGGAATAATCCGGTCGGTCCGCGATTGGGGCCGGGATTGCTATTGCAAAACCGGACATGATAATACTTGCGGAATGAGATTTGGCTGGCAATTGGGGGATTTGCCGTTTGGTTATGACCACAAGTATATCTATTCTGAAATCGGGTATAATCTAAAGCTGACGGATATCCAGGCTGCTATCGGCGTGGCGCAGTTGGGCAAACTTGAAGGATTCATTAAAAAGAGAAAAGATAATTTCAAGTTTTTGTATGATTCTTTGAAAAAATACGAAGAATATTTTATTTTGCCGAAATGGGAGGAAAAAGCCGAGCCAAGTTGGTTTGGATTTTTATTGACGGTGAGAGAGGAAGCGCCGTTTGGCCGCAATCAGATTGTCCAACACTTGCAAGAGAGTAATATCGCTACCAGATATTTATTTGCCGGCAATCTCGTTAAACAGCCGTATTTTATTGATAATCAAGTTAAGTATCGGGTAGTGGGAGATTTGGACAATACCGATAAAGTGATGAAAAATACTTTTTGGATTGGGTGCTACCCGGGTTTGACGGAAGAGATGTTGAGTTATGTAATTGAAAATTTTAATGATTTTTGTAAAAATTTTAAATAAGCATGTTGACTAAAGAGAAATTAATATCCGCCGTAAAAAATTATTATTTAGTTATCATATTTTCCATTATTGTTGGCTTGCTTTCGTTATCCCAACAGTTTCTAGCCATTAGCGCTCTTGGAAAATCCTACAACGGAGTTCCGATGTTTAATGCTGCTAATATGGATTTTTATTTAACCAGAGTGAGGGATCTGATGGATGGCCACGGTTTGGTTAGTTCCGCCTTTTATTTTGAATATAAGAATAATTTTCCGGTAATATTTCCAACCAATGAACATTTATATGCCTTAATCGGCCGCATCATTGGCTTATCCACCACAGAAATAATACTCTTGAATCAATTTTTATTTCCCGCTTTTTTATTTTTACTGATTTATTTTTTGGTCATCAAATTAACTGATGGCCATACTACTGCGGGCCGTCTCAATGCGGTGGGAACAGGTTTGTTGGTCATATTTGGTTATGAATTTACGGATATAAAATTTTCTTGGCTTGTGTTAAGCGGCCAACTGCCTTATTTACATGGCCTATTATGGAATAGGCCCGTTAATCCAATTATTGGAGTGATGCTATTATTTCTATTGTTGTTAATTTTATGGCAAATAGTTAATAAAAAAGGCCGTTATTGGTCTTTGTTCGCAGGAGTTATTATCGCGCTGGGAGTGGGATATTATTTCACATTGATCATGTCACTTTCTATTGCTGGTGTTCTGGCGTTAATTTATTTTTTAAAAAAGGAATACTCTATCTCATTCAATTTATTTCTTGCCATCATCTTTAGTTTCTTTTTTTCTTCGCCGTATTGGTATATGGTGATAAGAGCGTTGGTTGAGAGTAAGGGAGGAGTAGTTGGTATATTCGGCGGGGTTTTTACCCGTCAGTTGGTTTTTAATAAAGTGTTATTAGCCGGTAGCGCCATATTTTTTTTCTGTTTTATAAAAGAATATTTACAACAAAAAAAAATTGCTGGGAAAATTGATTCGTGGTGGTTTTTTTGTCTAGCTTTTTTTATCGGAGGTCTGGCAGCGTTTAATATTCAGGTTATTACCGGTATCAACATCTCGCATCCTCACTTTGTGCAATTTACGATTCCTTTAACCCTCGTTGCGTTAATGGTGCTTAGCTTTAATTTTTTGCGTCCGCGTTTTTCCAAAATTTGGTATGTTGTGTTAATAGCGGTTTTTGCATCCACTCTGTTTTTTGGTGTTCAAACCGCGCGTTCCTATGTGTTGGGACTAAGCTATTTTTCAGAAACTCAAAAATTTAACGAGATGTTTAAGTG
The DNA here is from genome assembly GCA_001783065.1 of Candidatus Magasanikbacteria bacterium RIFCSPLOWO2_12_FULL_43_12. Lineage (GTDB taxonomy): Bacteria > Patescibacteriota > Patescibacteriia > Magasanikbacterales > UBA922 > 2-12-FULL-43-12. Next base: position 34,824 of record MFQN01000019.1, read on the forward strand.
GATTGACATTAATACGCCAAAAGATTGCGTTATTTTTGTGGCCGAAAGAGAAGACGATACGATTTCTAGGCTACTTACTGGGTTAACTCACTGTAATATTTATTACATATCAAGGGGGGCCAGCGCGGAAGCCACGGCGGAGAGAAATTACCACAATTTTTTATCGTTTTTGAGGATGAATGAAGTGCAACCAGCGGAAGTTGAGAATTATCTTAAGAATCATTTTTTGCTGGTAAGTCTTAATTTCTTTAAAAACTGGGATCAATTATTTAGTCCAGGATACCAGCAATGGATGGCTGAGCCGGTCAGACGGGTAGCGGAAGATTATCCCGTATTTTTTAAAAAAGATTTCTCCACTGAGTTAAGGCGGTACAAAATTGATTATCTTTTGTCGCCTAAGGAATTGTCAGAGTCGCTTCTAAAAACACTGCCTTCAATAAAACTACTTCATCAGGCCGGGGGACTCCACCTTTATCGGTTTGAGTGATGATAGTTTTGTATTTTCTTGTCGGCCAATCGCATAGAAAGCAAATGTCGCGATAAAAATATTTATCGGCGCGCGGTAGCGCGCTGTTACTCCCAAACCGACAACGGCGGAAGTTATGGTGAAATAAAAAATTATGAGAAAAGTGAACGATATTTTGTTTTGCAATCTTTCGCGTTTAAGGTATTTTATGATACCAAGCGCGGCGAAAAGCGTCATTAGAATCCAAAATATGCGCCCGGCTATAACAATAATTGCCGGGCCTCTTATTAGTCCGCCAATTATACTTAGGGCAATTCTTGGTGATTGAATTATTTTAAAAACAGGAATGGCCGGCAGGTTGGCGTCTAATCCTAAATCCCCAAGAATATCACGATACCCATCCTGGGTAAATAACGAAACGACAGTTAAGACGATAACTTTGGTCGTGTCATATGGAGGCATTTTTTTAAGAATCTCTATTGATCGTTGTGTAAAATGATTGGCGGTCTTTAGGTCAATTATCGTCAGGTCAGATATTTTTTCTTCAGCAAAGAATTTATTTTTTGCTTCATTGTAACTAATATTATTTTTAAGCGCCAGTATTGATGGTATGAAATAGCCATATAGATTATTGGCTGAAGTAGCCGCGAGAGCGGGACTTCCGAATAAACGGGAATTTCGGTAAAGCCACGGAGAAAGCATCATAACAAAAATCACCAAGAATCCAAGCATACGCCAAAAGACGCGAATGGTAATTTTTTTTCTAAAAATCCAGATAATTAAGGCAACAATAATTACCGGTAGATATTGCGTTATCGGCCGAGTCAGAGTCGTGAGTCCTAAAAGGACAGCACTCACAGCAAGATAAGAAAATTTTTCATTTTTTAAATAATTATAGAAAGCTAAAAGAAAACCGAAGAAAAGCGTTAAAAATAATGTTTCTGTTAAGAGCACGCTGGTGAGCCTGATCAACAGTGGTTCAATCGCAAAAAAAATACCGACGCCGATAGCTATTTTTTCATTGTTCATTATGTGGTAGCTTATTCTCTTAGCCAGCAACGCCAAAATACTCCCCATGATAATTTGGGAGATGATGACCGCCAAATCTGACCCGAATAGCTTGAAATTGGCGGCTATAAATAGGGGATAAAGCGGCGTGCGCCACGAATCCGGCGTGTATGGCTCTGTAGTCGCTCCAGAAAACCCGTGGCCGGAAAGGATATTGTGGGCTATTTCGTAATAACTTTCTGATTTCCAAATGGTGCCAAGGAGACTGTTGTCGTGCGTCGCCATGTTAATCCAAAAATAACCAACCCGCAGTATAATCGCCAGCGCGACAATCGCTATTTCGATTTTTTGATTTCTTGAAAATTTAATGCCCATCGAAAAATTTATTGATGTGTCTGCAAACAGTTATCACGTCTTCGTCTGCCATAGTAAAAGAAGAAGGTAGCCAAAAAGAGAGAGGTGATATTTTTGTACTGCTTGCAAACCGTTCGTCTGGCATTTTAAAAGCGGTCTGTCGGTGAATTGGCAGCCAAAATTCACGGCATTCAATATTCTGGGATAGCAAATAGTTAATGAGGGTGTCGCGTTTTTCTGTCCAGGCGTCAATCCAAAGCGGGAGTTCGCCTTCCGCGATATTAAAAGGAAACAGATTAACGGTGTTTGGTTTCAAATTTTCTTTGTACAATTTATAGGCGCGTTTTATCCGATCCATCCTGAACGCAACTTTATTTAGCTGTCCCAAGCCAACAGCGGCTTGTAAATTGGTGTATTTGAAATTATAACCAATACTTTGATGGATATCGTCTCCCCCGGTTCCTTTTACCGGCCGCCCATGGTCTTTTAATTTAACCAGTTCTTCAAAAAGTGCGTCATCATCAGTAACAATTATGCCTCCTTGCCCTGTAGAGACCATTTTAAAGGGCGACAAAGAGTAACAGCCGGCCTTTCCTATGGTACCCAAATACCGACCGTTCTGTTTGGACATGAACGCCGCAGCCGCGTCTTCTACTACCAACAAGTTATGTTTCTTCGCAAGTTCTAAAATTTTAACCATGTCTGCCCCGCGGCCGCTCACATGCACAGGCACAATTGCCTTTGTTTTGGTAGTTACCGATCGTTCGGCCGCCTCTATATCTATAGTCAGGGTTTGTGGATTAACATCTACGAGAACAACATTAGCGCCAGTCAGCTCCACTGCGTGGGCCGTAGCGATAAACGTCATGTTTGGCACCAGGACTTCATCTCCGGTTCCTACTCTAAGCCCCTTGAGAGCCAAAAATATGCCCATTGTGCAACTGGTTACTGCCAATGCGTGTTTGGCGTTTACCATCGTTGCCCAACGTTCTTCAAACTGATCAGTTACATTTCCATCATTTAAGTAATTTTCTGTTAATACTTTCAAAACTAAATTTTTTTCCTCCTCGTCAACCATCGGTTGATACCAAGGGATTTTGCAATTAGCCATAATTAATTTGCTTATAGCGAATCTTACACCCCCTTGCCAAGGGCGCAAAGTTTAGTTATAATTAATGTTATTATAAGTTAAGCACAGAAAACTGTCAATTTGAGGGGTATAATGTAAAAAAAGCATTGCCGATATGCAAAAAATAATTAAGGTTTTTACGCGTCATGACAAGAGGGGAATTTTTTTGGAATATTTCAATAGTAAAACGGGCTGGCAATCCATTAATGGCGGTTTTATGAAAAAGGGTTCAATTATTGGTAATCATTATCACAAGAAATGTCTAACAATGTTTTTCGTGATGTCCGGCTCCGCAATGATTTTTTATAAAAACATTAACAGTCCAAGAAGTAAAACTAAAAAATTTATTCTGTCCAAGTCTCAAGGTTGTATATTCAAACCATATGAAACTCATGCCGTAAAATTTTTAGAAGGATCAAGCTTTGTTCTACTAAAAACAAGAAAATTTAGTGAAAAAAATAAAGATATTTTTAAAGCCCCGCTTATTAAAAAACCTGGCTAACATCACATTTTATTTTAGAGATTATGAAAAAACAATTGTCAGACGAGTCAAGCGCTGGTTATGATTATTCCAAACTTAAATCATTCGGAGAAGACGTTTTTATTAGTAATGATATAGAGCTTCGCCGGCCCAATTTATTAGAAGTTGGTAGCCATATACGTATAGATTGCGGCCTTTATTTAACCCCGCCGGCCGAGATCGGAAGTTATATTCATATTGGACCATATGTTACAGTAATTGGGGGGCCTAAAAGCATACTGAAGATTGGCAGTTTTATTACGATTGGAGCCGGTAGTAAAATATTGTGCGGTTCAGATAATTTTTCAGGAGACGGCCTTGTTAGCGCGCCGGGGATTCCTTTTGAATATACTAGCGTAAATTTTACCCATGTAACGTTAGAAGATTTTTCAAACCTATGTGTAAATTCTGTTGTATTGCCCGGCGTGACCATTGGTGAGGGGTCGGTAATCGGGGCGTGCGCATTGGTTACGAAAGACACTGAACCGTGGACTGTTTACATGGGCGTACCCGCCCGGCCTGTTAAAAAAAGGAATAAAGAAAAAATGATAGAATTAGCGCGCAAACTCGGCTATTCGCCGTAACAACCAATTTAAATTTTTACTTTTATGATATGAGAATAGTTTTTTTAACTTCAAAAATGAATTTTTCCTCGTCCGGTGGTTCTGTGGAAGAACTAGACATTATCATTCGTACTTTACAAAAGTTTGGCAATGACGTTGTCGTAGTGACTGCATTTTCTAAAAATAATCAAATTCCTCATAATTTACCATATAAAATAGTAGAGGAGAATATATCAGCGACAGATCTGCTTGGTATTCAATTGGCTGCCATAAAGCTTTTGAAGAAATACGAAACGCAAGCTGACTTTTTTCATATTGATGGACATTTATTTTTATATGGAGCCGGGATATATCGCAGATTAAAAGGAAGCGTTCCTGTGGCAGCGTTGTTTAATTCATATTTGGCAGGTTTACCGGATAATCTTATTACCTCTTTTGCATATCCTACTGACGGTTTAATAGGTAAAATTAAAAAGAAAATCCGTTATTTAGCAGAACGTTATCTTGGTATGTGGTTGGCTAAGTCCATAGATTTATGCGCCTTTGTGAGTCCTCCGTTACAAAAGGTTTACGAAAATTTTGGTCTGCGGGCCAAACGTCACATGGTCATTGGCGACCTGATTGATTTTGATAGCTTAAAAAAGGAAAATAACATCTTTTGCGGATGTTATTCGGAACGCAAAAGTCAAGATGGGCTGATTAAAATTTTGTTTTCCAGTCGTATGATTCGAGGCAAAGGTTTTGATTTGTTGCTTGATGGTTTTTCTCTAGTTAAAGATAAACACAAATTTCGACTAATTATTGGCGGATCTGGTCCGGATGAGCACTTCGTCGTCGAGAGGATAAAAAAGTTATCGCTTGAACCTTATGTTGAAATTCCAGGCTGGGTAGCTAAGGAAAAATTATTTGATTATTACAGACAAGCCGATATCTTTGCGCAGGTTGGCTGGAAGCCGGAAGGAACTTCTATTTCACTTCTGTACGCCATGTTATTTGGCATTCCATCGATTTTACCGCGCGGAGGCGGGTTAGAATGGCAGGCCGGCAACTGCGCTATTTATGTCAACAATGGCAATCCAGAAGAGTTGGCGTCAGCGATTGAGTTGCTGGGAAATGATGAAAGTCTAAGAAAAAAGCTTTCTGACGAGTGTTACAATAGGATTGGAAGAGAGCAGTTTAATTGCGATAAAATGGTTGGTTATCTCTTTAACGAAATTGAGAAGATAAACAAACGATCTAAAATTACCTAGACAAATTAATTATATCATTTTGCACCATAATTTTTACCAATTCTTTAAAGGCAGTTTTTGGCTTCCAGCCCAATATTTTACGGGCCTTGGATGCGTCTCCGCAAAGACAATCAACCTCGTTTGGTCTTTTGTATTTTTCATCAATTTTCAAAACTCTAGTCCAGTCTAGACCGGCGGCTTTGCATGCTTCAACTAAAAATTCTTTTACCGAATGAGTTTCTCCGGTTGCGATTACAAAATCATCCGGTTTATTTTGTTGGAGAATTTTCCACATTGCCTCAACGTACTCTGGAGCGTAACCCCAATCACGTTTGGCGTCTACATTTCCCAATTTAATATATTTTTCTTTTCCAGCCAGGATATCTCTGATGCCAAGGGTGATTTTTCTAGTTACAAAACTTTCTCCGCGGCGTTCCGACTCGTGGTTGAAAAGGATGCCGTTGGAAATAAACATGCCGTAACTTTCACGGTAAATTCGCGCGATCTCAAAACCATAAAGCTTGGCTGCTCCGTATGGGCTTTTTGGCTTAAATGGCGTCAATTCATTCTGGGGAGCTTCTTTGGGGTCGCCGGAATAGAGTTCGGAAGTGGATGCTTGATAAATTTTTGACTTTAGATTCAGAGCTCTAACCGATTCCAACAGGTTCAAAACTCCAATACCGCTGGTTTGCGCGGTGTAAAGCGGAGTTTCAAACGAGACCTTAACATGAGACTGCGCCGCTAAATTATATATTTCATCAGGTTTAACTTTTGCTAAAATATTGGTGATGGATACGGAATCGGTCATGTCGCCATAGTGCATAAGCAAATTTTTGTTGTGCGGAAAATCCGCTGTAACTTCCAATCTTTCATAATTATAAAGAATAGAATTTCTGCGGACAAAACCGTGTACTTTATACCCTTTGGACAATAACAGTTCGGCAAGATATGAGCCATCTTGTCCGGTGATACCCGTAATAAAAGCGATTTTTTGTTTAGGCATAAACATTTTTAAAAGTAAATTTTTTCATTATTAATTCGGCCAGCGGTTCCAGACCGGCTTTTCGTTTTTCACTGTCTGTTTCTTTTTCCCAAAGATAACTTAACGGCACATCCACCGATTCTTCAAAAATGGCGGCAATAAGTCGTGACAGTTCATTTTCATCAAATTTAAAGTTTTCTAATTGTTCTTTCACTAAATAAGGCATTTCTTCGGGGGTCTTGCAATGCTTTACAAAAGACAGCTGGTTATAAAAAATATTCCCAAAGGTTATAACCGGCTTTTTTAAAAGCGTTCCTTCCCAGCCCACAGAACCGGAAATTGTCGTGATAAGTTTGGCGTTGAGAATAAGCTCAAAGCTGGTTACCGCCGGGTTGATAAGCCGCACATTCGGCGTTTTTTTTATTTCTTTATAGAAAGAACGCGGTCGATAAACCACCATCATTGGATGTTCTTTTACGTAAAGTTTGTAACCTACCGGCAATGATCTGGCGATCAGTTTAATTAAGTGAATCTGGTCTGTAAAAAACGGAGCATACAGCAGGGTGGCGATTTCCGGTTCAACATGAAGAGGGTAAAAAGCGAAATCTTCATTTGGGATAGACTGATCATACAGATCGTTAATCCCGATTAAATTTCTGATTTTTCTTTTAAAAGAGTCTTTTAGGTAATTCCAAGGCCCGATATAGTCATAATCGTGGCGATCTTTTTTGGAATAATGCTCATAAAAATTTTTTGCCAGTGAAAAAATATTATTCTTTAAATTTTTTGGCAGCAAAAATTGAAATTGTTTCGCGCGCTGAAGAGGCTGTTTGCTTGGATGAGCCGGCTCGTAATGCGGATGCGGCGCGGAACGAAAATTTTCAAGAAATAATTTAGCTTTTTCCAAAACGGTTTCGGGAATTATATTTTTTTCTAAATAGCTATTCGCAGTTTCTTTAACATAAGAAAAGTCATCATATTTTTCGCTTAAAAGATAAGAATTTTTTATGTAAGAAGGATGGATTACAAAAGTTTTTATTCCCATTTTCTTCGCCATATGAAAGAGAAGCATGCTTCCCATGGCGGCGACCGCGGAAAAAACAATAAAATCCGGTTTTTCGGTTTTTAAAAAGTTTAAAATTGTTTTTGCCTTAATCTGCAGGATTCTTAAAATTTCTTCGTAATTATAAGGCGATTTATCGTAAGGGTACTCCCGCACCAATTGATTTGACATTATTACTCGGTCGATTGCGATATATGGCCAGAGATTCGGTATGCCATAGTCTTTTTCCATTTTTTTTAAAAAGTCCAAGTCAAGCTTGGTATTTTTAAATTCTTCATGTATATCTTCATCAAGAAGCAAAGATGAATAGTCTATATCCTTTTGGTTTTTGAGGAAATCATGGCTCGAACGCAAATTGACAAAGCCGCAAAATTGTTCGACTCTGTACTTATTTTTGAGAATAATTGCCAAAATATGGCCAAGATAAGCGAAATTTCTCTGTAATAAAAAACACGCTTTCATAAATATTGACTTTAATTCAGGTTTAGTCTAAAATAAGCCCATATATTATATAGATTTGCCCCACGGAAGTCAAATTTGTTTTATTTGTAAGAGTTGAGTTTTTAGCCAATATATATCTATGGAAAATATAGAGAGAAATATGAAAATTTTAGTGATAAATGTTTGTTTAAGGCCGTATAAACCGCAGATTATGTTTCCTTTGGGTTTATCATACGTGGTAGGCGCCATTCAAAGAGCCGGATATGATTTTGAGATGTTGGATTTGGATAGAGACCGTAAATCGGAAGAGGAAATCAAGAGTTTTTTAACAAGCGCCACGTTTGATGTCGTGGCGCTTGGTTGCATCGCGACTGGCTACAAGACGGTCAAAAACTTAACTCGGATAATCAGAGAGGTTAAAAAAGGCGCGGTAATTATTGTCGGCAATTCGGTGGCGGATTCAATTCCGAAATTATTATTGGAAAAAACCGAGGCAGATGTCGCGGTTATCGGGGAAGGAGAAATAACCATTGTTGAGGTTCTTGACAAGATAAAAAATGCTGAATCACTGGCAGGGGTTAAAGGCATTTGGTATAAAGAAAAAAATGAAATTTTTAGCAACCCGCCGCGGGAAGTAATTAAAGATATTAACTCCATTTCGTTTCCCGGGTGGGATAGTTTTGATATGGAGGCTTATATTGTGGCCGCGAGAGAGCTTATCAATGACCCGCCTCCAATTCCGAAGGACGGCATTAGGGCGTTTATGGTTAATTTCGCTCGGGGTTGTCCGTTTAAATGTTCTTTCTGTTACCAAGTTTTTCAACGCAACGGTTATCGTTTTAGGTCAACCGATTCTGTGCTGGAGGAAATTAAAGAATTGCAAAATAGATATAAAATTAATTATATCATGTTTAATGATGATTTATCTTTTTTGACCAAAAAACAGGTTGAAGATTTTGTGGACAGGGTTTTAGTGGAAAAATTAAAATTTTTTTGGACCGCCATTTGCCGTTCCAATTTGTTTAATTCGGAAAATGACGTAGAGTTGCTAAAAAAAATCAAATCTGCGGGGTGCATTGGTTTTGGCTATTCGCTTGAGTCTGCCAACGAAGAGATCCGTCGCTCAATGAATAAAATGTTGGATTTAAAAAGTTTTGCCATGCAGAAGAGGCTATTGGATAAGGCCGACCTATCCAGTTGGACGAGTTTGGTTTTCGGCTATCCTCAAGAGACCAAAGAGACGATTAAGGAAACGATGGATCTTTGCTATGACCTCGGCATCTATCCAAGTAGTGGGTATCTCCTCCCCATGCCAATGACTCCGATGTATGATTATATTTTTAAGAATGGGATGGTAAAGGATGAAGAAGCGTATGTTTTGTCGCTCGGGGATCGTCAAGATTTAAGAATTAATTTAACCAAAATGTCCGATAGTGAATTTCAGGAAGAAATAAAGAAACATTTAGAGCGCATATCAGAAAAATTACATTTAGGGCTGAAAGGGGATGAGCTGATTAAAACCACGAATTATAAGTCGGATCAATCTAAAATTAAACAATAGTGTGCTGTTCAGAAATAATAAAATTTTAAACCTTTTGCGTTTGTTGCGCCGCGCGTTTGGCGATTATAAGAGACAGATAGTTTTTCTGTCCGTTTTTGGTTTTTTTGGCGGCGTTTTGGAGGGGGTGGGCATAAACGCGATAATTCCTTTATTTTCCTTTTTAGGCAAATCTTCTTCGCCGCAAGTGGATATTATTTCACAAGCGATCCAAGGTTTTTTTCGTTTTTTTCATCTGCCGTATAGCCTAAAATCAATTCTAATCTTCATTATCGTGATATTTTTGTCCAAAGCGGTCTTGCTGTTTTTAGCTAAATTTATTTCCGCCCGAATTATTGCTGATTATCAGCGGGCAACGCGGCATAAAATTTTGCGGCTCATTCTGTTATCCGATTGGCCGAATTTGTTTAAACAGAAGGTCGGTTATTTGGATCAGATATTGATTACTGATATCAATTATAGCTCTGCCATGTTGGCGCATATGAGCTCTGCCATTTTGATTACTGCCAATTTGATAGTTTATAGTTTTGTGGCTGTCAACATTTCACCGGTTATTGCCGCGCTGGCGATGATCTCCGGAGTTGTCATTTTGTTCTTGTTGAAGCCGCTTTTTTATCGGAATAAACTATTTTCCGAGAAGATTGCCAGCATATATAAGCAGACGGCGCACTTTATCAGTGAAAGCATAATTGGGATTAAAACCATTAAAACATCATCTTCGGAAAATTTTTTAATTGAAAAAGGGGACGATTTTTTTAATCACATTAAGAAATTCACCGTAAAAAATGCCATCATGCAGAATTTGACTAATACGCTTTTACAGCCGGTCGGTCTTCTTTTTGTCATAGGTATTTTTGCTTTTTTTTATAAAGTTAAGGGATTCGATTTTGCTTCGTTCGCTGTGATTGTCTACGCGATTAATAAGTTATTTTCTCATATACAATTAGCCGAGACTGAAGCGCACACGTTGGCTTCGCTTACGCCGTTTGTGGTTAATGTTTTACAGTATCAGGAAGAGGCGGCGAGTCATCAGGAGATTGATACTGGAGGAAAAAAATTTAGTTTTAAGAAAGAAGTGTGTTTTAAAAATGTTGACTTTTCTTACAATTCTGGCAAAAAGACTCTTTCCAATTTAAATTTTTCAATAGAGTGCGGCCGGATGATAGGGATAATCGGCGCGTCTGGCGCTGGCAAAACCACTCTCGTGGATTTGTTATTGCGATTGTTTAAACCCAGCGGAGGTTCAATTTGTGTTGATGGTATTGATATTAATGAGATCGGATTGGCTGAATGGCGCGCCGGAGTTGGTTATGTTTCGCAAGATATATTTCTTTTGAATGATACGATTGAAAATAATATCCGTTTTTATAACGAATCTATTTCCCATGAAGACGCGCTGGAAGCGGCGGAAATGGCGCAGTGCAATGAGTTTATTCAAAAATTGTCCCAGCAGTTCATGACTGTGGTTGGGGAGCGTGGCATGTCGCTTTCCGGCGGCCAGCGTCAGCGCATCGCATTAGCGAGAGTTTTGGCGCGTAAACCAAGCATTTTAGTTTTGGACGAAGCCACCAGCGCGCTAGATAACGAATCGGAAATAATGGTTCAGCGCGCGATTGAAAAGTTGCGCGGGAAAATTACGGTTTTGGTGATCGCCCATCGGTTATCTACCGTAATGACATCCGATAAATTAGTTGTTTTGGAAAAAGGAAGGATCATTGAAGAGGGCGCGCCGTTGGATTTATTAAAGAACCGCGAATCGTATTTTTCAAAAGCATATAATTTAAAATAGAGTTTAAAACAAAGGTATATGCGTTTATTTGTGATTGAATGGGCAAATGGATTGCCGGAAATGGTTGATGTCATTAGGGAAATTAAAAAAGACGGACATGAAATATCGTATTGGTCCGGTTGTAATCTTGGCCGTATACCAAAAGTTGAATTTCCCAACACAGTATTTCACGATCATTTTGATGCTTTGGCCGGTCGGCCGGCGCCCGGCGTGGATGATTCGGAGTTCCCGCCTCCCGGTGAGGATTTGTTAGTTCAACTTGCCGATGTTGAGTCAACCACACTGACCATGATGAACAAAAAATATCCAAGTTTATCGGTGGATGAACGAAAGCATTTTTATTATCATCTGGTAAAGTATTGGTCAGGAGTTTTAAAAAAGTTTCAGCCGGAAGCGATAATTTTTTTGGTGACTCCACATACCGTGTATAATTTTGTAATCTATTCTCTGGCCAAATTATTTGGCCTAAAAACCATAATGTTTGATGTGGTACTTATGGATGGGTATCGAATGATAGGATTGAACGACTATAAAAAAGGAAACAGCGATTTAGAAAACGCAATCGTCGGACAAGGACAAGATTACTCGGTGTCTGACTTGGGCGCGGGAATTAGGTCGTATTATGAAAGGCAGACGAGTCAGCGAATTGATGCCACGCCGGCATATACCAGAGAATATGTCGCATCGCGTTCCGGCCGCAATTTATTGCTTTTGAGAGTTAAAATAATTTGGAAAAGTATCGCCAATTTGTCTATTTTTAAGAAAATTTTTGATTTTGTGATGACGGAAATTGGTTCAAACATGAAAAAAGAATATGTTCAAGTACAGACCGAACCGGGTTTCGGCAAACCATTTGTGTATCTGTCGCTTAATTACCAGCCAGAAGCCACCACCTCTCCGATGGGCGGGGTATTCGTGGATCAGCTCCTAATGATTGAAACATTGGCGGCCGCGATTCCACCCGATTGGTTGATTTATGTTAAAGAACACCCTGGTCAGTGGATAACAAATAGCAAGAGGTATTTTAGTTATCGTTATCGCGGTTACTATAAGGAGATTATCCGGTTGCCCAATGTAAGATTGATGCCAGTGGTTACCAGTAATTATGACTTAATCAATAATGCTCGGGCGGTGGCCACGGTTACCGGAACGCCGGGATGGGAAGCATTGTTGAGATCAAAACCGGTGTTAGTTTTCGGTTATCCTTGGTATCAGCATTGTTCGGGGGTGTTTAAGGTCAATAGCGCGGAATCATGCAAAATAGCGATTGAAAAGATTATCAATGGTTTTAAAGTTGAAAAACAGGCGATAATAAATTTTTTATATCATTTTGGCAATTTATCATGGCCCGGGTATAATGACGAAAATACCAAAAAACTCGCGGCGATTGATAGCCGCGGAGTGAAGGACGGTTATGTAAGGTTTTTATTAGCGCAAATTAAAAAACAGGTTTAATCATAATTATAATGTATAAAGAACATAAGGAAAAAATTGTCGCCACCATTGAAGCGCGGATGACTTCAACGCGGTTGCCGGGCAAAGTGCTTCTGCCATTAGCGGGTAAGCCGGCGCTGGAACGATTAGTTGAACGTCTGAAGAGGAGCCTCTATATTGATGAAATCGTGGTAGCGACAACCACAAATCAGACCGATGAACCAATAGTGGAGCTTTGCGAGAGCTTGGGTGTAAAATATTTTCGCGGCAGTGAACTTGATGTTTTGAAACGGGTGTTGGGCGCGGCGGAGTCAGTGCGCGCTGATATTATCGTAGAGATTACCGGCGATTGTCCATTGATGGATTGGCGCATAGTAGATCGCGGGATTGAGGAATTTTATTCTCAAAATGTTGATTATGCGGCTAATATGATTCCTCTGATTACTTATCCCGTCGGGTTTGATGTGCAGGTTTTTCCGGTCCGTGTTTTAGCCGAGGTTGATAAATTAACTAGCGATCCGATAGATCGCGTGCATGTTTCCTATTATATTTATCACCATCCTGACCGATATAAGCTGGGAAGCTGGCTGGCTCCGGCCGAAGCGAGTGGTCCGGCTATGCGGTTAACCCTTGACGAACTATCGGATTATAAGCTGATCGATGAGATTTTTAGAAATTTATTACCAGTAGACGAAGATTTTAGCGTCGTTAAGGTTGTGGAGTTTCTTAACAAGAATAGACACTTATTAGAAATTAATAAACATGTCAAAGATAAAGACCCGCGGCAGGGTTAAAAAATATCGGGCGGCAATTATCGGCGCTGGGCGAATCGGCAGCGGCTTTGATAATTCACGTACGGCGGCAGTGGCTACCCATGCTCATGCTTTCAAAAATAATCCTCGCGTAGAGTTGGTTGGTTTTTTTGACATACAGCCGGAAAAAGCGCGCGCCGCCGCCAAGAAATGGTCGGTACTGGCTTATAAAAATTTAAATGATTTGTTGGCCGATAAGCCGGATCTAATCAGCATTTGCACCCCTGATGCGGATCATTACCCCACGTTATTAAAAGTTTTATCTTCCAAGCCGCGCTTGATTATTTGCGAAAAACCATTGACCGCGAATATCAGGCAGGCCCGGCTGGTTGCCGAAAAAATTGTTAAAATGAATATACCGATTTTAGTAAATTATTCCCGCCGTTTTGATTCTACAATCCAAAAGTGCCGACTGGACATAAAGAAGAAAAAATATGGAAAGGTTATAAGCGCTGTGGGCGTTTATAATAAAGGACTGCTTCACACCGGTTCTCATCTGATAGATTTCGCCCGATATTTATTTGGCGATGTCTTGGATTGCCAGGCGCTGAATGCGATTTTTGATTATCATCGCAACGATCCAAGTGTTGGGGGGTGGTTAAAATTAGAAGATTGCCCGAGTTTAAATTTGGTTGTTGGCGATAGCCGCTATTATGAAATTTTTGAAATGGATATACTTCTGGAAAAAGCACGACTGCGTTTTACGAATTTTGGCTCTGTTCTGGCTGTCCAAAAAATTGCCAAAGACAAATCATATCCTGAATTTTCTGTATTAGGCAGGCCAAAAGAAACGGCCGTCAAACTGAATCGGGCGGCTGTCGGTCTGGCGGGGAATGCGGTAAATTTTTTGGACAAAAAAGTCGATTTATTATGTGCCGGGCAAGACGCTTTAAAGACGCAGATTGTCTGCGGTGATTTATTGAAAGGATTAAAAAATAAATAATATGTCTGAATTAGCGATTTTTGGCGGCCAGCCGGTTAGAAAAAAACTTTTCCCCGCTTATCGGGTGATTGGACAAGAAGAAAAAGACGCGGTTAATCGAGTAATGGATTCGGGAATTTTATCGCGTTATTTAGGTTGCTGGCATGATGACTTTTACGGCGGCCCAGAAGTGCGCTCGCTGGAAAAAGAGTGGAGTGAGTATTTTGGGGTTAAACACGCTATGGTTGTTAATTCTTGCACCTCTGGATTAATCGCCGCCATTGGCGCTGTCGGTATTAGTTTTGGCGATGAAGTCATTGTCTCGCCATATACTATGGCGGCGTCAGCAACCGCCCCCCTGTGGTATGGCGGCATTCCGGTCTTTGCGGATATTGAACCGGAGCATTTTTGTCTTGATCCGGTATCGGTGCGCGCTAAAATAACGGAGCGCACCAAAGCGATTATTGTCGTTGATATTTTTGGCCAGCCGTACGATGCTGAAGCGATCAATGCTATTGCCAAGGAGCATAATTTGATTGTCATTGAAGATTGCGCCCAAGCTCCGGGAGCAAAATATCGCGGACGGTTTGCCGGCACTCTGGGGGATGTCGGCGTTTTTTCTTTGAACTATCATAAACATATTCATACTGGCGAGGGCGGGATAGTAGTAACCAATAATGACAAATTAGCTGAACGGGTGCGGTTGATTTGTAATCACGCTGAAGCGGTTGTTGAGGATAAGGGGGTGGCGGATTTAACTAATATGGTCGGCCTTAATTTTCGTTTAACGGAAATTCAAGCGGCGATCGGCCGCGAACAGCTGAAAAAACTTGATAGACTGACAAAGGAAAGAATTGATAACTGTAGTTATTTGACGGGACGGTTAAATGGTTTTCCCGGCATTCGCAGTCCGCGGGTGCGCGCCGAGTCCTCTCACGTGTATTATGTTCAGCCATTTTTATACAATGAAAATGAAGCAGGAGTGGAACGGAATAAATTTATTGCTGCCGTTAAAGCCGAATTGCCGGTGACCGAGCTCCGTGAGGCGGAAGGTCAGCAGATAAGTTGCGGCTATGCCAAACCTTTATATCTGCTGCCTTTGTTTCAAAAGAGAATCGCTTTTGGAAATAATGGATATCCGTTTAATTCAGCCGCGGCAACAGTTTCGTATCAAAAAGGAATTTGTCCGGTTACGGAACGTTTGTATGAAAAAGAATTGTTCCTGCATGAATTCATGCGTCCGCCCGCCACCAGAGATGATTTGGATGATGTTGTAAGAGCCTTTCAAAAAGTTTATGAATTTAAGGATGAATTAAAAAAAAATGATGAGCAATAATTTGGAGAAAGTTATAATTTTATCTACCATTGGCAGTGAAATCTTGCCGCTCTTATTGTCGGCCATGGAAGCTCAAGGTATCGCTGTGGGAGCGATTGTACTGGATGGTATTATTAGCGAAAAAAACAGAGAGATCGTTTTAAAAAGAACCTGCAATTTTTTTGATTGGCCGGATTTTTTTGATATTGAGAGATTTAACCTCCCGACTTATCTGGTTAAAAATCATAATGGCGAAAACTGTTTGCATTTATTAAGATCATTGAACTCTGACTTAATAATTAATGGCGGGACTCCTCGGATTCTGAAAAGTCCGATTTTATCATTACCGAAACGAGGAATATTGAATTGCCACCCTGGAATTTTGCCAAAATATCGCGGTTGTACCTGCGCCGAATGGGCGATTTACAATGATGATGAGGTGGGAGCCACCTGTCATTTTATGACCGATGGTATTGACGCCGGCCCGATTGTTTACAGCGAAGCAATGGCCATTCATCGAGGCGATAGTTATGAAAAAATGAGGACAAATCTGATTTTTCACATGATTAAAGTATTGGTCGAAGGGACATCAAAAGTTTTGCGGCAACACCTTTCCATTGATAAATTGCCGGAGCAAACTGGCGACGATTATTTTAGGGTTATTTCTGAAGAAAAATTACAGATTGTCAAGCAAAAATTGATACAGCAAACTTACAAATATTTGGGATAAATAAATTTTTTTGATTACCATGAGAAATAAAAGCAAATTTTTAGTCGTTTGTCATGACACCGGCGGAGCGGAAATAATATCCGCTTTTGTTAAGTTAAGAAAAAAGAAAAATGATTGTATCTGCTTTATCTCCGGGCCCGCGGTTAAAATTTTTCGGCGAAAGAAAATAAAGATATCTATAATTAGACCAGTGATAAACATTGAACGCGTTCTCAAAAAATATCAGCAGATGCGGCTGACAGTTCTGACTGAAGTCGGCTGGTCAACGGATTTGGGGATCAAAACGATTTTGGCGGCAAAGAAAAAAAGCATTAAGACGGCGGCCTATCTGGATCATTGGGTGAATTACAAAGAACGTTTTGGTTTTCCTCGATCCGATTGGGTGAACAATCTGCCCGATGAAATTTGGGTCGGGGATAAGGCGGCCTATCTTTTGGCTAAGAGAACTTTTCCATGTAAAGTTGTGATCCGCTATATTCCTAATCAATATTTTAGAGAAATTGAAGCGGAATATGATAAATCCGTAAAAATTAAACCAGCGTTGAATTTATTAATTGTCAGCGAGCCCCTTGGCGAAGCGATTAATAGTTATGGTCAGAAGTTGCCCATTTTATTTAATGAATTCAAGTGGTTGGAAATTATATTATCAAACTTAGCGCGAAGTAATTTTAAAGACAAAGTGATATTACGGCTTCATCCCTCGGAAGCAATGGACAAATATGATTCTATCTTAGCGAAATATGTAGATAAAATAAGATTAGAAAAGTCGCGTAACAGCAGTATAATGAAAGATTTGATCAGAGTTGATACGGTTATAGGCGCGACAAGTATGGCGTTGGTTGTCGCCGCCATTTGCCAAAAGAAGGTTTTTAGTCTGATTTTAGACAAATTTTTGCTTTTTTTTGTACCCAAACATCCCCATATATGCAAACTGCGCGCTGAACGGGATTTATTAGATAAACTTAAATTTGTCGGTAAACATCCCGGGGCTTGATTTTTTAACATCCACTTGATATCATATTATAACGATATCACGACGGTTTTTAAATAATACCTTTTTGTATGTCTCTTGATTTTTTGGGCGGTAAAACAATTTTAATCACCGGCGGCACCGGTTCATTTGGTCAGCGATGCGTTCGCATACTTTTGGGACAAAGCGCGGCCGCTAGAATCGTGATTTTTAGTCGCGATGAGTTAAAACAATCGCAAATGCAAACTGAAATTTCAGACCCGGACGGACGGCTGCGTTTTTTTATCGGCGATATCCGCGATGTAGATAGGTTGATTATGGCTTTGCAAGGCGTTGACTATGTTATTCATGCCGCGGCGCTTAAACAAGTGCCGGCTCTGGAATATAATCCGTTTGAGGCGGTTAAAACCAATATTATAGGCACGCAGAATGTGATTATGGCGGCGTTAAAGAATAATGTTGAAAAAATGGTTTTGGTATCTACTGATAAGGCCGCTAATCCAGCCAATCTTTACGGAGCCACTAAATTATGCGCTGAGCGTTTGATGACCAGCGCCAATGCCTATTCAGGCAAGGGCGGGACAAAGTTTGGCGCTGTGCGTTACGGTAATGTTCTTGGCAGTCGCGGCAGTATTATTAAAATTATTGAACAACAGCGCGCTACCGGGGAGATTACTTTGACCCACGAAGATATGACACGATTTTGGATTACGCTTGACCAGGGGGTGGAGGTAGTGATGATGGCGCTTGAAAAAATGTATGGCGGAGAAGTTTTTGTTCCCAAGTTGCCAAGCATGAAGATTAAAGATTTTATCAGTTTATTAGCGCCGGATAGTAAAATAAAAATTGTCGGTATCAGGCCTGGAGAAAAACTGCACGAGGCATTGGTTACGCTGGAGGAGGCAAGGCACACGAAAGAATTTTCTAATCATTATGTCATTATGCCAGAGCACGATTGGTGGTTGGGTCATGATGTCTATGGTAGCGGCGTAAAAGTGGAAGAAGGATTTTATTTCGCTAGCCATAATAACGAGCAGTGGTTAGACGAAGAAGGAATGAAAAAATTACTCACTACTCTATGATTCCGTATGGACGCCAACACCTTGATCAAAACGATGTTCAAGCTGTGCGAAAAGTTTTAATGTCTGATTTTTTGACGCAAGGTCCAAAAATTAAGGAATTTGAAAAAACGCTTTGTCATTATACCGGAGCCAGATACGCGGTGGCCGCAGTCAACGGCACGGCCGCCCTGCACCTATCGTATTTAGCGGCCAATATTGGCGGCGGCGATGAGGTAATAACCACCCCCAATACATTTGTCGCCACTACTAATATGCTGTTGGCAGTCGGCGCCAAACCGGTTTTTTGCGATATTCGGCTGGATACCTACAATATTGATGAGGGTAAAATTGAAAAGTTGATTACTTCAAAAACACGCGCTATTGTGGCGGTGCATTTCGCCGGACAGCCATGCGCCATGAGGAAAATTTTAAAGCTCGCTAAAAAGTACAAACTGATAGTGATTGAAGACGCGGCGCATGCTCTCGGCGCGGTGTGTAACGGCAAAAAAATCGGCAGCCTCAATAGCGACATGACAACTTTTAGTTTTCATCCGGTAAAATCTATCACCACCGGCGAGGGTGGCGCGGTTTTAACCGATAACCCGGATTATTATAAAAAGTTGATTTTGTTACGGAGTCATGGGATTGAAAAGGACGCGCATGGTTTCAATGTCATGAGCCAACTGGGGTATAATTATCGTTTAACAGATATTCAAGCCGCGCTTGGCATAAGCCAGCTTAAGAAGTTGGATGCTTTCATCGCCCGCAGGAAGCGGGTGGCTAAATGGTATCAAGAAGAGCTGGGAAATGGCCGCGGTATTTTTTTACCGTCGGCAAGCGACGAAAGCGCTTGGCATATTTATGTGGTAAGAGTGAAGAATGGAAAATTGAGGATTTTACTCGCGGAGTATTTAAAAGAAAATGGAATCGCCACGAATTTTCACTATCCGGCAGTGTATGGGCAGCCGTACTATAAGGGACATGGATTTGCCAGAGTACATTTGAAAAATATGGAAGAGTATCAAAAAACATGCGTGACCCTTCCTTGCTATCCGCAATTAACACACAGAGAAGTGAAGATAATTTCGGATAAAATTAAAGTTTTTTTGGAGAAGACGTGAAAAAAGTATCGCGGAATTATTTTTGCTTTGAGTATGCTATCGCTGAAATCGGCAACATTTAACGAGTTAAAATTTTTATTGGAATTGCGCAATGATTTTTTAGTAAGAAAAAATTCTTTTAATCATGATTCGGTAAAATTTGAAAGCCATCGTCGCTGGTTGCGGAGAATTTTATCCAATTCAAATCATCGTTTGTATATTGTTGTAGATAAACAAAAACAGCCCATTGGTCAAGTTAGATTTGATCTGCGCGGACACACGGCAGAAATCAACGTCGCTCTTATTCAAGAAGCGCGCGGCCGCGGTTTTGGCAAAGAGGCCATTCGCGAAAGTTCAGCTTTATTTTTATCGCAAAATCCCCATTATAAAATTTTGGCGCGGGTAAAAGAAGATAATTCGATTTCTTTGAAAGCATTTTTAAACGTTGGCTACAAAGAAGAAAAGAAAAAAAATGGCGTTGTTTATTTAACCTTAAGACCGCAATGAATCAGCGCCTGTCTAGGCGGTTGGATTTTATGAAAAGATTAACCAATCAAGAAAAAATTTGGGGCGGTGGATTTGGCACGGAATTCACGCGACGCAATTATTCAAATATTAAAAACATCGCGAGTTTTGATAAACTCCATCGCGAAAATTTTGGCATCGGCCGCGAAGAATTATACAGAAAATTTATTGGGAATTTGGATCGTTCCGCCAAGATTCTTGAGGTTGGGTCAAACATTGGGACGCAATTGGCTTTGCTTAGAAAAATTGGTTTTAGCAATCTTTATGGAGTTGAGATAAACAGGGACGCGGTCATAAAATCTCGTCATTTATTTCCGGATATAAATGTTGTCGAAGGTTCGGCTTTTGATATCCCTTTCAAAGACGGTTTTTTTGATTTGGTTTTTACCGCCGCGGTTTTAATCCATTTTCCTCGACCCGATATTAAACGAGTTATGAGCGAAATGTATCGTTGTTCTAAAAAGTATATTTGGGGTTATGAATATTACGCGGATAAACACACGGAAATAGTTTACCGAGGAAACAGAAACATATTATGGAAAGGAAATTTTGCGGGAAAGTTTCTTAATTTGTTTAAGGATTTAAGATTGATAAAGAAAAAGGAAATGCCGTATCTAAGCAGCGCGAATGTTGACATGATGTATTTACTGAAAAAAAATCGGATATGAATATACCAGATTTACGTTTGGCTGGGAAAAAAGTATTTTTACGTATCCTTAATGTGTCGGACGCTACCGCCGAATATTGCGCTTGGCTAAACGATCCAGAAGTAAATAAGTTTCTTACCACTCAACAGGCGATTATTTCCGAACTGCGAGGATACATAAAAGAAAAACTGATTAGTGAAAATACTTTGTTTTTAGGAATTTTTTGGAATGAGAACAGCCGACATATTGGCAACATAAAACTAGAGCCCATTGATGAGGAGAAAGGGGAAGCGATTATTGGTATTTTAGTCGGCGATAAGGACTACTGGGGGAAAGGGGTCGCGACAGAAGCAATTGGTTTATTGAGTAGTTATGCTTTTAGAGTTTTGAAGTTGCGCAGATTAGGATTGAAAGTAATAGCAGAAAATAAGGCGGCGGTGAGAGTGTATCAAAAATGCGGATTCAGGATAAAAAGCGTTGATTATAAATCAGTAAATCGCGGCGGGCAGCTGTATGACGATGTAGGCATGGAAAAATTTTATGAAAGCGAATCCTAATCATTCTATGTTATGAGTAACCTTGTCAACGTTGGAAGCGCAAGAGTCGTTAGCGATCCAAAATTGTTAAAACGTTGCGCAAAATGCGTCATGCCAGAAACACAGGAGGCAATTACTTTTGATAGTCAAGGCGTATGTAGCACTTGCAGGCAAATTGAGTTTAAGCAGGAAAAGATTAATTGGGCGGCGCGTGAGAAAGAATTTTTAGCCTTGTGCGATCAATACCGGGGAAAAAATCAATATGATTGTATTGTCCCGTTTAGCGGCGGCAAAGACAGCACTTTCGCCGCTTATAAATTGGTTCATGATTATGGTTTGAAGCCGCTGGTCGTGCAATATCATCATCAGCTTTTGCGTCCAAAAGTATTGGCAAACGCGGAAAGAACGATTAAACGTTTGGGCGCGGATTTTTTATCTTTCAAAACAAATTGGCAATTAATAAAAAAACTGATGCGCGTCAGTCTTGAACGGAAAGGCGATATTTTGTGGTATCAGCACACGGCAATTTTTTCCCTGCCGATGCACATTGCGATAAAATTTAACGCTCCTCTCGTTGTTTGGGGCGAACCATCCGCTGAATATACAAGTTATTATGGATACGACGAAACCGAAGAAGTTGATGAAAGACGTTTTAATATGGGGACCAACCTCGGCATCACAGCCGATGATATGTTGGGTTTTTTGAATGATTCCAAAATTACGATGCGTGATTTGTGGCCGTATCAGTATCCGAAACGCGCCGATTTAGCGGCAATTGGATGCCGTTCGATTTGTTTGGGCAGTTATATACCTTGGGATGTAAAAAAGAATTCACGGATTATTTCAGAAGAGTTGGGTTGGGAGGGCGATGAGGTGGAGGGGGTGCCGCCGGAATATTATTATGAAAAAATTGAAGATATGATGCAGGGCGTTCAGGATTATTTGAAATTTATAAAGCGCGGTTATGGACGCATGAGCCACTTGGCTTCAATTGATATCCGCAATGGTCGCATGACGCGTGAACAGGCCTTAAAACTCGTTGAAGAATGGGAGGGGAAAAGGCCGGCGAGTCTAGATGTTTTGCTTCATTGGTTGAATATTTCCGAAGCTGAATTTTATCAAATCGCCAGTCTTCACGTTATTAGCCCGTGGCGTCACGATCCCGCGAACATAAGGCGCGGTAAAGAGCTGTGGGATCAAAAGCTGTGGACTAAAGATTAAAGACCAAGATATGATTGCCGTCATTGATTATGGAATGGGAAATCTGGCTTCTATTAAAAAGGCTTTGGAGTATGCGGGCGGAAAACCTTTTTTAACCAGTAATCCACAAGATTTGGAGCGGGCGGAGAGAATTGTTCTGCCCGGTGTCGGAGCGTTTGCCGAAGGCATGTCTCATCTTAAAGAATCAGGTATGGATGTAAAATTGCGAGAGGCTGTGCTTAAAGGAAAAAAACCGTTATTTGGCATTTGTCTCGGCATGCAATTGCTGGCAAAAAAGAGTTATGAGTTTGGCGAATATCCGGGGCTGGGGTTAATTGACGCGGAAGTGAAAAAATTTGATTTTTATGATACATTTCCAAATCTGCGCGTACCCCACGTGGGTTGGAACGCTGTTGGATTTAAAATTGCCTCGCCTTATTTTGAAGGGATAAAAGACAACAGTGATTTTTATTTTGTGCACAGTTATCACGTGGTTTGTCGCGAGCCGCGGCTCGTTGCGGCTGTAAGCGACTATGGCGGGGAGTTTACCGCGGCGATCGCCAAGGATAATATTTTTGCCACACAATTCCATCCGGAAAAAAGCCAGCAATATGGACTTAAGATGCTGGAGAATTTTGTGGCTTTATAGTTGTTTTCTATGGTGAAAATGCGTATAATTCCACTGTTACTTTTAAAGAACGGCCGGCTGGTAAAAACCGTTCAGTTTAGCGGATATCGCGATGTTGGCGATCCGGTGGCTACGGCGAAAATATATGACGCGCAGAGAGCAGATGAAATGATTCTCTTGGACATAGAAGCTAGCAAGGAGAATCGCGGAACCCTGCTTAATATTGTCAGAGAGGTTTCTGGGGAATGCTTCATGCCGCTTGGGGTCGGTGGAGGAATACGGGCACTTGGCGATATCCGTTTGTTGCTTCAAAGCGGCGCGGATAAAGTAGTAATTAATACGGCGGCGGTTGAGGATCCGAGCTTGGTCAGAAAGGCGGCAAAAAAATTTGGCTGTTCCACAATTGTTGTCTCTATAGATTACAAAAAAAATTCAGCTGGTCGTCCGGAGGTGTTTGTGCGTGGCGGCAGTAAATCAACCGGTCTCGACCCGGTAGAATGGGCGATAAAGGTTGTAGCCGAAGGAGCCGGAGAAATTATGTTGACTTCAATAGAACGCGATGGGATGATGCGCGGGATTGATCTGGATATTATTCGCACGGTAGCCGACTTGGTTTCAGTTCCTGTAATTTGTTCTGGCGGAGTGGGAACTTTAGAAGATTTTAAACGTGGATTTATAGATGGTCATGTTTCGGCGGTTGGGGCGGGCAGCATATTTCATTTTACCGACCAAAGCATAATTAAAACCAGGCGTTATTTAGTTGGTGAAGGCATCAACGTACGCCGTTAAAAGAATTTATTATTATGAAACCGATGATTATTAATACCCCAAAAGGAAAAAGAAAAATCGGACCAGGCAATCCGGCGTTTATTATTGCCGAGATGTCCGGCAACCATAATCAGGATTTTAATCGCGCGTTAAAAATTATTGATGCCGCCGCGGCCGCCGGTGTTGACGCGGTAAAATTGCAGACATACACGCCGGATACAATCACGATGGATTCAGACAAAGATTATTTTCGGGTAAAAATAAAAAATGTGTGGCAGGATCAAATTTTATATAATCTTTACAAACAGGCTTACACACCATGGGATTGGCAGCCGAAATTAAAAAAGTATGGCGAAAATAAAGGGTTGGTGGTTTTTTCCACGCCGTTTGACAACACCGCGGTTGATTTTTTGGAAAAAATGAAAGTGTCGTTATATAAGATTGCTTCTTATGAAGTTGGCGATATTCCCTTGTTAAAACGAGTCGGCCAAACTAAAAAGTCGGTGATTATGTCGCGCGGCATGGCTTCCAAAGCTGAAATTCAACTGGCGATAAAGACCCTCAAAGAAGCCGGCGCTTCTCAAGTTGCCACACTGCACTGCGTTAGCGCTTATCCGGCTACAGCCGAACAAATGAATTTGGCGACCATTCCAGATTTGGCCAAACGCTTTAAAGTTATTTCCGGATTGTCTGATCACACGTTAGGAATTACTGCTTCCGTCGCTTCTATCGTTTTGGGCGCCAATATTATTGAAAAGCATCTGACTTTGCGGCGAGCTGATGGCGGCCCCGACGCCACCTTTTCTTTGGAGCCGGGAGAATTTAAAGATTTAGTTCAAACAGTGCGTGAAGCGGAAGCGACGATTGGCAAACCGAATTATGAATTGACCGAAGGTGAAAAAATTGGAGTATTATATCGCAAATCATTGTTTGTGGTGAAAGACATCAAAGCTGGTGAGAAGTTCACGCCACAAAATGTGCGTAGTATTCGTCCAGGCCATGGTTTGCCGCCAAAATATTATGAAGAGATTTTGGGACGCGCGGCGAAAGTTGATATTGAACGAGGCGAACCGTTAGACCGGGGAATGGTCAGGCGGTAACAAGTCTTCTGTAAGTTATTATGGTAAAATTTTTTTCAACAGCGGCCATACTTAGCGGAGCAATGGTGAGAGATATGTCTGGGCGCTGGCGCACCACGACCTTTGATGATCCAGGCGATCTTTATGGGTCGGTTGGCGATCGTCTGCGTGTCATCGCGGGCAGTTGTTTGTATAGGGAAAATCCATCACTTAAGTTCATTCTTTTGGGCGGTAAAGGGCAGCATGCCCGCACCCCCGGCGCTCCCACTTTGGCAGAGGTGATACAAGAGGAGTTGCAGGAATTAGGAGTGCCGCCAGAAAATATTTTTCTGGAAAAAAAATCTGGTAATACCTACGAGTCGTTATTTTTTCTGAAAGAATTTTTAGAAGACAAAAATTTAAAAGATATTTTATTGATTTCAAACAAATATCATCTGCCTAGAATTAAAGCAATGATAAAAGGAACCCCGGAATTGAATTTGACTTTCTCTCTTTTGAGAATCAGACTTATGTCCGCCGAGAAAATTTTAATTACCCATGAACCAAAAATCTGGCGGAAAAAAATTGCCGCTGTTTATAACAGCGCGGTTATGAAAAAACGTTTAAGCGCAGAAAAGAAAGGTATTGAAGATTTTAAAAATGGAAAGTATAAATTTATCCATTATTAAAACTGCCCCCCCAAATCAATTTATGGATAAAGAGACGTTAAATCATAAAGAATATGGCATCTTGTAAATTTTTGTTCATTTATCCTGATATAAATGAGTTTAGCCATGCTTATGACGGCAATAATGGTTGTTATTATTATGGAATAGCCCAATTATCCAGTGTTCTTAAAAGGGTTGGAGTGGAGACCGGGCTTTTACATTACACACTCCGTCCAGCAAAAGAAAAATTTTTAAACGATATAGATAATTTTACTCCTGACATTATCGGTTTTTCTTCAACGACGATGATGATTGCGGATGTCTATGAATGGGTCAGATGGATACGGGAGTCTGGCCGTCATTCCCCACTCGTATTGGGTGGAAGCCACGCGACATTGGACTATAAAAGAGTGGCGGCGGATGGATTATTTGACGTTATTTTTATTGGAGAGTCCGAGGAATCAATTGTGGAATATTGTCAACACTATCGTGAGCGCCCCACAAATATTCTTGGCACGGTCGTCAAGGGTGACAATGATTACATCTTTAATCCTGCGCGTGTCTTGGAGCAGAATCTAGATAGATACCCGTTTCCTGACTGGACCCTTTTTGATTATGAAAGTCTTTATGATATGAAAACACACAAGCGCGGCATTCTTATGGCCGCGCGCGGCTGTCCTTACCGTTGCAGTTTTTGTTCAAATGACAGGTACGCTGATTTATATCGCAATAAAGGAAAAATCCTTCGCATAAAGACAGTGGATTATGTTATTCGAGAGGCGAAGGCAATGAAGATTCAGTATCCAGCTATCAATTATTTTCAATTTGTGGAAGATACCGTGGGTTTTGACCGAATATGGTTGAAAGAATTCAGCGAAAGATGGCCGAGAGAGGTGGGGATGGATTTTTATGCGAATCTGAATGTAAACGTTTGCAATGATGACACAATAAAATTGTTGGCTTTAGCCGGTTGTCGACGTTTGCAAATTGGCGTTGAGACGGGTAATGAGTCGCGCCGGAAAGAAATTTTAAAGAAGCCGGTTCTTAATAAAACTATTGAGGCAGTGGTTAAAGAATGTCACAAGCATGACATTGATGTTAATAGTTTGAACATGATTGGTTTGCCGTTTGAGAGCGAGGAAAACATATTAGAGACAATTCATTTTAACGCCCGCCTGAAACCGAAATTGTTGCAGTGTACGATTTTTTATCCTTTTCCACATACTTCACTGTATGACTATTGCGTTGAACACAAACTGATCAGTGAGAGTAACCTCTCGAGAACTGATTATTTTCGGGAGAGTATTTTGGAAAATCCAAAAATTTCTCAAGAGGCGTTATATTTTTTTAGGGATAATTTTAAGACATTGATAAAGATTTATAGATATGTTAATATTGATTGGCTGATAAGGCTGGTTGGGTATAAGAGGGCGGGTAAAATTATTAGACTTTTCAGGACAAGGTCTGAATTAAAAAAGTGGCTTTATCAACCGCGTAAGAAATTATTAAAGTATGTTTAATAAAAAATCTATTTTAAATAAAAAAGACGTATTAGTTACCGGCGCGGCCGGCGTTATCGGCCGAGAACTCATAAATTTATTGAAAGAGGCGGGCGCCAACATCCGGGCAGTTGATTTTCAAGAAAAACCGGCCGCTTTCGGGAATATTGATTATTTTCGTTGCGATTTATCCCATCCCGATTCCCAATTTTTATTTCGTTTTGAACCCAATTATGTTTTTCATCTAGCGGCTGATTTTGAACGCAGCGCCGAAAATTTACTTTTTTGGGATACGAATTTTGCCAACAATATTTTGGCTTCTCATTATACCCTCAATCAAGCGGTTAAATGTCCGGCTTTAAAAAAAATTATTTTTGCTTCCAGCTATTTAATCTACGATAAAAAATTATATAATGATACCGGCGGTGGTAATGTTTTATCAGAAAAATCAATAATAAATCCGCGTAATATCTGCGGGGTATCAAAGTTGCAGACAGAAAGAGATATTGAATTTTTTTATGAGAAAATGAATAGAAGATTTAGTTATGCGTGCGCGAGAATTTTTCGTGTTTACGGCCAAGGGTCGCGAGATATAATATCACGTTGGGTTCGTTTGGCTCTGCGGTCGGAAGAATTGTCGGTGTTTGATGCGAAAAATTCTTTTGATTATATTTATGCCAAAGATGCGGCTTTGGGGCTTATAAAAATGGCGGAGATTGAAGAAGCGAAAGGTATAATAAATTTGGGCACCGGTGTCTCCGCAAGCATTGGCGAGGTTTTGGAGCTTATACGACATTTAATGCCAGAAGTCAAATCAAAAAATGTGAAAAAGTCTATTTTCTTAGAGTCTAGCTGCGCCGATGTTTCGAAGCTTAAGAAAAAACTTGGTTGGATCCCGCAGACGCGGCTTGAGGATGGTATTAAGGAAATAATTGCCTATGAAAAAAAGAAAATCTCGCAACGATGATTGTGTAGAGAGGAAACAAATCAATGTTTTGTTTACCAGCGTTTCTCACAAGGTATCCTTGGTGAATAGTTTCAGAAACGCTTACCGCGATCTAAAAATTCCCGGTTTAATTGTCGGTGTTGATTGCGACCCTTTTAGCGCCGCGTTTCATTTCGTGGATAAAAAGTATGTTATACCCCGCTTAGACGATCGCAATTTTTTACCGAAACTAATGTCAATTTGCCGTCGAGAAAATATTGCCTTATTAATTCCGACTCGCGACGAGGATTTATCTTTTTTTTCAAATCATCGGCATGAGTTTGAAGCTAATAATATTAGGGTTATGGTTGCCGATCCGCGGACAATCGCGATCTGTTCAGATAAATGGCGGTTTTTTAAGTATTTACAAAACAATCGCATATCAACCATTGAAACTTGGCAAAGGCTGGATCCGAAGATAAAATTTCCCTGTATCGTTAAACCGCGTATGGGCAAGGGCGCTCTGGGAGTTCTGAAGATTGAAGATATGACGCAATTAAGAGGGGTTGATTTAGATAAAAATATTATTCAAGAAAAAATAGAAGGGGTTGAATATACAATAGACTACCTCGCGGATTTTGACGGCCGTCCAGTTTGCGCCGTGCCTCGCATACGGCTTAGGATATATCAAGGAGAATCCAAGGCCGGTGTTACTAAATATGATAAAAAAATGATTGATTTATGCAAAAAACTCGGCAAAGGTCTTAAATTAATTGGCCACAATACCATCCAATGTTTTAAACTTCCTGACGGAAAGATCAAATTTTTAGAAGTTAATCCGAGGTTTGGCGGAGGCGCCGCGTTAGGCATGGCGGCTGGCTGCAAAAGCCCGGAGTTTATTTTGTCGTTGATGGCGAATCGCGTTTTTCCGATTGTTGAAAAGTTTACTGAAGATTTAGCAATGATCAGGTATAGCCAAGATATTTTTTTACCCTATGATCAAATTGGTGGTTTTTGACTTAGATGATACCCTGTATAACGAAAAAGAATACGTATTGAGCGGCTTCAAAGCGGTAGCGAATTTTTTGTCTAAAACTACCAATATAGCGCCCCAAGAGATCTATGCCGCGCTGGTTGAATCTTTTGTTTTGCACGGACGAGGAAAAAATTTTGAATACTTTTTTGAGAAATATAATCTGCCCAAAGTTGATTGCGATCTGCTGGTAAAAATATACCGCGAACATACTCCAGACATAAAGTTGTTCGTCGAATCCGAATTAGTTTTGGAGCATTTGAAGAAAAAATTTACTTTAGCCATTCTTACCAATGGCTGGGAGGATGCGCAGAGGAACAAGGTCTTCGCTTTAAAACTTGGACATTATTTTGATTCAATCTTTTTTGCTCAAGAAAAAGGTTTGGAGTTTCGCAAGCCCGATCCACGGTGTTTTTTGAATATTTTGCGCCATTATAAATTTAAGCCGGAGGAAGTTTTGATGGTTGGTGACGATCTATTTTCTGATATTGAAGGCGCGGACAGGCTCGGTTTTGGGGCATTTCATATTAGACACCAGAGTGATTTATTAAAATTAATCCACCTGTATTGAAGTTTTTTTGCCAACTTTTTTTGTGAATTTTATCGTTTTTTAGCATGCGACTATTCCAATCTGATAACTTTTCTCAATCGGAAATAAGATACGCGGGAATATCACCCCCGCCATTTTTAGCAGGCATTTTAGCCAACTATTTTGATAGTTATGAGGTCAAGCGAGTGTTTCGTTTAGATCGTCCCGAGATAAACTCGGAAAACTATCGGGTGATTTTGCGCGCCGGGGGAAAGTCCTTGAATATTTTGTTGCGTAGGTATAAAAATCTATCAGATTTAGATCAAATTTTTTTTTACCTAAGTTTATTAGACGATCTGATTAAATTGAAAGTGTTGGTAAGCCCGGCAATTATCAACCTCGCTGGCAAGCCCGCCACAAAAATAGGAAAAAATATATTTACTTTATTTAAGTTTATTGAGGGGGAATATTTCTCCCCTACGCGCGAGGCGTTTGCGTCGGCGGCAAGGGCAATCGCGGAAATGCACGCGGGCTTCAATCGGTTGGAGCCGGAAAAAGCGAGTAAAATTAATTTCGTCAGTAAGCAAACCGGCGCCTATTATAATAAAATAAAAAAATATTCCGGGGCTGATTTTAATGGAATAGCGCGTATTATTGAAAATAAAAAAATCAAAACCGCTATTGACAAGGAAGTATTGAAAAACCGCCGTCGCTTTGTTGACATCGCGGCGGGAGTTAATGGCAGTCAAGACAAAATCCAATCCTTACCAAAGCAAATTATTCATTCCGATTTGCACCCGCACAATTTGTTGTTTGAGGGTGGGGAAGTTCGCGCCATTTTGGATTTTGACGCGGTCAGGATTAGTGAACAGGCCAGAGACGTTGCTTTCGCGATTTATCGTTTCGGCAGGCAATTTTTGATCAATAAGAGCGCTAATGAAGCCAAGATTTTGGCTCCAATGTTGAGAGAATCTTTTTTAAAAAATTATTATAGCGTCAAAGGATTTTCAACCGCCGAGATTGATCTGATGCCAGTACTTTTAAAAGATGAATTCACGCGTAAATTGCTGTTTGTTCTTAAGAGCGTTTATTTAGAAAATAATTTAACTTGGTCTAAAGATCTGCCTAAATTTATCGCCGCCTTTGAAGAAATTGATTATTTTTGGCCTGATTAATAATTTATGTGTAAGAATAACCAGCGTTATTTACACTTTCGTAAGTCATTGCGAGCCTTCGCAGGCGAAGCAATCCACACCGTTATCGCGTTCTAATGCGATTGCTGGATTGCGGAGCCTGTCCCGAGTGAATGCGAGGGATCGCGCGAGCTCCTCGCAATGACAGATTAGCCGTTTAACAGTTGTGAAACTGTATACAACGCTATTAAATCTTACAATTTATATGAACAAAAAAGAACAGTATCTGCGGGAAGCCGGCGAGTATATTCCTTCTGCCGCCCAGACTTTAAGTAAAAATCCCAGCCAATTTGTCATTGGCGTTACGCCGGTTGCTATCGTTAAAGGCAAAGGTTGTTATCTTTGGGATATTGATGGTAAAAAATATTTGGATACGATGTTGGCGCTCGGGCCAATGGTCTTCGGGTATGCCAATGATAGAATAGATCAAGCAGTCAAAAAACAGATTGACAATGGGACAATTTTTTCTCTTCCCTCTATTCACGAATTAACCCTGGCGAAATTATTAAGAGAGGTGGTGCCCTGCGCTGAAATGAGCCGTTTTTTAATGAATGGTAATGAAGCGACCAGCGGAGCGGTGCGTTTGGCTCGCCATATTACGAAACGGGACCATATTGTCAAGTGCGGTTATCACGGATTTCAGGATTGGAGCGTTTGCACCAAAGATGGCAGAAACGCCGGGGTACCGGAAATTTTAAAGACTCTCACGCACGATTTTATTTATAACGACCCCGATTCGCTGGAAAAGTTGTTTGTTGATTACCCGGACAAAATCGCGGCGGTTATTATGGAGCCAGTGTCGGATGACCGGCCAAAAAATAATTTTTTAGAAAAAGTAAAGGACACAACTCACCGTCATGGCGCGATTCTTATTTTTGATGAAATGGTAACCGGTTTTCGCTGGGCATTGGGCGGGGCACAAGAGTATTATGGAGTAATCCCAGATTTGGCCTGTTTCGGCAAGGCTGTTTCCGGCGGATATCCGCTGTCAATTATCTCTGGAAAATCAGAATTTATGAAACGGCTGGACGAAGTGTTCGTATCTACTACTTTTGGCGGGTTTACCTTGGGGTTGATCGCGGCTTTGGAATCTATCCAGATGATGCGGGAATATGGCGATGTGCATAAACACATGCACGAAATTGGAGAGTATTTTATGCGGCAGGCTAACCAGTTGTCAAAGGATTATGACCTGCCGGTTCAGTTTGTCGGTTATGGTCCTCATCCGGTAATGAAAGTAAAAATTCCAGACGACCACTTGGCTCGCGTATTCAAAACTTTCGTCTATCAAGAATTTATTAAGCAGGGAATTTTGTTCACCGTCTCAATCTTGTTCGGTTATAAACATCAAAAATCGGAAATTGATCTGATTTTGAAAGTTTACGAGCAAATTTGCCGCCAGATTAAAGCTGTTTCCGACTATAAGGATTTAGAGTTAAAGCTTGAGGGGAAAATAATAGCGCCCAGAACAGTGCGGCCGCAGTAACAGCAATTATTATGATTTTTGATAAAATTAAAATTAAGGCAGTAATTTTTGACTGGGGCGGGGTATGTTGCCGAGAGGCGGAACCGTTCGCTTCCAAGGAATTACAAAAGCGATTAGGTCTGGCGCCGGAAGAAATTATAAAGGAAGTAGTGGAAGTGTATGACGATTTCTATCGCGGCAAATACAGCGGTGAAGTTTTTTGGCGCAAAGTCATGAGTCATTTTAAATTGGCCGAAGATTCGTCTATCAATCCTTTGAGTTTAGCTCAAGCGTATTTAGATTCGTATGAATTGTGGCCGGAAGTTATGGATATCGCTCTGCGGTTGCGGGGCGCTTATAAGGTCGGTTTGTTATCGGATTTGTCCCCGGTCATGAGGGACCATATTCGCAGTAAATATGATTTAAATAATTTTTTTCCGGTTCAGGTTTTTAGCTGTGATGAAGGTATAAATTTGCAAAAAAAGGATGGGGTGGAAATTTTCAAGATCGCCTTGAATAAAATGGACGCGGTCGCCGAGGCAGCGTTATTTATTGATAATTCAAAAAATAAAATTAAAGTTGCGGAAATGGCGGGATTAAAGACATTATTGTTTGAAGATAAAGACAAATTTTTAGATGATATAAAAGTTTTGCTATGATGAAAAATATTTTAATCATCGGCGGCGGGTCTATTGGCAAGCGCCATTTAAGGAATTTATTATCCTTGGGCGAGCGGAATGTTGCGGTGGTTGAAACAAATCCGGAAAGAGCCGAAGCCGACAAAAAAGAATTTAATATCCCAGTTTATAATTCTCTGGAAGAAATTTTTGATAAAAAATTTGATGTTGTTTTTGTCTGTTCGCCATCGGTCTATCATTTGGAGAATTCTCTTTGGGCCGCGGGGAAAGGCAGTGATTTATTCATTGAAAAACCTTTGTCGCATAACTTAGCAAGAGTGGATAAATTAATTGATTCAGTCAGGGAGAAAAAATTGATTACCATGGTGGGTAGCAATTGGAAATTTTATCCTCTATTTCAAAAAATGAAAGAATTGATTGATGTTGGCGCGATCGGCAAAGTTTTGTCCGCGCGCTGTCAGTTTGGCCAGTACTTGCCCGATTGGCACCCTTGGGAGGACTATCAGCATGGATACAGCGCCAACAAAAAATTGGGCGGAGGGATCTTGTTGGATTCGCACGAATTTGATTATTTGAGTTGGTTTTTGGGCGATGTCAAAAAATTATCCTGCTTTGCCAAAAAGATCAGCAGTTTAAAAATTGATGTAGAAGACGTGGCTGAAATTATTTTAGAATTTAAATCCGGAGCGGTCGGAGAAATTCATTTGGATTATTTGCAAAGATTTAACCAGAGGAATTTTGAATTTTTTGGTGAAAAGGGGACGATTATTTGGGATACCAATTTAAAAAAAGTTGTGTTGATGACGAAAGACAGGGGACAAGAAGAATTTTTTTTAGACTCGGCATATGATGTCAATACAATGTATGTTGAGGAGGTTAGGTATTTTTTGGCTTGCGTTGAAAAAAGAAAAGAGACGATTACGCCGGTTGGGAAAGGCGCGCAGATTTTGGGATTGATTATGGCGGCTAAAGAGTCAGCGGAAAAAGACCGGAGTGTTTATTTATAAGCATAATTCGGAATTTTGTTATGAAGATTGTAGCCATAATTCAAGCTAGGATGGGCGCTAGCCGTCTGCCGGGAAAGGTTTTACTGGATATTGGCGGCAAAAAGGCCATAGAATTGGTGTGGGAACGTGTCTCTCAATCTCGGAAAGTGGCTGAAATCTGGCTTGCGACAACTACCAGTCCCGGAGATGATGAACTGTATCATTTTATAGCCGGTAAGAGGATAAAGTGTTATCGCGGCAGTGAATTTGATGTGTTGGATCGTTATTATCAGACTGCCTTGTTGGCGGCGGCTGGCGCGGTGGTGCGGATAACAGGTGATTGTCCTTTCATTGATCCAAGTGTAATTGACGAGGTGATAGCGGCGTTTTTGGAAGGGAATTATGATTATGTCTCAAATACTCACCCTCCGACTTTTCCCGACGGATTGGATGTGGAAGTATTCTCATTCGCGGCCTTAAAAAAGACTTGGGCAGAAGCGATCTTAAAATCAGAACGAGAGCATGTCACTTCGCATATCTGGAATCATCCCGAGAAGTTTAAATTAAAAAATGTAGAAAGTAAAAAAAATTATAGCAGAGAAAGATGGACGTTGGATACCAAAGATGATTTAGAATTTATTAGACGTGTCGTGGGGGAATTTCAAAAGCATGGCAAGGGATTTTTATCATGGTTGGATATATTAGACATTGTCAGCCAGCACCCGGAGTGGACAAGTTTGAATTCTCATCAAAGGCGTAATGAGGGATATTTTAAATCTTTAGCTGAAGATTAAATGGTATTTTTGATAATTTTTTGCAGTGTTGGCGCGGCAGTTTTAGCGCAGTACTGCAATAAAAAATTAACCGGAACAGAACCAGTGGAAGAAATACTCATAAAGATGTTTTTTGGCTGCGCCTTTTTAAGCTGGATCATGGCGTTATTTTTATTCCAGTTTAACTTTAATTTTTACGCGGCAGCGATAGGTTTTATAGGTTTTTTGGCGATGTGGTCGTTTACCGGCGGTATTAAGATTGGTTTGACGCAGACAATTTTGCTTGTTCCCGCGACATCAATTGTGGCAGTGCTGCTTAGTTCCATTTTTTTGGCCGAATGGCGTTTTTTTGATCCCCGTTCATTGGATGGTTTCTTGTTGCTGATTAGCAGTATCGGTATTTTGGGATCTACTATTTTTTTTGCTACCAGTCGCCAACAAGAATTAACAATTCGCCGGCAATGGGTGGCGCTGGCCGTACCCTATGTATTAATTAGCGGATTAGTAAGTTTTTTGATAAAATATTTCGCCGTCCAACAAATGAGTCCGACTAGCTTTTTAGTTTCGTGGTATAGCGGAGCTTTTTTAGGTTCTTTGCTGCCATTCTTAATTAAAGGCAAGTGGGGCATAAAAATAGCGCGCGATAAATTGTTTCTTTATCTTTTTTCTATCTTAGCCACATTTGTGGCGATGGCGGCGTCTTTTTGGGCGTTAATCTTGGCGCCGGCGGCCTTAGTTTTACCGCTACATTCATTTTTATTTGTGGCGGGAACAGTTTTGGTAGCATTGTTTGTTTTTCATGAAGGAAAAAGTTTTGGCTGGTGGGAAAGAGCCGGGTTTGCAACTGGACTGTTGAGCAGTATTTTGTTATTAATCGGCGGTTATTGGTAATGAAACTATACTTTGAAGGCAAAGAGAGACCCTGCGCCAGAACTGCGCAGGGTTTTTTATCGCAGATTAGACGTCTGACAGGGCGATTAGAATCGCCCCAACCGTCATAATCATCCCTCCGGTGATTCTTTGTCGGAAGGACTTTCGTTCGTTGAGTAAAAAATATGCGAGAACGATTGTCAGTGGGATTACAACCCGCTTCATCGTCCCAACATAGGCTACAAGAGAGTAACGAAATGCCAACCCGGTCAGCAGAACGCCAATCGCGAATGGGACACCTAGGACTACCATTCGCGTGATGGCTTCCCTGATTTTGACGGCGCGGTGTTCTTGCTTTACCGCGACTATCGCCAGGTTGCCGATTGCCGCGATAGCGCAGACCAGTCCGAACCCGAAGCCGACATCGGCGCGCCGCGCTGTGAGGCCGTCGTAGTTCAGACTGATGGTGGAAAGAGCAACCGCGAAGAACGCCCAGCGCACTCCGATGCTTTTGCTAAACGCGAGGAACGGCGCGAGCCATGTTCGCAGTTCGCGCTGCCATCGTGGACCACCCTGTTCCTTTTCCAGAAGTTTCTGGCGCAACTCCTGAATGTTCAGTATATAGGTGCCGAGGACCAACACCCATATTCCTATCCAGCCCAGAGCGCTTGGGTACTCGCCGACAATGATCATCGCAGTAAGAATCACTATTGCCGGCGTGGTTGAGTCTATTGGAGTAACGAGCGACACATCCTCTAATGCTCGCGCTCTTGTTTTGGCATACAGAATGCCGATGTTGAGAACGCCAGTCGCAAGCACCGGGAAGAGCCAGCCGGTTGAGAGGCGGGGTCCGCCGGTAGCCAACGAATAGGCCATGAGCAGAGCGCTAGCCAAGGCTAGTTCCAGAAAGGTTACGAGCGCGGATCGATTTTTCCATTCACCTTGTTGGTAGTGCCGTGAAAGGATGTTGTAGAAAGCGAACGCGAATGCGCCAGCCACCACGAGAATGATCGCCACGATGTTCATATATCCTCCAAAAGTTAGAAATGACAATATGTTCGGACTTCACCACCGTTGGTGAAATCCTCGCCACTATTTTCCATAAGTTAGTATGAAAAATATTGGTGATTGAGAGCTTCCCAGACTCTCATCGGCGCGTTGGCCTTTACCTCTTTCGGTCGTATGACCGAAGCGGCAGGAGAAAGAACTGTGTAACTAGACCTTGAGCATGGCGGCCGGCACGTAGACGAGCGCGCCCGGGATGCCGTTGAAGCACCCGGGATAGCTCTGGCCGTAGCGCGCCACGAGCGCGCTACCGTCTGACAGGAAGGCGATGCCGTTTCCGCAAATGTCCGGCACGACCAGCCTGTTCTCGTAGTACAACCCCTTCGCGAGGTTGTTTGAGCGAAAGTCGCTGATCGTCCAGACTGTTCCGTCCGGCTCCTTTGCCAGGCCGTAGGTCAGCGTGGCGCATATGCCAAGCTCCGCCTGCAGCCACCTGTCGTCACGTCGCTCATAGTAGCGCCGGCGCCACTTGTCCGGCGACTGCGTGGACTCGATGGTGTAGATAACACCGTCGCTGTCCATGTGACCAGCGTGGATCTGGTCACCCTTGTCGTCCGATGGCAAGATGACCTTGCTGGTGAGGGTCCAGCGGCCGTCGGGCTTGTCAGGCGGGGAGAGGACGTAGAAGTCCCGCTCGCCGTTCCGGCTGACCCAGACGTTGCCGTCCGGTCCCCAGAACACGCACTGGGCGCGGTTGGCTCCGCCTGGCTGACTGATGTCCGGAAAGAGCCGGACGCTCTGGATGCCGTGATTGACCCCGCGGATCCAGTCCACATTGAAGTGGAGTCCGTTCTCATCGCGCGTGACCAGCGCACGGCAGATCGCCGGCTCAAAGTATGCCGCGATGAGGACATCGTCGCCAGCGCCGTCTGGCGAGGGGCGGGACGAGATCCCGAGGGGCTGGAAGCCCAGCGGGATTTCCACGACCTGGTCGAGCTGGTCGGCGGGAATCATGATCCCGCCCTCCTGGTTGCTGTAGCTCTTGGCCATGGCAGCCAAGTACGCCGCTGTCATCGCACTCATGTTTCCTCTTTTCTTCATCTGTATCTGTTTCGTCCCTACCAACAAACCCTGTGTTTGCCGGTAAGAAACAGTTTATTATGGCACAGAAAGCGGTGTCTGTCAATGATTATTTATCCACACCTTCAGTATTTACCATTTCAAAGATACGGAGTATAATTTAAATATTCGTTTCTGTTTTTTATCATTTTTGGTAAAAAATAGAAACGTATTAAAGAAAATTTATGCAATTTCAGCCATTTTATAGAACGATGAAAGAAATAAGACCCATCTTCACTTTGAATGATTTAAAGGTCATTTTTTCAAATAAACCAATTTCGTCTAGGCAATTAAATAGATGGCAGGAAAGCGGCTATATTTTGAAGTTAAAAAATAGGGTTTATTTGCTGGAAGATTACAAAAATTCGGTCCACCCATTTTTGATCGCTAATTTGCTTTACCAGCCATCTTATGTCAGTTTGGAATCCGCCCTGTATGAATACGGTTTTATTCCAGATGTTACCCAAACTATCACTTCTATTAGTACAAAAAAAACCTGGACAGCGGATGTTTTGAACAATCGGTTTGATTATAAAAAAATAAAAAAAGACTGCTTTATCGGTTATGGCGCGAGAAAGTATCTCAATTATGACGTGATGATGGCGGAACCGGAGAAAGCCGTGGTGGATTTTTTCTATTTTAATAAGAGCCGTTTAAAAAATGAATCGCGGATTGATGAGTTGCGCTTTGATTATGAAAATTTAAAACAAAAAGTTGATAAAGAAAAATTGTCTCATTACGCGGCGCTGTTTAATAGCAGCCTACTGAATGATTTAATTAAAAAATTACTCTCCAGATTTTAGTATGGAAGACCTTAATTCAATCTTGCGTTACGCCAAAGGCAAAAATTATCCGGTCCACAATCCGCGCGGTTTGTATGTGGAGTATTTGCAATATGAAATA
The DNA here is from genome assembly GCA_001783065.1 of Candidatus Magasanikbacteria bacterium RIFCSPLOWO2_12_FULL_43_12. GTDB lineage: Bacteria > Patescibacteriota > Patescibacteriia > Magasanikbacterales > UBA922 > 2-12-FULL-43-12. The sequence goes on from MFQN01000019.1 coordinate 73,238, forward strand.
CTGCGTTCAATTTTTAGACACACTACGAAGTTGAGTTTTATCGGCGGAACAGCCCTGCGGATGATTATTCATACGCAAAGATTTTCCGAAGATTTGGATTTTGATAATTTTGGCCTATCGGTGGATGAATTTGATATTTTAACACAGAAGGTACAAAATGATTTGGCGGAGCTCGGTTTTCAGGTGCAGTTTAGGAATGTTTTTAAGGGCGCTTACCATTGCTATTTTAAATTTTCTGACATGTTGTTCCGTTATGGATTTTCGCCGCATGAAAATGAAAAAATTTTAGTGCGTTTGGATACTGTAAAACAGGATTTTGGTTTTATTCCGGAGATAGCGGTTTTGGAAAATTTCGGCATGTTTTTTGAAGTGAAACATAATCCAAAGGATATTTTATTGAGCCAGAAATTTATCGCCGCGTTGGAAAGAAACCGCAGCAAGGGTAGGGATTTTTATGATATTACCTATTTGATGGGCATTACCAAACCCAATCTTGACTATTTAAAACAAAAAATCGGCATCGGGAGTTTGTCGGAATTGAAAGAGAAACTTTTAGAACGATGCAAAGAAGTGAATTTTGAAGAAATGGCGAAAGACGTCGCCCCATTTTTGTTTGACGCGCGCGACGCGGTTAGAATTACTAAATTTAAACAATATATTGAACAATGGGAAGTTCAAACATAAAATTATGAATATTCTATATATCGGTTCAGGTTTTGTTGGCGCGTGTTCGGCCACGGTGTCGGCTGACAGCGGGCATCAGACTTTGGTTTTTGACGTGGATAAAAGGAAAATTGAATTATTAAGTTCCGGCGATCGCGACACTATTCAATCCTGTTTATTTGAAGAAGGTTTGGGCGATTTGATAATCCGCAATCAAGACAAAATTAAATTTACCACTGATTATAATCAAGTTGTGGATTTTTTGGATGATTGCGACGCGATTTTTATGTGTCTGCCAACGCCGGAAATCGGCGAGACCGGGGAGAGCGATTTAAGTTTTTATTTCACGGCCGCGAAAAAGTTAGCGCAGAGTTTGCTTGAGCGTAATCAGAATAGACAAACTAAATATATTGTTCTCGTCAACAAAAGCACAGTACCGGTGGATATGGTTGACAAAACTCAAGAGATGATGGAAAAAGTCGGAGTAAAAAATTTCGGCGTGGTTTCCAATCCTGAATTTTTGGTGGAAGGCAAGGCGATTCAAGGTTCCCTGCATCCTGACCGAGTGGTGGTTGGCGCCTGGCAGGAAAAAGATTTTAAAGTAATGCGTCAGATTTATCAGCGGTTTGTCAATGCCGCGAATATTCAATACGTTGAAGTTAATCCAAAAGAGGCGGCGGCGGGCAAATTGTTGGCCAATTTTACGCTGTTTAATAAATTGGCGGTGTGTTTTGATGTCATCGGCCGGACTTGTGAGACTTTTTCCGATTTGAGTTTTGAAAATTTGCGCAAGATTTTAATCACTGACCCGCGGATCGGAAGCTGGGGTTTATATGATAGCTTATACGCGGGTGGAAGTTGTTTTATCAAAGACGCGCGTTCGTTAGCTCATCAATTGCAAACCGCCGGCCAGAATGCCACTTTGGTAAATGAAACTTATTTGGCCAACAAAAGACAGCTGGAATTGTTTTTGGGGCGGGCGGAAAAAGAGGCTAAATTTGATTGGACAGGGAAGATAGTGGCGCTGTTGGGTCTGGCTTTTAAACAGGGAACCAACGACACCCGAAATTCACCCAGCATAGATATCGTCCATTTTCTTTTGGAAAAACAGGTTGGAGAGATCAGATGTTACGACCCGGCGGCGATAGAATGGTTTGAGAAAATATTTACGGAATCAAAACAAATTAAATATTTTAAAAGCGAGAATGAAGCCGTCTCCGGCGCTCAAGCAGTGATAATCGCGACTGATTGGCCGCAGTTTAGGGGGCTGGGAGATTTGTTGGTGAGATCAAAAAACAAACCATTGATTATGGATGGGCGGAGAATGCTGGCGCACCAATATCATGAACTGCAAAAATCCGGTTTTGACGTGATCGCGGTTGGTTCACAATCTATTTTTAAAAAATAATATGGCAAAGTATCTAGTCACCGGCGGCGCCGGATTTATCGGCACAAATTTAATTAAACAGCTTTTGGCCGATGGTCATCGCGTTGTCGTCTTGGATAATTTTTCCAGTGGCAGATTTTCCGATCGGATTCAATCCGGGGCGGAATATGTGGAGGGGGACGTCAGGAATATGGCGGATTTAGAAAAAGTACTGAAAGGGGTTGATGGCGTATTTCACGCGGCGGCAGTGGCGAGGATGCCTTATTCGGTTGAACATCCGCAGGAAACTAATGAGGTGAATGTTAATGGTACATTAAATGTGTTGGTGGCGGCCAGAGACGCTGGCGTAAAACGGGTGGTGTATAGCGCTTCTTCATCAGCTTACGGCGACCAGGATATTTCACCTTTAGTTGAAACAATGAAACCTCGGCCAATGAGTCCTTACGGCTTGCAGAAATTGATTGGTGAAGAATATTGCCGCTTGTTTCATGAATTGTATGGTTTAGAAACAGTGTCTTTGCGTTATTTTAACGTCTATGGTCCGCATGTTGATCCGAATGGAGCATATGCGTTAGTGATTGGAAAGTTTTTGAAACAAAGAAAAGAAAATCAGCCGTTGACGATTTGCGGCGATGGCGAGTATTACCGCGACTACACTCATGTGGCAGATGTCGTGCGCGCGAACATCATGGCGATGCAATCAGCTAAAGCAGGGCGCGGCGAGGTTATCAATATTGGCAATCGCGCGCCGCATTCAGTCAACGAGTTGGCCGGATTGATTGGCGGCGAAACAGTTGGTATTCCGTCGCGTCCGGGCGACCCGAGAAAAACCGAAGCCGACATCACAAAAGCAAAACAACTCCTTGATTGGGAGCCGAAAATAAGTTTTGAAGATGGGATTAAAGAGTTGAAGAGAGAGTGGGGGATTACTGCCCCATCATTCTAATTACAATATTGATCGTCCGAAGAATAATTGACAGGTCTAACAGGACGGACCTGTTTTTTATATAAAATAAATCATATTGCAATTTTTGGAGTGACTTTTCTATGTCATCGGTATAATTTTGATGAATGACCGCCCAGCCAGTTAGCCCGGGCTTAATCGCGTGGCGCAAGCTGTAGTACGGCATGTGCGTTTGCAGTTGTTCCACGATTTCCGGCCGTTCCGGCCGCGGGCCGATTAAACTAATGTCGCCTTTAATAATATTTATGCATTGCGGCATCTCGTCCAGCCGTAATTTGCGGAGAATCGCGCCCACCAATGTCTGCCTAAGGTCGCCTTTTTTAGCGAATTGCCAGCCGTCAATTTCAGCGCTGCCATCAGGAGCAAGGGCTTTCATGGAACGAAACTTATAAAGAAAAAATACTTTTCCGCCTTTACCGACTCTTTTTTGTTTGAAAAATATTGGGCCGCTTGATTCAAGTTTGATTGCGGCAGCGATGAGCGGCGCGGTTATCAAAAAAATTATGCCAATAAGGGTTATTGCCGCCAGGTCAAGAATAGAGCGAAAAGTTTTGTAAAACGGCTGCGGTCCCGTGTTTATGTTTTCCAAAAACCAGGCTTCGGAAAAAATTGTTGGAGTGATCCGTCCGGTAATGATTTCATAAAATGAAGGCAGGTCGTAAAGCTGAACATCCCAAAACAACAAAGAATAAAGTTCACGCAGAACGTTTTCATCTTTACTCAAGCGCGTGGCGATCACCACCGCGGTTGCTTTGTGGTTAGAAATTGCCGGCCGGATTGCTTGAAGACTGCGGTAAACATCAAAAAATGGCAGTTCTTCCGGCTTGATTTGGTTTTCCGGGTCAATTAACGCCACTATTTTGTAGCCGCCTTCGGGATGGTTTTGAATTATGTTTATTAATTCTTGGGACTCCGGAGTATAGCCGACAAAGATTATGTTTTCATGCAGTCGTTTTAGGCCAATAAATTTGTCGTAGATCAAACGCCAAACACCGCTTAAAGAGTATCCTAATATGGTACTAAGCAAAAGGATCGTTTTTGGCGTTACAACGTCGTCGGCAAAGACATAAAAGAAAACAATGCCGACGATGAATGAAACGAGAGACGTCGCGGCCAATTGCCTCGGCAAATCTTTCTTTTTCAGTTTACCAAGGTCATAAAGCCCGTTGATAAAATTTATGACGATCCAAAGCAAAAACAACAAAAACATCGGCGTTATGTGCGCTTCAATTTTTTGCCAATTAGGCATTTGCCAGTACCTTATGATCAGACTTAGCCAAAATGCCAAAATGAAACTAAGCATGTCTCCGCCGGCGACCATTATTTGTTTAATACGATAGATCAGGCGCATAACTTTTGTTTTTCTGACTTTTCTGATATAATACCACCATATTTAACCAGATTTATGAAAAAAAATCAACTTTTTTGGCTAATTGTGATTTTTATGCTGTTTTTTGGTGCGTTTAAGCTTGTCAATCAGGCTAGCGCCGCGACCGAGCCTTATATTACGGTTAATAAAAATCAGATGCAAACTAACGTGCGGAAAGTGACACTCCAGCTTTTTGGTCCGGCCAAAACCACCCAGATGATGGTGTCAAATTTTCCGGATTTTATCGACGCGGCGTGGGAGTCTTATAAAACCACAAAAACATGGTACCTGCAGTATATCAA